>NZ_CAJKVK010000060.1 GCF_905203285.1 uncultured Succinatimonas sp.
CGGACCCCAGACCGATTCCTTTGCCGTGGTGATTGACGCTTCAGGCTCCATGATGCAAACCTTCGGGGAAGCAAAGGAGAAAGCCGGAATCGAAGACGACGCGGCAATCAACGATGAAAAGATAGCTTCAGCCGCCAAGTCTTTTGCCGCAAAAATCGGTACGGTTATCGGTCAGGACAAGATGCAATCATCTTTATACGCCGTGGCTCCCTTTGCCCGTTTGGTGCCTTTAGCAGAACGCAGCGGTATGGAATTTAAAGACGAGACTGAAGCCAAGTTCAACGCGGATATGGAAGTTTTCGGCCGTCCTTCCTGGGTAGGCAAGAGAGCCGACACCTTCTTTAAGGAAACGCTTGCAGGCAAGAACTCTTTGATATTCATCACCGACGGCGGCTTTACCGGAGAGCTTAATGATCCGGTACAGGCACTTACGGAGTTCCGCAAAGCCAATCCTGATACCTTGGTATATATAGTCAGCGCCGCTTATGACGAGGCATCCAAAGCACAGGTGGAAGCATTTAACGCCGAAAGCTTCATGCCGATATTAAGCCTTGAAACCTTGGTGACTGATGATCTTGCTTTTAACAATTTCGTAACCGCGGCTATTTACGACAAATGCTCCGAGTCCATTGAACTTAAGGGAGTCAACTTCGCTTTTGATAAATCGGATTTGGATGCTCAAAGCCTTGAAATTCTGGCGCAAGCCCTTGAGGTGGTAAAGGCACGTCCAGAGACTGACAGAATGAGGATTGAAGGTTGGACCGACTGGGTAGGCTCCGACGCTTACAACGCAGGCTTGTCCTTACGCAGGGCGCAGGTGGTAAGAGATTATCTCGTGGAACACGGAATCGATGCGGCACGCATTGATATCGAAGGCAAAGGTGAATCGTATAAATACAACAACGAAACACCAGAAGGAAGATTTGCCAATCGCCGCGCGGAAATAATTTTTGAGTAGCACTTACTCATAACCGGTTTAAGGCTGCGGATTTATATAGTTTTTTTCATTTGCCTCGGGCTCGCGGCCTTATTTTTGTAAAACAGATTGTTATTAAGCAAATTAAAAATGTTAAACCATAAATTATTGTCCGAAAAAATTGACTCCTTTAAATTTTCTAGAATTGCTTTAGCTGTTGCAGCCGCTCTTTATTCTTCATCTGTATTTGCGGAGTCAGGCGTTGATGATTCGACAAATCCTCCCAGTTTTAATGGAAGCTCTTTTTCTAATAATTTCGGAAGTTGGCAAGATATAACTATCAAAAACGATCAATTGACTGATAGCCCAGACGGTATCACGTTGTTTCCATCGGGTGATGGTCCTTTTGATTTCAATGTTGACGGTAATACTGATATTTATCTTGTTAGTAAAGGGACAGACGAGGGTTCTGCCGGAGGTGTTACTGGCATCGATATTTCAAGTTCTAATAATGCCGCTTCCGACGATCGCGTTATTTCTGCTTCATTTAACAATCTCGACATTTATGCTAAAAGTCAAGATCCTCAGATACACAAGGTAAAAGGTATTTGGATTTATGGTGGAAATGATATGGTACCAGGAAGTCCTGATAATCCTGCGCCAAGTTCTCTTACAGTAAATGGTGACACTAAGATTCAGGCTTTCTCAACAAACGGATATGCCATTGGTATAAATGTTGGAGATGAACTGGGTAATCAAAATGGCCTTGGTACGGGAAAGCTTTTTTTAAAAGGTAACAAAAATGAAATCACTGTTGAACAAGATGGTCTTGACAATGAGGGAGGTTGGGCAAGAGCATCTGGCGGAATTATAGCTTCTAATCGCACCTATGTAGAGCTATCCAGTCAAGTAACTGACATTACTACAAGAACAGCACATGTTGGCAGTTTAGCTGCTGTTCAAGGTGGAATTATATTAGATCGTAATTCACAGCTTAAGACAACTAACACCGTTAATATTGATTCCACTTCAATTAATGCTAACAGTTTCAACATTCTCTACGGAATTAGCCTTGATTATATAGCTTCCTGCATGTATCAAAGTGAACTTGGTTCAGTAGCTAATCTCAATGGGGAGACGAACGTCATATTGCGAACTAATTCTCAGACTATTGCTTATGGTCTTGTGTCATACGGTAAGAGTTTAATTAATGCCGGCGGTCTTGTGTCTGTAAGACTTGATGATTCACAGAAGAACATTGGAGGTATAAATCGCTTTGGCGCTGTTTATGCAGGAAGTACGTATACAAAACTTTCAGGTACTAGCTCTGATTCTTATATAGATAACATGTATGGTGGAAAAGTTGAGCTCAATAACGGTTTGATCGTATCCCTTCCTAAAACAATGAAGAACGGTAGAGAAAATGTGTATGCATTAGTTGCAGATGGTGAAAGTTCTAAAAAATTACAGAGAGATCCTTGTATTGATGCCATTGGTGATGAAAAAGATTTATATCAATTAAACGGTAATATTAATGCCGATCGTGATGGCCGTATAAATTTAACAATGGCTAATGGTTCATCTTATTTAACCGGATGGGCCGATAATCATGCCACAAATGACATTACCAGAGACGGTTTTATTAATATTGCCTTAAAAAATAACGCAGTATGGAATGTAATTTCTAAAGTTAATGCTGCAGATAAGGTTGTTTCGGGAAACAGTTCAGTTGACACTTTAGAACTTAACGGCGGAACTCTGAATATGGCATACGCCTCACGCGAGGGCTTGTCTTCATGGGAAGATGCGGGGCATCGTCAGGTTCTGAATATTACCGGCACGGAAAACGGTTACGGAATAACCGGCAATAACGGCAAAATTTGGATGGACATTAATTTAGCTGATGAGGGAAACACTGAAAGCGGATTAAATCTCGATCAAATCATTGTTAATGGTAAGACGGAAGGAACACATTCATTAGCAATTAATTTCGTTAATGGATTAACAGGTATTTCTAGTGATAAGTTCCACAGTGAAAATTGGCTTATCAGTCAAAACTCAGGCTCTATGACCCTTACTGGTCCGGACGGCAAGGATACATTCACCGGGCGCGGAATGGTCTCGATGTGGAGTGTCCGTTTTGTGCCTGAAGGTGAAGAATCGAAGTTGGATACCGATGTAAGTACTTTTGATAATACCAGTGCGGGAAAACCTAATGAGGGCAAAGGCTATTGGTATTTAGTACGAGAAGATAAATGGGTTGAAGACAATCCCGACCCGGTATTGCCGCCTGAAGTGGACACCAATCTCAACATCGGCACTTCAGCCTCTCAGGCTTTAGCATATTTTGCCGATTTGGATGATTTACGCGAGCGTATCGGTGAAGTCAGATACGGAGCCCAAAGTGGAGTGTGGGCCAAAGCCTTCACCAAGCAGGACCGCATGACGGGAAGCGGCCGCCACGGCTTCAAGCAGGAAGGCTACGGCATCAACGTCGGTTATGACACATTCGCCTCGGTAAATGAAGATGGCGCATGGTTGGTCGGCGGAGCTTTACGTTACGGACATGCCGACCAGGAAGGATATGCCTCGACCGGAAGAGGCAGCGGTGATTTGGACGAGTATTCGGCCAAGCTCTATGCCACCTATATGCATAAAGGCGGCAGTTATGCCGATTTCGTGGTTCAGGCGGGACATTACGAGCAGGAGCTTGACGGTTTGGACAATACCGGCAAAGGCACCTCGCATGCCGATTATGACACCTTCGGTACCGGCGTGTCGGTGGAAGTGGGTCACATGTTTACCTTAAACAATGGAGAGGATGACCGTCCGTGGTTCAATCACTGGTTCATCGAGCCGCAGGCCCAGCTTGCCTATTTCTTTGCCGACGGCGCTGACTACACCACCTCCACGGGACTTAAGGTCAGCCAGGACAATGCCGATTTCTTAACGGGACGCTTAGGCGTGGTCCTTGGTAAGAAGTTCAACTACGGCAGCAATGACGAGCTTGACAAGCGCTACTTCCAGATAGCCTTAATCGGCGGCATCAAGCATGAGTTCTTAGGCGAGCAGAGCATTAAGTACACCGGCGTTGACGGAGTGAGCAGAAGCTTTGATGCTGACGACATTGACGGAACCAGAGCTTACTACGGCGTAAATCTTGACTGGCAGTTAAGCGACGACTTGAGGATATACGCCCAGTTTGACCGAGAAGAAGGCGAGCACTACGAAAAGGACTATGACGTCAGTGCCGGACTTAAGTACAGCTTTTAAATAGACCTGTGTCAGCTCTAAGAGACAGGGCTGACGCTTTCTTATTGGTTAATAAATAAACAATTACCGGAATATAAATAAAAACTTTGAGGTAATATTATGTTTTATAAAGTAAATTTATCCCCCCCGTAAGTAAAAAGAATATTAAACGCACTTTACTTTCAACAGCCGTTTTGTCGGCATTTTTGCATCCCGCCTTTTCTGTGTATGCCGCTACTTTGTCTGAAACTTTAACCGGAGAAGTCACTTTAAGCGAAGATACTACTGTAACGGCTTCTCCTGGTATTTCAGCAGGAAGCTCCGCTTCAACCGATATTAAAACCGATCACAATATTGAATTAACCGGATCAACCGGTATCAGTGTAGGGGAAAATGGCTCTCTAACTGTTAGCGCCAATCAAATTAAGATAGATGGCAGTACCGGATTAAGGTTAAACGGTGATTCAAAAACAGAAATTAATGCGAATTTATTAGAAATAAATACGACATCTAATGGTATCGAGTTTGCATATGGAGTAGATCAGGACACTACTATTAACGCAGATGTTGTCATTACCGGTGAAGATGCTGACTTTGGTCTGCACGGTGATTCTAGCGGTAGCTCAGATGACAGGCGTTCGTTTGCGGTGAAATCATTTGTTGTAAAAGATTTTTCAGGAAATGGAGCCGTGCAAAGTTGGCGAGTTAATTACTATATACCAACTATTGAAATTAAAGACAGTTATTTTCATGATGACTATGGTTCGGCTTTTATGACCGTTCAGGGTGATGTCCGTGGAGATAAGACCTTAGATCGTGTCGGTTCCATTACTGCAACTAATTTGGATGTGGCTGACTCTTCTTATTTCAATACTTTATATTTTCAAGAAGGTGAGATTAATTTCAATGAAATTGAAGTAACGGATATTCGTAAGAGTGATAACAAAGGTTTGTTAAGCGGTCTTGTGATTGATGCTGAAACCGAATTTAACGTTAATAATGTTACTCTCACTAATATTCATGGCAGCGGACAAAGCGTCGATTCTTACGGAATGCAGGCAATGTCGAATAGCTCCAGCAAGTACGGAAATACGAATGCAGATATCAGGTTGCTCAAAATTGAAAATGTTAAATCAGATTATGCTAATGCCTTCGGTCTTTATACTCAGGATTGTACAGGCTCTTCTGAAAAAGAAGGAAAACTGAGTTTTAAAGCTGATCAGATTGATGTTTCGTCTGTTGAAGGTAGAGCTTACTCAATTGGTGTTTGGAATGCTAATGGTACAACTTTAATATCAAACAATATTGATATTAAAGACGTGACCGGAATAAGCGCTTATGGCTATGAAAATGATTATTCCAATACATTAGCTGATAATGTTGAAATTAACGGTGTTTCAGGCAATGAAGCCGTCGGTTTCTTTAATTTGCAGGGAAACGTTGAAATTGATGATTTAACGGTTTCAGGTGTTGTATCGTGTGGATCCGGTAATGCTATTTTACTTGATAATGCTGGTGGTGATACTACTGTTAAAAAATCGGCGTTTTTAACCCATGCGTTACTTGAGAACGGTTCAAGCTATGAATTTAGCTATAAAGGTGCTTATAAGGAAGAAGCTGATACTCAAGAAAGAGATGTACGTGAAATTGCTATTAGAAGCATTATGGGCGGTAAGACATATCTTAATAACGAAAACGGTGAATACCGTATTGCCGGAACTGTTTTAGCCGGACGTGGAACATCTGATAATTCAATTGAAGGCGGAAGCATTAGCTTAGGCGGTAAGACTCTCCAAATTTACGGTGATGTGTATGCAGGTAATGGCGGAAAAGTTGATATTACTCTTAACAGTCAATCCTTATTGGAAGGTCAAGTTGATGATTACCATGAATTAAGCTCAGATCTTGCAGCTGTTAATGTATTTAAAAATCCTGTTTTTTCAGACGCGCAAACGAGAGAGGAACTTCCTGTTTCTGAAGCAGGGCATGTCACTTTAAACCTTAACGGCGGACGATGGATCGCCCACGGCCAAAGCTTCATTTCCAAGGTGTCATTAAACGGCGGCACTATTTATTTAACTAATAATAGTAATAGCGGTCCTTCATCAGTCACAGCCGGAACTTTATCCGGAGTCGGCACGGTTTGGATGAAACTTGATGCCAAGGATAAAGGAAACGGCGATATGCTGTACGCCACGCTCGGAGCTGATGAAGATTCCGAAATCGAAGTTCAGGTTAAGTGGGATGAAAACGGTGGTTATGATGCGCTTGAAGCAGGTGAGAAAGTACGCTTTGCCACTTTAAATAACGCAGCCGCTTCACGCATTACCGCAAGAACTGACGGTGCAGGTATTTTCAATCTTAAATATCGCGTAATCACTGATGCATACGACGCAGATAATACTGTTGAAAACACGATGTATAACGGTGCAGATGACGGAGCCGGAATTTATAAACCTGGTGCGGATTATACCGATGCGGTGTTCGATGCAAATGGAACAAATTACTATATTGTAAAAACAGAATCCTCGGAGCCTTCAGGTCCTGATGACGAGCCAATCCTTCCTCCGGTAGAAGAGCTTTCCAAAGCCGGACAAACCATTGTCGCCATGTCCAAAGCCAACTACGCCAACGCCGTTTACATGGACACTTTAAACAAGCGTCAGGGTGAAGCACGCTACTCTATGGGCCGGGATAACGGTGTCTGGGTCAGGATGCGTCATGACAATATCGGCAAGGAAGATGCCTTCAGAAGTCATAACACCATGTTCGAGATGGGTTATGACGTCAAGGATGCAAACTCTTATGGTGAGTTCCATACCGGCGTGGCTCTTGATTATCTAAACGGCAGCATTGACTATCACAACGTCAACGGTGACGGTGATTTGCAGAGATATGGTTTATGGTTCTATACCACCTTCCTCGGCAATGAAGGTCAGTATGCCGATTTAGTCTTAAAGTACGGACATCTTAAGAATGACTTTGACGTAACTTCAGAGCTTAACGAGAAGATATCCGGTAATTACTCCAACGACGTGGTTTCACTGTCCGCCGAGACGGGATGGAAATTCACTCACGATACGGGCTTCTATATCGAGCCTCAACTCCAGCTGCAGTATTCCTACGTAACTTCAGCAGATTACTCCACTTCACAACACACTCAAGTCGAGCTTGATTCGATACACAGCCTTATAGGCAGGGCAGGATTCAGGGTCGGCAAGGACTTTGCTGCCGAGAATCCTATTACCGCCTACATAAGAGGCGATGTCCTGCATGAGTTTCTGGGCGACCAGGATATCAGGGCTCATGACAATACCGGTGTCTTCGATGCTACTTATGAAAACGACGATACCTGGTATTCAGCCGGCGTGGGCTTGTCTGTGATGACCTCACAGAATACTTACTTCTATATTGAAGGCGAGCAGGTATTCGGAGCTGACAACGACAACACTTACACGGTATCGGGCGGATTCAAGCACAGCTTCTAACAAGATTTAAGCGTTAGACACAAGTTAAAACTCATGCCTGACGCTTATCCGGGTTAAGGCCGCGAATTTCTCTATGTTTCATGAAATTTTGCCTCTGCGGCCTTATTTGACGAATGTTTAAGTAAAAAAGAATTGTTTGACAATAAATTCGAATTAACTGTAAATCTTAAAAAAGATCTTTTTATTTTTATGCACGTTAATATTTTATAGATGAGATCAAAACGGGAAACGTTAGGAATAAATAAGCTTAAATTTTTAGATACGATCAAAACGTTATTTTAGCAATTTTAGATTATTCAGAATCTTTACTAATTTACTCTCATATTATTTTGTTATGTAAAACTTTTTGTTGGCAATTACAAAAGAAAAACTATCTGTTATTGCGTTTTATAAATTATTTAATATAATTCTTATTAGATTAGATTAGATTAGATTATAAAATGATTGAAAATAATGAAACTGAATTTAAACGTGAATACGTTGAAGATATTAAAAATACAGTGATCGCTTTTGCCAACGGAAATGGCGGAACGATCTATATAGGCGTGGAAGATAACGGTACAGCTTGCGGAGTATCAAATGTTGATGAGCAAATGCTTAAGCTTACTAACGCTCTTAGAGACTCAATTCGCCCTGATGTTATGATGTTTGTTGATTGCAAAAATGTAACTTTAGAAGAAAAACAAGTAATTTGTTTAAAAGTAAAAAGAGGTACGGCAAGGCCTTATTATTTAAGAGGAAAAGGGATCCGTCCTGAAGGTGTTTTTGTCAGACAAGGTGCGTCTACTGTACCGGCAAGTGAAGCTGCAATCTTTGATATGATAAAAGATACTTGCGGTGATAGTTTTGAGGATATGCGTTCTTTTAATCAGGATTTGTCTTTTATTGTTGCAGATAAATTTTTTAAGGATAGAGAAATAGAATTAGGTGTATCTCAAAAACGTACTTTAAATTTTGTAGCCAAAGACGGAACTTTTACTAATCTTGCTTTGCTGTTATCCGATCAGTGTTTGCATTCAATCAAGGTTGCAATATTTGAAGGAAGTAAAAAAACTATTTTTAAAGATAGAAAAGAGTTTTCAGGCTCATTGTTTTCACAGCTTGAAAATGTTTTTAAATATATAGATTTATCTAATCGCGTCAGAGCTGAGTTTAGCGGTTTAAATCGTATTGATTGTCGTGATTATCCGGTCGAAGCTGTGCGCGAAGCTTTGTTAAATGCTTTGGTTCACCGTGATTATTCTTATAGTGCTCCTACACTGATTAGTATTTTTGATGATCGAATTGAATTCGTTTCCATCGGAGGATTGGTAAAAGGTATTACTCTTGAAGATATTGAATTGGGAATTTCAATGTTAAGAAATCCCCATCTGGCAAATATTTTTTATCGCTTAAAACTAATTGAAGCGTACGGTACGGGATTATTAAAAATTAAGGAAAGTTATGCAGAGTACGCAGTAAAACCGAAGATTGAAGTTTCAAGTCATGCTTTTAAAATCACTTTGCCGAATGTAAATTTCTTTAAAGAACAACAGGATAATCACAATAATAAGAATAGAGATTTTATATCTGCAAAAAATAATGAGGATAAATTAAACAGAATTTCTGATCTTTGTAAGAAAAAGGGTTTTATCGTTAGAAAAGATATTGAAGAAAATTTGAATGTATCACAAGCTGCCGCTGTGATTTTGCTGCGCGGCTTAGTTGAAAGACAGGTATTAATAAAACAAGGTAAAGCGAGAAATACTCGTTACTATTTAAAAAATAAACAAGATTAATGTCTTTCCTTTTAAATGGCATATAACAAGTTGTTTTATGACAAAAGAAAAGAGAGCTTTAAGTTTTAAAACTTTAATGAATTTTTAAGTAAGTGGGAATATGCACAAAAAATCATTTATTCATTTGAATTTTTACTTTTCAGATAGCATAATAAATCTGCTTGTCGGAGTGCCTTTAATTAAAGGCTGAGATTGCGTGAGCAAAATCCGTGCACCTGATCAGGTTAATGCCTGCGGAGGGAACAAGACTTCGACATGCATAGTTTTATTTTAAGGAGCATGTCGCATGACCTTTAAAAAACCTACCGAGCAAAAGATTTTCATTAAAGGCAGCTCAGATGACGTTGCCGTCCCTTTTCGTGAACTTACTCTTTCAAATGACGAGAAAATTCTGCTTTCAACCGTAGAAGGAGCAGATCCGTCAGCTAAAGTTCTTCCTAAAATTCGTGCTCCGTGGATTTCTTCCCGTAAAGAGCGTAAAGAAAAAACACAGCTTGATTACGCTAAAGCCGGCATTATTACTAAAGAAATGGAATATGCCGCAATTCGTGAATCATATAAGTACGGTCCTGATATGGCGTTTACTGCCGAAGATGTAGCCAAAGAAGTTGCCGCAGGGCGTGCCGTAATTCCGTGCAATATCAATCATCCCGAATGTGAGCCGATGGTTATCGGCAAGAAGTTTTCCGTAAAAGTTAACGCCAATATCGGAGCTTCTGCCGTTTCATCAGGCTATGACGAGGAAATAGCCAAACTGCGCCAGTCTCTTAAATTCGGGGCTGACACCGTTATGGATTTGTCTACGGGCGAAGGGATTTTAGAACTTCGTGAAGCGATTTTGCGTGCATCCCCGGTTCCTATAGGTACTGTTCCTATCTATGAAGCATTAGAGCGCGTGCACGGCGATACCTCGATTTTAACTTGGGATGTTTTCCGTCAGGTGGTTTTGGATCAGGCCCGTCAGGGTGTTGACTATTTCACAATTCATGCAGGACTTCGCGAGTATTTGATGCCGTATGCGGCAAAGCGTGTTTTGGGTATCGTTTCCCGCGGCGGTTCGATTATGGCCTCCGTGATGCTGCGCCATGATGCTGAAAATCTTGCCTATGAGCATTTTGACGAGCTTATGGAAATTTGTCGTGAATATGACGTGGCTTTGTCATTGGGCGATGGTCTGCGTCCCGGCGGAATTTGTGATGCCTGCGATAAGGCTCAGTATGGTGAGCTTGAGGAAATCGGCAAGCTTGCGCTGCGCTGTCGTGAAAACGGAGTGCAGTGTTTTATTGAAGGACCGGGTCACGTACCTTTAAACCGTGTTTATGAGAATCAGGATTTAGAAGAAAAATATTGTCATGACGCTCCTTTTTATACATTAGGACCGCTTGTAACCGATATTGCTCCGGGACAAGATCATATCACCTCGGCAATAGGCGGCGCTTTGATTGCTTATCGCGGAACTTCGATGCTCTGCTACGTAACTCCGTCAGAGCATTTGGCATTGCCGACAGCCGAGGATGTAAAGCAGGGACTTATTACCTTTAAGCTTGCAGCTCACGCGGCGGATTTAGGCAAAGGGTTGCCAGGCGCTCAATTGCGTGATGACGCCATGAGCCGTGCTCGCGTTGAGTTCCGCTGGTATGACCAGTTCGCTCTGTCTTTAGATCCTGAGCATGCATATGAAGTATGGAAAGCTCAGATGCCTGAAGAGTGCGCTCATGAGCCGAGCTTCTGTTCAATGTGCGGACCACGTTTCTGCCCGATGCGTTTAAACCGTAGGATTAAAGCTAAATATGACAAGTAAAAGACCTTTAGTGTTGATTGCCGCTGCCGTTGATTCAGGCGGCGGCGCCGGAATTACTGCTGATGTCCTGACCGTTCACGATCATGGAGCGTGGGGCTTGCCCTTGGTAAATGCGGTTACTTCGCAGTCTTTAAAACAGGTAGCAGGCATCGAGAATGTTTCTTCTGCCATGTTCTCCAACATGCTTAACGTAGCTTTAAGTGATTGGGAAAAAATCAGCGCGGTTAAAGTAGGTCTTATGCCAGATAAGAAATCGCTTGAGATTTTCCTTGATGCTCTTGAAACCAAGCTAAAAGATGCAAAGGTAGTATGGGATCCTGTTTTAACCGCAACCGCGGGACGTCTTGACAGCGCCGATCTTAAATCATGCCTTGCGCGTATTTTAAAAGTTACGACGATTTTTACGCCAAATCTTCCCGAGGCTTTGGAACTTGCCGGTTGGGATAAAGATAAACTTAAAAAAGAGGGCGTTTTTGAGTTAGGACGCGTCTTTGTACGCATGGGCGCGCAAAACGTCATTATTAAAGGCGGGCATTTAGGTGATGAGGTTGCAACGGCAGATGACGTATTCGTATCTGATCGATTGTCATTCATGATGCGTTTGCCAAAAACAGCAGGCGACGGAGCTCACGGCGGCGGCTGTGCTTTATCATCCGCGCTTGCCGCTTTGCTTGCTAAAGACTACGCCCCCGAAGATGCCGCTGTTTTAGCTAAAGCCTATGTTTATCACGGAATATTAGAGCCTGATTTGCAGTCTGATTCTTTCCGACCTCCGGTAGGTCATCATGGTTTAACCAAAAATCTTAAATATTTTCCGGAAATTTTTGAGGAAGGCTTCCCGCAAAAATCCAGTCCGTTCCCGACCTGTCCGATGCAGCTCGGCCTTTATCCTGTAGTTGACAGCGTTGAATGGGTGGAAAGCCTGCTTGCCATGGGAGTACGCACCATTCAGCTTAGAATCAAGGATAAGGACGATCCTAAGCTTGTTGAGAAGATACGCCGCTCGGTGTTTTTAAGCAGACTTTATAAAGCGCGTCTTTTTATTGACGATCATTACGATTTGGCTATTGCCGAGGGCGCGTACGGCGTTCATCTGGGCATGGAAGATTTGCGCACGGCCGATTTGGAGAAGATCCGTAAAGCAGGATTACGCTTGGGCGTTTCAACTCATGGTCTTTATGAAATGTTAAAAGGCTTGCAGTTAAATCCGTCTTATATTGCTTTAGGTCATATCTTCCCTACGAAGTCAAAGGTAATGCCTTCAAAACCGCAAGGTGTTGAAAAGTTAGCTCATGAAGCTTCTTTACTGCAAAACGTGGTGCCGACAGTCGCAATCGGCGGCATTAAGCTTCATAACCTTGCTGACGTTTTGGCTTCTGGCGTAGGCTCAGTTGCGCTTATTACCGGAATCACGCAGTCTGACGATCCGCTGCTTACAACGCAAAAGTGGCTTAGTTTGTGTAAAAACGGCGGGGATGAAGTCTGATGCGTTATTCTCGTCAGGAATTGCTTGAAGATTTTAAGGATTCAACCGATCTTTTGGCAGCAAAAAAGGTTGCCGTTGTAGGAGTCGGTGGCCTTGGCGGCTTGTGCTCTTATCTTTTAGCAGGAGCCGGTGTCCTTAAGCTTAATATTGCTGACGGCGATGTCGTTTCGCTTTCTAATTTGCATCGCCAGGTTTTATATCGCATGGCAGACATCGGCAAAAGTAAGGCCGATATCTGCAAACGGGCAATTCTTGATCTTGATGGAAACGCTGAAGTCACGGTATTTTCGGAGATTAATGCGGCAAATTTTGATGATTTTGCACGGGATGCGGATTTAGTGCTTGATTTAAGTGATAACGCTAAAACCAGGATGTTTATTTCTAAAGCTTGCTTTAAGCGCAGGATAAATTACATTCATGCGGCGGTAGGCGGATATCGCGGAATTCTCTGTGCGTTTTGGTATGCCGATCCTTTATTTGTAGAAAAGTTCGGCTGCTAT
>NZ_CAJKVK010000061.1 GCF_905203285.1 uncultured Succinatimonas sp.
ATATTATAGACATAGAGATATTTTAATAAAATTTATTTTATTAATTATTCATAGTGCTTTTTTCTCCTGATTTTAATAAAAATTAAACTTATTCAAATTGTGATGTTAGGCTTCATCTTTACACTACATTTTTATCAGTACAGAAAAGATAGAATAAAATGATGCTGATTTTTAAGATGTTAAATCTAAAGAAAACATCTAATTAACAATAAATAATAGAAAATCTATGAAAAGCAGCTGAGTTTTTGGTTCAAATGGATAATTTTAACTTCTATCGCCCAACAGATATTTATTTTGGTCGCGGTGCTGAAAACAATGCCGGTGAAATTTGCAAAAAACACGGCGGTACCAAAGTTCTTATTCACTTCGGAGGAAAGTCCGCAATTAAATCAGGTCTTATTGATCGTGTTGAAAAAGCCTTAATTGCTGCAGGATTATCTTTTGTAAAACTAGGCGATGTCCAGCCTAACCCTAGAGCAGAGTTAGTATACGAAGGTATTGAACTTTGCAAAAAAGAAGGCGTTGACATGATTTTAGCTGTCGGCGGCGGAAGTGTTATTGATAGTGCCAAAGCAATTGCCATGGGTGTTCCTTATGACGGTGATTTTTGGGACTTCTTTATGGGAGGAAAAGTCCCTACATCAGCCTTACCTTTAGGTTCTGTACTAACAATTGCGGCAGCAGGTTCTGAATGTTCCAATAGCTGTGTCATTGATAGAGAAGTTAACGGTATTATTAAGAAAAAAGGCTGCAATTTTCAAACAAATGTAGCTAAATTTGCAATTATGAACCCTGAACTTACCATGACATTACCGCCGTTTCAGACAGCATGCGGCTGTTGTGACATTATGTGCCATATCATGGAAAGATACTTCACCAATACAAAAGAAGTTGAAGTCACCGATCAGCTTTGCGAAGGGCTCTTAAGAGCTATGGTCACGATGATCCCTCGTGTTATAAAAAATCCTAACGACTATGAAGCACGCGCAAATATTATGTGGACATCATCACTTGCCCATAACAACCTTTGCGGTGTTGATCGTGAACAAGACTGGGCTAGTCATCGTATTGAGCATGAACTCTCAGCCTTATATGACTGTGCACATGGAGCAGGTCTTGCTGTCATTATGCCGGCTTGGATGGAGTACGTTATGAATCACGACATAATGCGTTTTGCTCAATTTGCTACCCGCGTTTTCGGCTGCGCCATGGATTTTGCTCATCCTGAAGTTACCGCTAAAAACGGTATTGCCGCTTTAAGAGCCTTGTGGAAATCCGCAGGACTTCCTTTGTCATTTGCAGAGCTTGGGGCTAAAAAAGAAGACATTCCGACATTACTTAATAACTTAGGTGACAACGATCATACTGAAGGTCACTTTGTTGTATTAAAGCGTCCAGATGTTGAAGCTATTTTCAATATTGCCGCAAATTACAAAGATTAATTATTATCCGTAATTAATACCCACAAACGCCACTCTTGCTTTGTCAGATTGGCGTTTTTTATTTTTCCACATCTTAAAAAATCTTAAACATTGTCTAAAAATACTATCGTGCTAATATTAAGAAAAATTTTGACAAGAGCACGCCATGTACAGCTTCACCTTTACTCCGCTTAACATTACATTTCTGTCCGTAATTTTAGTCATTCTTTGTTTTGCTTTAATTTTTTATAAAAAACTTATAAAAAACAGAATGCTTATCAAAATTCTGTCCCAAGATCTAACCGAAGCCAAAACAGAACTTCAGCAAAAAAACAACGTAATTACCAAATTAACAAATGACAACCAAAATCTCATTTTAGAACTTACCTCACAAAAGCGTGACAACTATAACTTGTCCAATCAGCTTAATGAATATGCGACCAATTTAGCTTCAAATAGAACGTCCATTGATAATCTTTCAACAGAAAGAACAACTCTCAAAAACGAAATCGCTTCTTTAAAAGAAAGATTGAAAGCGCTTAATGAACAAAGAGAAATTGATGCTCAGCAGCAGGAACATATTTATAAAGATCTGGAACAAAAGCTCACCATTATTGGTGAAAAAATGTTAAAAGAACGCGGCGAAGCGCTACAGAAAACCGGACAGGAACAATTTTCTCTTGCAGTAAAACCGCTTAAAGAAGAGTTATCCGTTTTCCGTGAATTTCTAAATTCAGTACAAAAAATCAGTTCTGAGCAAGCAGGCTCACTTAAAACAGAGTTATTAAAGTTGCAGCAAGCCCAGCAGTCTTTAACTAAGCAAGCAGATGAACTTTCTTTAGCCTTAAGAACTAATGGTAAATCGCAAGGCATGTGGGGAGAACATCAACTTGAACTGGTATTAGAAAACTCAGGGCTGCGTAAAGGTTTTGAATATGATCGAGAAGTTGCAGGAAAACATGAGTTTGGCGAAAACGGCAGACCTGATGTCGTGATCCGCCTGCCTGACGGACACTCAATCATCATAGATTCAAAGTGCTCCCTTACCGATTACACTGTATTTATTAATGAAGAAAAAGACGATATCCGCAACGCAGCTTTAAAAAAACATATCGGCTCTTTAAAGGCTCATATCAATGAACTTGCTAAAGCTAAATATAACGAGTATTTAAGTCTTAATTCCCCTTCTTTTGTCTTCATGTTTATTCCTGTTGATAACGCCCTATCCATAGCTTTAAAAGAAGATAACAATCTTTACGAATACGCTGCTAAAAATAACGTGTACTTGGTTTCACCTTCAAACTTACTGCCTGCCTTAAGAGTTGTGTCGAATTTATGGGTACTGTCTACTCAAAACGACAAAATGCGCAAACTTGCCGCTGAAGCACAAAATATTTATAAAAAATGCGATCTTGTAGTAGAAGCGTTTGAGGATATGGAAAAACGCTATAAATCTTTAGGCGACTGCATAGATATTGCCGCAAGCCGTTTCTATCGAGGAAAAGGAAACTTACGCAGTCTAATTGAAAGTTTTTCTCTAAACTCTCCTAAAGCATTAAATGAAGAAAATGGCACACTAATTGATAAAGAGACAACAAAAAAGGCGCTGATTACAAGCGCCCCTTTGTCTTCACAAAACTAAACTAAAAACGACGAGAGCCTTTTTCTTCCTCATCGACAGGTTTTTTGAACAAATCATTTGTCGAATAAGAAGATGTCGGAATCTCCTGATTCTGCATTTTCTGCTTATTTGCAAAGAAACTGCTAATGACAGGTATCAGCATCATAGCCAAGACATAAAGCAAAAAGCCGCCGCCGAAAATACCGACACCCAACATCATCATACCCATCATTCCCAGACCGCCTAAAAATCCGAATAATCCGGCACGAGCTGCAGGGTTTGCGGCAGCTGCTCCTTTTGCGGCATTAGATTGAGTAGCGGTATTATTTTTCGTCGCATTAGTATTGGCGGCAGATTTGCCTTTACCGCCAAAATTCATGGAAAAACCCTTGTTGGCGCGTCCGAAACCGCGAAAGCCTCTTGCTTGCATGGAATCATCAACAAAAGCTACGGCAACATCAGAAATACCGTTAACTACTGCCATACCTATTGAAGAAACATTTACCGGAGCTGAAGCATGAGCAGCACCGACGGATAAAAATAAACACAAAACTAATGATTTAATAAACAAAGAAATCTTCTTCAACATAGTTACCTTAAAAAGAAAAATGTACGGAGATTTGATTATACTAAACCTAAAAAAAATTAACACGGCACCCAAATAACGTACTACCAGTTAAGCGATAACGATCACATTAATCGTTTTAAATCCGCTTACAAAATACTTCTTTACAAAAAAAGACACATTTTCTTTAAAAAACCTCAGAAAATGTGTCTGTTGACTAAATTAATTAATCTATAACTAATTAATTAATGGTAATAACACGCATACTGTCAGTCTGACCGGATTTACCCATAGTCATACCGAAAGTCACTACCAACTTATCCCCTCTTTGAACCAAGTTATGTGCTTTCAACTCCTCGATTGCAGCATATAAAACTTCATCGCGGGTAGTAAAAGACATTATGTCAAGGTTAAACGGGAACACGCCGCGATACATGCACATCCAATCTACGGTTTTAGGGTAACGGGAAAAAGCATAAATCGGCAAACCAGAACGAATACGTGACATCAGCAACGGCAGATGTCCACTATCAGAGAATGTTATTAAACCGTGAATACCGCGCAAATGGTTAGCAGCAAACATTGCAGAAATAGCAATAGTCTCTTCAGCAGTTTCAAAGATTCTGTCGGCACGATAATTAGAATGCTTAACCGAATTCTCGGCTCCGTGACAAACTTTTGACATAGCAGCAACAGTTTCAACCGGAAAATCACCGGCAGCTGTTTCTGCCGATAACATCACGGCATCTGTTCCATCCAATACAGCGTTTGCAACATCCATGACTTCAGCGCGAGTCGGCATCGGAGCTTTAATCATAGACTCCATCATCTGAGTTGCGGTAATTACAACTCTATCAAGTCCGCGCGCTAAATTAATAAGGTTTTTCTGGACGCTCATTAGTCGGGCATCGCCGATTTCAACTCCCAAATCTCCGCGAGCCACCATAACCGCATCTGCAGCTAAAATAATATCGCGCATTGATTCTTCCGAAACTACGGCTTCAGCTCGTTCTACTTTTGCCACGATTCGGGCATCAGAACCGGCTTCACGTAAAAGCTTGCGTGCATAAATCAAATCCTCGCCTGAGCGCGGAAATGAAATTGCCATGTAGTCAAGATCTAATGAAGCGGCATATTTAATATCCTGCTTATCTTTATCAGTTAAAGCAGGAGCAGACAAACCGCCGCCTTTTTTATTGATGCCTTTAGAGTTTGACAAAATACCGGCAACGATAACGAAGGTATAAATCTTAGCTCCTTCAACTTTCTCAACTTCAAGCTGAATTCTTCCGTCATCAAGAAGCAGGACATCTCCTGATTTTAAATCTTGAGGTAATTCTTTATATGTAAGGCCTACTTGATTCTGATCTCCTTCATCATGACCAAGCTCGGCATCCAAAATAAATTTATCACCAAGAGAAAGTTTTATCGGACCGTTTTTAAAAGCACCTATGCGGATCTTAGGTCCTTGCAGATCTCCCATAATTGCAACAGGAAGACCTAATCTATGAGAAATTTCCCTTACGGCATCGACACGACGCTTGTGATCCTCAAAGGCGCCATGAGAAAAGTTGATTCGAACTACATTTGCACCCGCTTTAATTATTCCTTCCAAAACTCCCGGACGATCGGTTGCAGGTCCTAATGTTGAAACAATTTTCGTACGACGTTTTTTAGGCATTTTTTTACCCTATGAATTTGCTTAAAACAAGAATCGAAAACAAAAAAGCAATATATCTTCCATTCAAGTTTAAACCAAATTTACGGACAAAACTTTTATCAACCCCTAAAAAATGCAAAATTACAAATAAAAAACGCCCGATTTAAATCGAGCGTCTTAAAAAGCTTAAAGCTTAAAATTACAGCGGGCAGCCGATACGACGAGCAACCTCTTCGTAAGCTTCGATAACACCGCCTAAGCCCTGACGGAAACGATCCTTATCAAGTTTCTTACGGGTCTCTTTATCCCACAAACGGCAGCCGTCCGGTGAGAATTCATCACCCAAAATCAACTGACCGTTATATTTACCGAACTCAAGCTTATAGTCAACTAAAATAAGTCCGGCTTTATCAAACAAATCTTTTAATACCTCATTGATCTTATAGGAAAGATCACGCATGGTATCAATATCTTCCTGAGTACCCCAGCCAAAAGAAACGATATGAGAATCGTTAACCATCGGATCGTCTAAAGCATCGCTCTTTAAGAAGAACTCAAAGGTAGGAGGATTAAGGTCAAGACCTTCTTTAACGCCATAACGCTTGCAAATAGAACCTGCGCTTACATTGCGAACAACGCATTCTACCGGAACCATTTCAAGCTTCTTAACCAAGCACTCGGTATCGGAAAGGAGTTCCTCAACATGGACAGGAATACCTGCTTCTTCAAGTTTCTTCATAATAAAGAAATTGAAGTGATTGTTTGTGCGTCCCTTACGATCTAACTGCTCAATTTTTTTGCCGTTAAAGGCTGAGGTGTCGTCGCGGAACAACATAATATAGTGATTAGGATCATCAGTTTCATAAACTGATTTTGCCTTGCCACGATAAAGCTCTCTTTTCTTTTCCATGATGAGATCCTGAAAAATAAATTAACATCAAAGCGCATTGTGAACTTAATCACAATGCGCGTATTTTACTACAAAAAGCCTTAATTAGCAGAATTTAGAGCAAACTCTCTTGAAAGAGCTTGAGAGAATCCGCTGTAAAGACCTGCAAGTGCCGTCGCTGATAGCGGTTTATCATCATCGTCATAGAAAGTGATAACTGTCTTATCACCGTTAACACCTAATCTTATGATGTACGAATCGGCTTCAAGATTAAACGGATCGACGCCTAAATCTCTAAAGAAATCAGGATCGTCTTCTTCAAGGGTCACGTTAAATGATCCGTGAGAAATTGAAAACTCATCAATGATGAATCCGTATTTTGGCAGCATTTGCTGCATAACTCTCATGGTTTCATCATAAGGAGCATTTACGGTAAATGTTTCCTGATTATTATTGTCAACACCGATTGAAACCGTTACATTGCTTAAATCCTGACCTTGGGAATTAACGGTATTATCAATTTCTTTGATAATACTATTGGCAAATCCCATAGCAAAGCGCTCAAGCTCAATCGGAGTTAAAACATTTTCAAGCATTTTGCCATTTGACAACTGCGTCATGGATCCGATAACCGAAGAAGCTATGCCTAAGTCGCCATTTTGCGCTCTACCGATACGAATACGATAGATTTGATGATAGCAAAGAGCATGAGATGCACGATTTGCAGGAGTGTAAGGAACACCGAATTCATTAAAATCAGAAGCTAAAGTAGTAAGCTCAAAAGCTCCCGGAGTAACTTGACCTACTTCAATATTAAGTCTTTGCAAAACTTTACCTAAAAGCAGCCAAGCCTGGTCCTCATCAACGATACCGTGAGCTCCGCCTTGTCTTAACCAAACAATAGCTTCTCCAGCGCTCCATTGAGCATTAACCCCAAGGGAAGAGCGTAAAGGTACGACAGGAGCTCTGACATCAATATTTTTGCCGACTTCACCGGTGTTGGTATAACTTAACATCGGCAATTCCATTGTCCTGTCATAGGGAGGCTGCGCAAGCCCCGGAGGAATTACCAGCTGATCGGGAACATCAGAAACTTCCGCATGATCATAGTTTCCGGTGGGCTCACGCAATGATGTTTCAACAGTACCGTCAAAATACTGCCACCAATGACGGATAATATTGCAGCCGGCAAGCTGAGAACTGACAACTGCCATACTTAACGCCATTACGGTGAATTTGATTTTTGACAAAATCTTTCTCCTTTAATAGCCTTTAACGTACGGAAAAATCCTTTGTACGTTTTTTAAGCTCACGCCACCATTTATCATTATTTAAATACCATAAAAGCGTTAGCTTAATACCTTCTTTGAAAGTTAAAGAAGGTTTAAAGTTCAATTCTGCTTCAGCTTTTCTCGGATCTATAGCATAACGACGGTCATGTCCCGGACGATCGGTCACATGAACGATAGCATTTTTACATGACTTGCCGTTTGCCGGATAAGCAGACGGATAGCGATCTTTTAAACTCGAATCTTCTTTAAAGATCTCATCAATACAATCGCACACTGTATTGACAACCTCAAGATTGGTAAGTTCTGCTCTGCCGCCTATATTCCAGGTTTTATCAGACTGACAGCTATGTATTGCTGCATCAATAGCTCTGCAGTGATCATCGACAAAAAGCCAATCTCGAATTTGTTTTCCATCACCGTAAACCGGAACTTCCTTACCGGTAAGCAAATTAGTTATAACAAGAGGTATAAGCTTTTCCGGGAATTGACGAGGTCCGTAATTATTGGAGCAATTAGTGATGGTTGCTTTTAATCCGTAAGTATGGACAAAAGCTCTTACTAAACAATCGGATGATGCTTTAGATGCTGAGTACGGAGAATTAGGACGATACGGATTCTCTTCTGAAAAAGGAGGATCTGTCAAAGATAACGTTCCGAACACTTCATCGGTTGATATGTGATGAAAATGTCCATGGCACACACCATCTTTTACCCACATCTTATAAGCTGCCTTCAACAAGCAGTATGTGCCTTCAATATTGGTCTTAATAAAGGCGTCAGGTCCGGAAATGGAGCGATCAACATGAGATTCAGCTGCAAAATGGACAATCACGTCAATTTTGTATTTCTCGATTAAAGAAACAACCAACCCCTCATCAAGGATATCGCCTTTAACAAAAGTAAAATGCGGATTATCGTTAAGCGGATCCAAAGTTTCCCTGCAGCCTGCGTAAGTTAAAGCATCTAAAACTACAACATTATCTTCAGGAAAATTTTTCAGATGATAAAAAACGTAATTGGAGCCGATAAATCCGGCTCCTCCAGTAACCAGCAAATTAGCCATACAAAATTAATTCTCAGTTAAATCATTACGAACAAGAGGTTTTTGCAGGTAATTAAATAAATTCTCACTTACCATATTGAGAACCTCTTTAATACTGCTAAGTTCAGGATCATAAGCATTAATATATGTAGGCTCTGAATCTGCTTCGTAATAGCAAACGCTTGAAAATACAGCATCGACATCGGTATCAGATAATGTAAGCGAACAGCGAAAATCTACAAAACGCTCTACGCCTGCCTGAATCAGCAAAGGATCACGCATGATTTTTCTAAAATTAATCACGCCCATAGATCTGTCTTCTAGAAAGATTTTCTTCGGACGAACGCCTTCTTTTACCCAATGCTCAGCTTTATCATAAGCACGTTCAAGCATGCTTTCGGAGTGATAAGAAAAGGCTACTTCATAGTCACTGCCAGGAGGCGGTGCCATGTTGTCGTCTTTTTCATTTTCATTTTCAAAATCTGACATTTTTTGCTCCTTACTATTTCAAATCATGCCTGAGTTTTTTTGTTATCACGTAAAGCTACGGTTAAATTAAATACCGGAGCTCCTTCAACAAAATCTTTTGATTCAACGCAGAAATAACCTTCACGTTCAAACTGGAAGGAATCACCGACTTTAGCATTTTTAAGCGAAGACTCTAATGCTGCATCCTTAATGATTTCTTTTGAGTTTTCATCAACGCATGCAAGAAAATCTTCTTCTGCGCCGGGATTCGGGACTTTAAATAATCTGCCGTATAAACAAACTTGTCCCCTATAACAATCATTGGCATTTACCCAATGAATTACTCCCTTTGGTTTGTGTCCTTCAACATCAGTACCTATAGAATTAGGAATTGCTTCTACATGAACGCAGGTTACATTTCCATTCTCATCTTTTTCACAAGATACCGCTTTTACGATATAAGCATGACGCAAACGGACTTCATAGCCTAATTTAAGTCTCTTATACTGTTTATTGGCTTGCTCTCTAAAGTCTGCCGCATCAATGAAAAGCTCTTTGCTAAGAGATAATTCGCGAGATCCTAAATCTTCTTTTTCAGGATGATTGGGAACTGTTACTCTATCAACAGTTACTCCTTCTTCTCCAAAATTATCAATTACTAATTTTATCGGATGTAAAACGGCAAGAGCACGCGGAGCCTTGGCGTTCAAATCATCACGAACACATGTCTCAAGAGCGCTCATTTCTACGGTGTTTTCCTGTTTGGTAACACCGATACGACGGCAAAACTCACGAATTGAAGCAGGAGTGTAACCGCGACGGCGTAATCCTGAAATCGTAGTCAAACGAGGATCATCCCATCCGTCAACTACCCCTTTCTCAACCAAAAGATTTAATTTTCTTTTTGATGTCAAAGAATACTCAAGATTAAGTCGGCTCATTTCATACTGATGAGGACGAGCTTCGATACTGATATGATCTAAAACCCAATCATAAAGACGGCGATTATCCTGAAATTCCAAAGTACAAATAGAATGAGTAATACCCTCAATAGCATCAGAAATGCAGTGGGTAAAATCGTACATCGGATAAATGCACCATTTATCGCCGGTTAAAGCATGAGATGCAAAACGTACACGGTAAATAACAGGATCACGCATGCAAATAAACGGTGATGCCATATCGATCTTGGCACGCAGGCAAGCTTTTCCTTCTTCAAAGCCGCCGTTTTTCATTTTTTCAAATAATGCTAAGTTTTCTTCCACGCTGCGATAACGGTATGGACTATCTTTACCCGGCTCTTTTAAAGTACCGCGATACTCACGAATTTCTTCAGGTGAGAGTTCATCTACATAAGCAAGACCTTTATTAATAAGTTCTAATGCGTAACCATACAGTCTGTCAAAATAATCTGATGAATGACGAACATCTCCAGACCAATTAAATCCGAGCCATTTAACATCTCTTTCAATTGAACGGATGTACTCAAGATCTTCTTTTACAGGATTGGTATCATCAAAACGCAGATTGCAAGTGCCGTTATAATCTCTGGCTAAACCGAAATTTAAACAAATAGATTTAGCGTGTCCGATATGCAGATAACCGTTAGGCTCAGGCGGGAAACGAGTTGCAATATTAGTAACTCTGCCTTCTTTTAGATCTTCGTCAATAATATCTGTAATAAAATTGCGCGGAATTCTTTCTTCATTAACTTTTATGTCTTCCATCGCAGCTCCAAAAACATAAATTAATTTTATTTAAGGCTCTTTTTCACAAGGAGCCAATCAGATTAACGGCTAAAAGCTAACATTAATCCAAAATCAATTACCATATAGCGTTCATTTACTGCTTTATGCTAGCTTATATGATGCTTTCACAAGCTTCAACAAACGACAAAACCCAAGCTTATCGGCAAGGATTTACGGTATTTTTCTAATTACATTCTTCTGATTTTAGCAAAGCTGCATAAAAGCCTCAATTTTTTATCTGTTTTTATCAATAAAAGCTTTGATTTATCTAACAAAAAATTAAACTAAATTAATTATGTAAACTAAAATTTACTGATAAAAAACCATAGGCTTTCTTGATTTTTATCAAAGCCATGTACGCAAATAAGAAATTTAAATGTTAAAATGTGACGCTAAAATTAAGCGTTTAAACTTTAAAACGCCTATTCTTTTGAGGAAAAAACACAAATGAGCTTCGAATCCGAAAAGCCGTTTAACGATTTTCAGCATTTTGCCCGCGGAATTCGCCGCAGCGGTGAATTTTCGATCCGCGAATCAAATCTTTTAGAGCAATGCGGTACTGCAATGATGGAACTTCATAAAGGAATCCGTAAGCCTAAAGATGAAACCGAAGAAGTTTTTTTAAAACAACTCAATAGTGCCGAAGTAATAACCGACCCTTATGCTAAGGTATTCAAAAAATATTTGCAGGTAATTCAGCCGCGTCACTTACATCGTTTGTGCTCTGTCGGCAGCGATGATGATATCGGTGATTTTAATTCATCCTCATCATCTGAAGTATCAAATATTGATTAACCTAAAGAACTCCGCGCAATGCGGAGTTTTTTTTAAAAAGCCAAAAAAGCCAACACTGCACATACGGATAAAATTACCGTAACAGATAATGGTGCCTTTAACACGGAACTTATAATTGCAACAACCGTTCCGACACTTGCAGCATTCATATACCCCGGCACACTATAAAAAATCCCCGGAAAAACTAAAGCAGTCATCGCCGTATACGGAATTAAATTTAAAAATCTCTCAAGCCACGGATTAAGTTTAACTTTGGAAATAAATAAAGCAGGAACAACGCGCGGCAAATATGAAACAAGGCACATTCCTAAGATAATAAATAAGTAACGATTATCTTCCATTACTTGCTCTCCGCTTTAAGATCATTATTATTCTGAAGAGATTTAGCACGTACTTTATTAGAAGGCTTAATTAAGCAAGCCCCTATGGCGGCCCATAACAAAGTAGAAATTACTATCGCCCAGCTTCCGTCGATAAATAAAGATAACAGACAATTAAACAGCGCTGTCATAATTACCATCACAGCAATCTTATGATTACTCTTACAACCAGGAACCACTAACGCAATAAAAAGAGCATAGAGAGCTATTCCAAGACCTGCCGCAACCCATCCTGGTAAAATCGAATTAGCGATAACACCGATTACGGCTCCGCTTATCCATGATGAATAAGTCAATATAATAAGACCGGCAATATACGGTAATTTTGCCCTTTCCTCAGGAGCTGTCGTAAAAATAGCAAAAGTCTCATCAGTAATATAAAAAGAAGTCCATGCTTTAATCGGCGCTTTTAAATAAGGCATACGATTAAAAACACAAGCGCTCATGATGAAATATCGGAAATTGATTAAAAAAGTTCCGATAAATATTGCTGCTAAACTTGCGCCTTGTGCCGTCATTCCGACACCAAGAACCTGCCCCGATCCTGAATATACGGAAAAAGACATCAATATCGTCTCAAAAGGTGAAAATCCTGCCTGAAGAGCAGACACTGCATATGCGATACCGACTGGGATATACCCCAAAACCACGGGAATTCCGTGTTTCATTCCAAGAAAAAATAATTGACGAGAATTCATTTTTATAACTTACAAAAAAATAACGCGCGATAGTTTAGCACCAAATTCGAGCAACCGACAAACTTGAAAAGGTCTTTAAAACATTGTTTAAAAAAACATCTCGCAATAAAAGAAAAAGCTAGACAAGAACAATTTTTCTCTATAAAATAGCCCGCACTTGCCAAAGTGGCGGAATTGGTAGACGCAG
>NZ_CAJKVK010000062.1 GCF_905203285.1 uncultured Succinatimonas sp.
TAACGGCTGTGATGCTCAGCATACGGAAAATTTAGCTAAAAAAACGACTGTCTATAGTATTAAAGCAAAAGTCGTACAGACTTATGATGTCGCTCAGTCTTTTAGTTTAAACGGGCGTGTTTATGCTTACGCCAGAGCCGATGTCAGACCGCAGGTAAGCGGGGTTGTCAAAGAACGTTTGTTTGTTGAAGGTTCTTTGGTTAAAAAAGGAGAGCCCCTTTATCAAATCGATGATGCTTTATATAAAGCTGAATATGATTACGCAAAAGCTGCTTTAAGCAAGGCTGTTGATCAAAGGAAACAGGCGGAAAGAAATTTACGGCGCTATGAAAAACTCGTTGCGCAGCACGCCGTAAGCCGTCAGGATTATGAAGACAGGTTATTAGATTACGCTTTGTCAGTTGACGATGAGAAATTGGCAAAAGCAGAGCTTGATGAAGCTGCAGCCACCCTTGAATATACTAAGGTCAGAGCACCTATCTCAGGAAGAATCGGTAAAAGTAATATTACAGCGGGTGCCTTAGTTACGGAAAATCAAAGTGATGTTTTAGCGTCAATTATTGATTTATCTAAAGTTTATGTTGACGTTCAGCAGTCATCGGCACAGTGGAGAACTTTTAAACAGCAAATTCAAAACGGATCTTTGGTCAGCAATCAAAAGCAAAGCGAAGAAGTTTCTTTATTTTTTGATGACGCCAGCCGCTATCCTACAAATGGCAAATTATCTTTAACCGAAGTTCAGGTTGATGAAGTATCAGGCAATGTCACATTAAGAGCGGTTTTTGATAATCCTGAGCAGATTTTGCTGCCCGGAATGGCTGTAAGAGCGTATTTTGCAGGTCCCATAAAAAAAGATGCGGTAGTTGTGCCGGCTGCTTCAGTAACGCAGGATTCAGCGGGACGTTCTTATGTTTTTGTTATTGACGAAAAAAACAAAGTAAAACGCCAGGAAATTTTTACTCAGGGATTGTGTGATTACGGCTGGATTATTTTAAGCGGAGTTAAAGCAGGGGATAAAATTGCCGTAAACGGAACGCAGAAGCTTAAAACGGGCATGATCGTCTCAATTGAAGGGGACGCACAAGATGTTAAGTAAGTTTTTCATTGATCGCCCGGTACTGGCTTGGGTCATTGCGATTTTAACCGTAATTTTGGGTTTAATCGTTTTGCCTTCTTTAAAATTATCACGTTTCCCTGATATTGCTCCTCCTACTATCAGTATTTCGCTGTCATATCCCGGAGCATCTGCCGAGACTTTGGAAAACTCCGTGGCGCAGGTCGTAGAGCAGCAGATGACCGGTCTTGATAATTTGCTCTATTTCAACACAACGGTAAATTCAGAAGGCAACGTTAATGTCCGATTTTCTTTTGATCAGTCGGTAAATCCCGATGTGGCGCAGATGCAGGTACAAAACCGTTTTGATATGGCAATGTCAAAGCTTCCTGATGAAGTTCAGCAAAACGGTGTACGAATTCGTAAGGTTTCAGAAGACGTATTGCAGAATATTGCGTTTTATACCAAGGACGGATCTTTAACGCAGGAGGATATCGGTGATTTTATCGTTTCGGTTTTGCAGGATCCGATTTCCCGCTTAAACGGCGTAGGTGACGTAAACGTTCGCGGCTCTCAGTATGCAATGCGCATTTGGCTTGATCAGGACAAGCTGCATTTTTATGCATTAACGCCGCAGGACGTGGTCAATGCGATTCAAGCGCAGAATAAACAGATTTCAGTAGGTCAGGTGGGTGCTATGCCGGCAGTTCCCGGACAACAGTTAAACGTAGTCGTAAAATCCCGCCATATGCTTGAAACACCTGAAGAGTTTGAGAACATATTGCTAAAAAGCGATGAAATCGGCGGTACCGTTTATATAAAAGATGTAGCAAGAGTTGAAAAGGGTCGGGCAAGTTATACGGTTTTTGCCAACTACAATCATCTGCCCATGGCTTCTTTGGAGATTAACCTTACAGAAGGAGCCAACGCGGTTGAGACCGCTAACCGCATCGCGGCAGAACTTGAAAGACTGCGTCCGCTTTTTCCCGAGTCGCTTGAATACGTAATTCCTTATGATACCGTGCCTTTTGTTAAAGCTTCGTTATATGAAGTCGGTAAAACTTTAGTTGAAGCACTTATTTTAGTGTCGCTGGTTATCTTGTTGTTTTTACGCGATATCCGATCAACTGTGGTGGTAACTATAACCATCCCGATTGTTTTGTGTGCAACCGTGGTGGTTTTATATTTTTTCGGTTATTCGATAAACACACTTACCATGTTTGCGATGGTTTTAGCCATCGGACTTCTGGTGGATGACGCAATTGTGGTGGTGGAAAACGTCAACCGGCTTATTTATAAATTTGCGCTTACTCCGTATGAAGCAGCCGTTCGATCGATGCAGGAAATTTCATCGGCACTTTTTGGCGTAGGTTTGGTGATAGCGGCAGTATTCGTGCCGATGAGCTTTTTCGGTGGAGCTGCAGGCAATATTTACCGCCAATTTTCAGTTACTATCGTAAGCGCGATGCTGATGTCGATAGTTACCGCTTTGGTCGTCACTCCGTCGCTTTGCGCTTCAATTTTAAAAGTAAGACACCGTAATCCGCATAAACGAGCTAAAAAAGGCGTTTTGTCTTTGTTTGACACGGTTTTTTCCGCTCTTACTTCACTTTATAAAAAAGGCGTAAATCGGGCACTGCATTATAAAAAGACCGTAATGTTGCTGCTTGCTGTGTTATCTGCAGCCTGCGTCGGTTTGTTCAGCCTTATTCCGTCATCGTTTTTACCGACGGACGATCAGGGCATCATGTCGGTAAAAATTACCTTACCTACCGGGTCTACCAATGAGATGACTGAAAAAGTAGGTTACATGGTAGAGGATTACTTTTTAACCAAGGAAAGTAAATACGTTGAAGGTATTATGCTGACTTTAGGTCACGGCAGGGGCGGTTCTTTCGGTCAGTCGACGGCAACAGCCAATGTAAAATTGGTACCGTGGGATCAACGAGAAGAAAAAGAAGGCAGTGCCCAAGCTATTTTGGCAAGGGCTAAAGCTTATTTTGATACTATCCCTGATGCCAAAATTACAGTATCCCTGCCAAGTTCGATTCGCGGTATGGGCGGATCGTCGGGCTTTCAGGTTAATGTGCAGAATTTAATGGGTAATTCCCATGAACAATTTATGCAGGATATTGATGACATAATTGATACTGCAAACGCCGATCCGATGCTGTATAACGTCAGAACAAACGTGCTTGATGACTCAAAGCAGCTTGAAGTCGTATTAAATGACAGGCTGATTAAGCTTTATCATCTTGATTCCGATAACGTTAACTCAAATATTTCAATAGCCTGGGGCGGAAAGTACGTCAATGATTTTATTGACAGAGGGCGCATCAAAAAAGTTTATGTACAGTCAATGCCGCAATTTCGTTCAATGCCTGAGGATTTGTCGCGCCTTTATTTTAAAAATGATGAAGGCAAAATGGTAGGATTTGACTCTATCGGATCGTATAAATGGACTTTCGGTCCGCAGCAGTTAAATCGTTTTAACGGTACGTCTTCTATCTTTATTGAAGGTGACTCGGCAACAGGGGTAAGCTCAGGACAAGCAATGGATGCGATTGCCAAGGTCATAAGTTCACATCCGGGGCAGTACAGCTACGCATGGAGCGGAGCTTCGTATCAGGAGCAGCTTACAGGTTCCCATACACATTTCTTGTTTGCCATTTCCGCGGTTATCGTGTTTCTTTGTCTTGCCGCTCTTTATGAAAGCTGGTCGATTCCTTTTGCCGTAATTCTGATAATCCCGGTAGGTGCGTTCGGTGCTTTAGGTCTTGTGTGGCTTCGCGGAATTGAGAATGATATTTATCTGCAGGTGGGATTATTGACTACAGGTGGACTTGCCGCTAAAAATGCGATTTTGATTGTCGAGTACGCGCATCAGTTCCGCATGCAGGGACAAACTTTGTTAAAAGCGGCAAAACATGCGGCGGCATTACGTTTTCGCCCGATCATTATGACTTCGGCGGCTTTTTTGTTAGGTGTCCTGCCGCTTTTGGCCGCAGACGGTGCCGGTGCGTCAAGTCAGCAGTCAATTGGAACGGGTGTAGTGGGCGGCACTTTATCTGCTACTGTTTTAGGAGTTTTGATGGTACCGGTTTTCTTTGTGTGCGTAAGTCTTTTGTTTGATGAAAAATTAAGAAAACGAGCTTTTAAATGGAAAAGTTAAAGATTGACAATTATTGAAATACCTCTAGAAAACTGTTATTAAGGTTTATTAAAAAATTATCTTTCAGCGTTAATAGTTATCTTTATATCGGATAGTTTCGTAGCATTTTTTCAGTTTTAGTGATTATTTTTCTTTCTTTGACTTAAAAATATTCATTCATATATGGATTAATTGAGGTTTTTTTGTGCTTTATGCTTGAATAATGGCGCTATTTCTATGTTTTTGGGTAAAATGGCAGGCTACAGGTTTTTATTTAATTTTTAGATTTTATTTTTGAGGTTTATTAAGTGGAAAATCAGGAAAAGAAACTTGAAGCTGAAGTGACAGCTGAAGTACAAAATGCAAAAGCAGATTCTGCTTTGCCTGAGGCAGAGAAAGACCCGCAGGCTTTGCGTCGCGAAAGCATTCAGAAAGCGATAGCTGTTTTATGTGAGAAATTCCCTAAAGCTTTTTCTTTACAGCAAGAAGAAATTAAACCGCTTAAAATCGGCATTATTAACGATTTAAAAGATAGAATCGCTGATCTTGACGGAGTTTCTTTATCCAAAATCCGTGCCGCCGTGCGCAAGTATACTTATTCAATTCAGTATCTTGATGCGGTAAAAGAGGGAACCAAACGTGTCGATCTTGACGGTAATGAAGTTTCTGAAGTTACTAAAGAGCACGAAGATTATTCTCAAGAGCAGAAGAAGCTTGTTTTAGAGAAGTTAAAAGAGCAAAACAGGCTTAAGTTAAAGGTAAACAAGCCAAAATTTGCTAAAAATGACAAGAAGCTGGGATTTAAAGGCGGATTTAAGTCCAAGAAAGTAGTAAGCGAAGTAAGAGTAAAGCGTCGTTTTGCTTTTACAAAGCCCGGCTCTACGGCAAAACCGGTTAATGCTCCTGTTCCTGCCAAAATCGAAGAGTTGGTAAAAGGAACATCCGTCCTTGTTTCAAGCAATAATCGTTTTGTTAAAGGATCGGTAAGCGAAGAGCCGAAACAGAATACCGTTACTATCACTCTTGATACCGGTCTTACCGTTTGCGTACCGGTAGCACGCGTGATGCTTAGAAAGGAATAAAAAGGATTTTTGAAGGTGCGGAAATTAACTTGTGTCGCGGTTGCCGCGGTTTTATTGTCACAGGCATTTGTCTGTGAAGCGAAGCTTACCGTTCCGACAATAGATGATTTACCAGTACTTTCATTGCAGAATGCTCAAAAAACGGCATGTTCCCGTACCGCTAATTATTTTCTGCGGGCGCATTACAAACCAGTTGAGTTAAATAAAGATTTTGCTGATGACATCATCGATCAATATCTTTCTTTTCTTGATTACAATAAAAGCCTGTACACGAAAGATGAAGTCAGCAAAATTTACAAAAACAGCGATAAGATCCTTGATGCCGTAAGCAAGTGCGATTTGTCTTATCCTTTATCTTTATATAGCGATAATTTAAAGCGTCGCTTTTTAAAGTATTCTTTTTTTGTTGATTACGTTAAAAATCCCGTTGATGTATCCGGAAAGGAACAGGTTGAGATAGATCGCCGTAAGAGTCCTTATTTTTCCTCTCAGGAAGATATTCGTAAGCAGTGGGAGGCTGAGGTTAAAAACGAATATGTTAACCAGATTTTAAATGATAAAACCGATGAAAAAGCTCGCGAGAGAATAAAACGCCGTTATGAGGCAGCGCTTGGTCGCTTGGCTCAGACTACTTCAGAAGATGCCTTTTCGACTTTTGAAAATGCTTTTGCCACGGCAATCGATCCGCATACAAGTTATTTAAGTCCTGAGGACAGTGAAAGCTTTAATGATGATATTAACCTCTCCTTAGAGGGAATCGGTGCCGTTTTGTCATCAGAAGATGAATTTACGGTCATTAATTCTTTAATTCCGGGATCTCCTGCCGAGTTGTCTAAAAAATTAAAGCCCAAGGATAAAATCGTGGGCGTAAGACAGGAAGACGGAAGCTATGAAGATATCATCGGATGGCGTCTTACTGATGTCGTAAAGAAAGTTAAGGGCAAAAAAGGCACGAAAGTCACTTTGGAAATCGAACGCGGTGAAGGGGCCGGAGCTAAAACTTTTTCTGTTGAGCTTGTCCGCGATAAAATCAAGCTTCAGGAACGCGCGGCAAAAGGAGAGGTCAAGACTGTTGACGGCAATAAAGTAGGCGTTATTTCCATCAAGAGTTTTTATACCGATTTAAATAAAGATCTTAAAAAAGAAATAGCCAAGTTAAAACGTGAAAAAGTAAGGGCGATGGTAATTGATCTGCGCTCTAACGGCGGCGGTCTTTTGCCTGAAGCCACTTTATCAACAGGTCTTTTTATTAAAGACGGACCTGTAGTGCAGATCCGTGATGCCGTCGGTAATGTTTTACCGCAGTTTGATGAGGATGACGGAATTGATTTTGACGGACCACTGGTGGTTTTAATCAATCGTCTTTCCGCTTCTAGCTCTGAAATTATGGCTGCAGCTTTGCGTGATTACGGCAGGGCGGTTATCGTCGGAGATACCTCTTTTGGTAAGGGAACAGTTCAGCAAAATCGTCCGCTTGCCCGAGTTTATGATTTTTCAAATGCTGATTTAGGATCGATTCATTACACGATAGCCAAGTTTTATCGAGTATCGGGTCTTTCAACTCAGTTAAAGGGCGTAAGTCCGGATATCGCATTCCCTCCTTTAGTAGATGACAGCGAGTTCGGTGAGCGCTCGGAACCTAATGCTTTGGCTTGGGATAAAATCGCTCCGTCCGATTATAAAGGTTTTTTGAATATTGACGCTTATGTAAACGATTTAACGCGTATGCATGAAGAGCGAATTAAGGATGACGTTGCATTTAAGATCATGAAAGAGGATATGGATCGTTATCTGAAGCTTAAAGCTGAAAAAACCTTGTCCGTAAATCTTGCCGAACGCAGAAAAATGCAGCAGGAAGACGAAAAATATCGCCTTAATGCAGTTAATGAAAGACTTAAGAGCATAGGCAAAAAGCCTATAAAAGATATTAAGGATTTGCCGGAAGATTTTGAATTTCCCGATGCTCTTTTAGATGAAGCTGCAGCTATCGCCAATGATTTTGCTTCTTTAGTGGATCAAAAGCGGTATCTTGCGCGTACAACTCCGATATTCACTCGTTTCTCGGTTGCATCCGTCGCTGAAGATCATAAAGCATCTTCAGGCACTGACAGACAGTAATACGTTAAAAATCGGCAGAGTTTCTGCCGATTGTTTCTATAAAGGAAAAATCTATGAAAAACAATAACTATAAAGCGGTAAAGCGTCTTGATTACCGTGCTCCTGATTTTACCGCTACCGAAATAGAACTTGAATTTAACCTTTCCGATAATTACACCGTTGTTAAAAACTCTGCTCATTACGTAAGATTAACTGAGGACAAGAAAGCTCCTTTACGTCTTGACGGTGAAGATCTTGAGCTTCATTCCGTATTTGTGGACGGACTTGTGTGCAAGTACAGTGAAGAAAACGGTCAGCTTGTTATAGAAGATGTTCCTGATGAGTTTGACGTTACAATTGAGAACGTTATTGCTCCTGCATTGAACACTTCGTTGATGGGACTTTATAAATCCTGCGGATGTTTTTGTACGCAGTGCGAGCCTCAGGGATTTCGTCGCATCACGTATTTTTTGGATCGTCCTGATGTTCTTGCCAAATATAAAGTTACGATTATCGGACCGGAGTCAGGCTGCGGAGTATTACTGTCAAACGGCAATCTGGTAGAAAGCGGTGAAAAACAGGGTAGACGTTATTGCACTTGGGTGGATCCTTTCCCTAAGCCTTCTTATCTTTTTGCTTTGGTTGCTGGCAGTTTTGATTTGGTGTCAGATACTTTTAAAACCAAAAGCGGAAGAGAAGTTTCGTTACAGCTTTATGTTGACAGAGGCGCTTATGAGCGCGGTTTGTGGGCTATGGAATGCATCAAGCAGTCCATGAAGTGGGACGAAGACAGATTTAATCTTGAATATGATTTGGATAACTTTAAGGTCGTTGCCGTTGATTTCTTCAATCAGGGCGCGATGGAAAACAAATCACTTAATATTTTTAATTCAATTTATGTCTTAGTTGACCCTAAAAGCGCCACCGATACTAATTTCTTTAACGTACAAAGCGTTATCGGTCATGAATATTTCCATAATTACACCGGTGACAGAGTAACTTTGCGCGATTGGTTCCAGTTGTCGCTAAAAGAAAGCTTGACCGTATTTCGCGATCAGGAATTTTCCTCCGACGTGGCATCACGTGCCTTGACTCGTTTGCATGCCGTAGATGTTATCCGCAGTGCCCAATTTGCCGAAGATGCAAGCCCGATGGCACATCCTGTTCGTCCTGAAGAAGTTATGGAGATGAATAATTTTTATACCGTAACTATCTATGACAAGGGCGCTGAAGTCATTCGCATGCTTCATACCATAATCGGCGAGGAAAACTTTAAAAAAGGTCTTGCTTTGTATCTGGAGCGTTATGACGGCAAGGCTGTTACCGTTGATGATTTTCTAGCTGCAATGTCAGAGGCTTCTGCCGTTGATTTAACTCAGTTTACCCGTTGGTACAGTCAGGCAGGAACCCCGGTAGTCACAGCTAAATGGGCATTTGACGCAAAGGACAAGAAGCTTACTTTAAATTTGGAACAGAATACTCCTCCTACCTTAAATCAAAAAGAAAAAGATCCGGTGGTAATTCCAATTAGAACTTCGTTCTTAACAAGAGACGGTAAAGAGATTATTCCTCCTGAACTTTCGGCAAACGGCATCATAATGTTTACTAAAGCTAAAGAAAGCTTTACTTTTACTTGTGATGAGGATGTTCTTCCGGTTCTCTTTAAAGATTTTTCCGCTCCGATAAAACTTGAAGCTCCTTATAGTGATGATGATTACAAGCTGATGCTTGAATATTGCGAGGATCCTTTTATCCGTAAGAACAGCTCAGAGTTTTTGGTTAATAATTTTGTTAAAAATCATTTGGAATCATCGGATAAACTTCCGGTTCCTGCGTCGATTATCGAAGCTTTCCGTCATGTCCTATCAGATAAAAACGGCGATCCGCTTTTGACTTGTCAGGTCTTAAATATTCCTTCGCTTAGCGTTTTAACTGAGCTTTGCCATAAGATTGATTTTGATGCGCTGTACACTATAAGAACTTTTATTGAAAAAGAAATAGCTAAAGCTTTGTTTGCTGAATTCTCTGATTTGTATGCAAAGACTAAAGCTTCCGGCAGTTATGTGTATAACATAAAAGAGATGTCAAAGAGATCGCTTAATCATCTGGCGCTTAAGATGATGACTGTTAAGCTTAAGGATGACAAAGACGAAGAAAAAGCAGCCGAGCTGGTTAGAGATCACTATAAGAGATCAGATAATATGACCGCCAAGCTCTGTGCTTTGACTTTGGCCGTACATTACGACCTTTTATGTAAAGATGAGCTTTTACAAGAATTTGAAGACAAATGGTCTGGCGATCCTTTGGTCTTTGATAATTTCTTTAGAGTTCAGGCAACCGCTCCGTCAGAAGATACCGTTAAAACGGTGCGCAAACTCATGAAGCATCCTTGTTTTGATAAAACCAATCCAAATCGCGTTCGTGCCCTTGTCGGAGCTATGGCTTTATCAAATCCCGTGGCATTAAATGCCAAAGACGGCAGCGGATATGCGTTGTTATCTGAGGTTGTTCGTGATTTAGACAAGGTAAATCCTCAGGTGGCGGCACGTATATTGACGCCGATGCTCAGCTTTAAGCGTTTTGATGAGGCAAGGGCTGAGCTTGCTCGCAATGAGCTTTTGCGGATCAAGAGTGAAAAGGATCTGTCAAACGGTGTGTTTGAAAAGATAGAGGCTGCTCTTAACAGTTAATTTTCTTTAATATCCTCGCTAAGGCGGGGATAATTTTTCATGTGTATAATGCACGTTAATGATGAAGAATTATTCATGCAATTTTGTTTTTGAGGTATAAACCGCATGTCTTTATACTCTTTGTATCCTAGTTTAATTCGTCCTTTGATTTTTTGCCTTGATGCAGAAACGGCTCATTCCCTTACGATAAAAGCCGGTAAGTTTTTATCCAATGAGCCGTTAAAAGCTTTGTTTTCGCAAAAAGTCGAAGATCGACCGGTTGAGTTTATGGATCTTGAGTTTAAAAACCCGTTAGGACTTGCTGCCGGCATGGATAAAAACGGTGATGCGATTGATTATTTAGGCTCATTGGGTTTTGGTCATTTAGAGCTCGGTACCGTTACTCCGCGAGCTCAACCCGGTAATGAAAAACCCCGTATGTTTAGAGTCCTTGAGGCCAAGGGCATAATTAACCGTATGGGATTTAATAACAAAGGCGTGGATTATCTGGTTGCAAATCTTATAAAGCGCACCTACAAGGGTGTAGTGGGCGTAAGCATCGGAAAGAACGAGACCACACCGCTTGAAAGAGCATCTGACGATTATCTTTTATGTATGGATAAGGTCTATAACTATTGCGATTATATTGCGGTAAATGTTTCCTGTCCCAATACTCCGGGTTTAACTGCGCTTCAGGATGCAGAACCTTTAAAGCTGCTTTTAACCGATCTTAAAACCAAGCAGGATGATATGTTTAAAAAGACAGGACGTTATGTTCCACTTGTTGTAAAGATTGCGCCTGATTTAAAAGACGATAATCTGTCTGCCGTATGCAAGGTTTGCATGGATCTTGAAATTGACGGTATGAATTGTACCAATACGACAGTCAGTCGAGATGTTATTCATGGAATGACGCACGCAAGAGAGTGGGGCGGTTTATCCGGTGAGCCGTTAAGAGAAATGAGTACTAAAGTTCTTTTAAAGGTCTCTGAACTGACACAAGGCAAGATGCCTTTAATCGGATGCGGCGGCGTAAGCGATGTTATCTCCGCACGCGAGAAGGTAAAAGCCGGGGCGACATTAATTCAACTATATTCAGGATTTGTTTATGAGGGTCCTGCGGTAATTAAAGAGATTGTGGAAAATCTGTAAAGGTCCTAAAATCTTTAAATAAAGAAAAGCTGTCGCCATCGTGCGGCAGTTTTTTTGTAATTAAAAATAGGGAAATAAAAATATTTTTAGCGTATTTTAAAAGAATATCAGATAAAAAAACATTTAATATATAGTTAATAAAGTCAAAGTATTGAAGTATCAACTGTTATCGCATCTTTGACAATATTTGGGATTTTTCTTTATAAAAATAAAGGAAAGAGCTTTATTTTTATAAATTTAATTTTGTTCACAAAAAAACAAAATTGTTCTTTTACTTTCATTTTTGAATTATGTAAAATTAAACACATGAAAATTAATTACATTTACAGGTAATAAAAGTGAAGTTTACTCCGGGTCAAGAATGGACGTGGGGCTTTGCCAAAGAAGGCAATGACGAGCGTCTTATAATAAATCTGGTATCAGATGAAGGAGTACGCTATTGCTTTAAAACCTTGTATAAAAGCTCTGATTTGGCTGTTTTACCTAAAAACGGTGAGAGTTTATGTATAGAGGATGCCTGTTTGCTTACTGACTTTCAAGAAGGTTTGTACGCTATAAATGTAAATAAAGATGAAGTTTGTCTTGATTTGGGATTGAATGCGGTAGCATGTAGTCGTTTTGTGCGTAACCCCAATCCTTCAGGACGTTTCTTTCTGCCGTTTGGTAACAATCAATATATAAAACGCGGGCAAGTCGTATCTCTTTATGGAAAAGCGGGTGGGATCGGCGATTTCTTTGTGCTCGACGAAATACCAGACGGCAACCTTTATCGGTTAATGCTTTTAAATCGCGAATGGGATTTAGGAATGCATTTATTGAAAGTTGGCGCCATGTTGCGCGTAAGCGCTGATAGAATTTGCGCTTTCAGATCAATAAAAGGAGCCCGTACAGCGCGATACGCTTAAGTTTATTTTTTCTCCTAAGTTGGAAAGATCCCCGCAATTTTGGATCGCTTGCCTCTCTTCTAAAGCCGTTAGAGAGGCATTTTTTTATCTGTGATTTTATTTAAAAGCTAATCAAAGAAAAACTATTTTTAGTAAAAATTTGTATTTATTTTGTTGCTCTAACATCTTCGCATAAGTTAAAGGAAAAAGTTTGTCATTTAATTAAGTTCATTTTTTTGTTTCTTATATTTTCAGGAAGGATAGGGAGTATTTAATAAAGCATCTGCGTATCAAAAAACTTATAATCTAATGTTTAAGAGGCGGTCAATGGACTGCTTTATCTGACGATCTTTGACTTTTAAAGAATTTGGCTCAAGAAAATAGGGATAAAAATTTCGTTTTTTTGAAAGCTCGTTGATATAAAACCCCATAAAAAGCAGTTTTTGAAAATTGTAATTTGAAATAAAGAAATATTATTTTAATTTAAAAGTTATATAGGAAAA
>NZ_CAJKVK010000063.1 GCF_905203285.1 uncultured Succinatimonas sp.
TGCACATTTGCACAGTAAGTGAAAATAAGGCTTTTAAATCAATAAAATAGATTTGTGTCTAAAAATACGCCATATATTTGAGCAGTAAATAAGTAGAAGAAAATCGATGTTAGCTCTTTATTTTCCAATTGTTTATTAAAGCTTTTTTACAAGAATGTTACATGCGATTTTTGTTGTAATTTATTTAGTTTTGATGATTTTTTGTTTGATTTGCGTTATTTCAGTTTTTGTGAACAAGAACACGTTTTTAAAAGATGAACCCTTTATACTTGTTTGTAAGTTGTCTGACAAGCATTATTTATGAAAATTATTAAGACCTCAGTTACTCAGCAGATCATTGAATATATCAAAGATAATATTCAAAATGGATCATGGAAAGTGGGAGAGAAAATTCCTTCCGAGCCTTCTTTGGTTGAAGAACTGGGAGTCAGCCGTGCTTCATTGCGCGTTGCCATTCAGCAATATGTTGCTTTAGGTATTTTGCGCTCGGAGCAGGGAAAAGGAACATTTTTAGAAAGTTCCGATTTGGATTCTCTTTTGGGCAATAAGAATTCCGTTTCTTTCAGTGATTTTTCCAATATTGAAAAGGTTCTTGAGTTTCGTCGCATTATTGAGCCTGAAGCCATCTATATGGCAGCAAAAAGATCTAAAGAAGATCTTGATAAGCTTATTTCAATTTTGAGAAAACATTATGAGGTAATGGAAAATAGTGTCGGTCAGGCATCAGATTTTATTGCGGCAGATATGAATTTCCATCGGGAAATTGCTTTTGCTTCCGGTAACGAGATTATCGGTAATACTATAGCTTTTGTTTTTGCCAATACTTTTAAGTGGCATAAGCAGATTAATGATTATTTCGGCTTTACTGACGGCATATGGTTTCACAGCGAGATTTTAAAAGCTTTGGAATCAGGGAATGCTAAGAAAGCAAAAGGACTGATGGAGAAGCATATGACGCACGCCATTGATGAACTCAATGCGCAAAAAGGTTAATTTGTAAACTTTAACTTGTCTTTTTTATTACAACTTGTATGACAACTGACAAGTTATTTTAATACAGGAGCTGATATGAGCGTTTTGATTAAGGACATTGAAGTTTTCAGTACTGCACCTGAAGGCATCAATTTAACTGTGGTTAAGGTTTTAACCTCCGTTGACGGTCTGTACGGCTTGGGATGTGCTACTTTTGCTTATCGCTATAAGGCAGTAGAAACATACATTCGCGAGTATTTACGTCCTCTCATGATCGGAAGAGATGCCGAAGCAATTGAAGAGAATTGGGCATTAATGCATCAAAACGCTTATTGGCGTAACGGCGGTGTTGAAAATAATGCTATAGCCGGAATCGATCTTGCCTTGTGGGATATAAAGGGCAAACTTGCCAATATGCCTGTTTACCAGTTATTCGGCGGTGCAGTCCGTAAAGGTGTTCCCGTTTACCGTCATGTTGACGGCAGCACCGTAGATGAAATCGTCGATCAGGTTCAGTATTATCAGAGCCTCGGTGTTAAGCATTTACGTGTTCAGTCAGGCGGTTACGGCGGCGGTCTTGAAGTTAAAGCTCCTGCTACTGCTCCTATCGGTTCATTGCCCGGCATTTATTTAAATTCACGCGAGTATATCCGTAAGACTGTTAAGTTATTTGATGATCTGCGTTCTCGCCTCGGTTTTTCCATTGATTTGGTTCATGACGTACATGAGCGCATTGCCCCGAGCGAGGCGATGGTCTTAGCTCGTGAGCTTGAACCTTATAAGTTGTTCTTCCTTGAGGATCCTCTTCCTCTTGATCAAATCGAATATTTTGAACAGCTGCGTGCTTTGACTTCTACTCCGATTGCCGAAGGTGAGCTTTTTAACAACTGCGCAGAGTATAAGACTTTAATTTGCAAGCGCTTGATTGATTTTATTCGTGTCCATATCACTCAGGTCGGCGGTATTACCCCGGCTCGCAAGCTTGCAATTTTTGCCGAGCAATTCGGCGTGCGTACTGCATGGCACGGCCCTGGTGACATGTCTCCTTTGGCTCATGCCGCTAATATTCATATCGATATGGCAGCACGCAATTTCGGTGTTCAGGAATGGTCAGGCATTGAGCCGCCTAATTTTGTAATTCAGGAGTTAAGCCATAAAAAGGGTGCGCTGCTTGATGTCTTTGACGGATTGCCTGAATTTAAAAACGGATATGTATATCCAAATGATCGTCCCGGTCTTGGCATCATTTTCAATGAAAAGGAAGCTGCAAAATATCCTTGCAATGATGATGTTACTACTTGGACTCAGACTCGTGCTCAGGACGGTTCTTTGGTATTGCCTTAATTTGTCAAAAGTAGGGGGATAATATGAAATGTAAAATGCTGATGGGGGTACTCGCAATATCTTGTGCGGCTATCCTTTCAGGATGTTCTCAAGATGACGGCAAAATAGTCATCCGTATGGCGCAGGCTTCAGCTGCCGATGGCGCTATCGGTCTTTCAATGGACAATTTTGCTAAAGACGTTGAGGCAAAAAGTAATGGCCGCATTGTTGTCCACACTTTCCACAACGGCCAGCTCGGTACCGAGCGTGAGAACATTGAGAGCGTCCAGATGGGCAATCTAGATATCGCGGTAGTTAATCAGTCTGTACTGGTTAATTTTTTCCCGGATATTTCAGTTTTTGATTTGCCTTATACCATAACCTCGACAGAACACGCCGATAAAGTATTTTTAGGTGAAATCGGTCAGTCATTCCTTAATAAATTGTCTGAGGTTCGTCTTCACGGTTTGGCAATTTGGGAATCAGGTTTCCGTAATCTTACCAACTCAAAGCGTCAGATTAATTCTGCCGATGACGTTAAGGGCTTGCGTATCCGCGTTATGGAAAACAAAATCCATCAGGATTTATGGGGAGCCTTAGGCGCCGACCCGGTTCCGATGTCTTGGTCCGATGCTTATACAGGTATGCAGCAGGGCGCTATCGACGGTCAGGAGAACCCGGCTACCGTTATTGATAAAAACAACGTAGTTGAAGTTAATAAAAATATGGCTATGACCGAGCACTGCTATTCAACGGTGTTCCTTGTTATGGCTCCTAAAACCTGGGATCGCTTAAGCCCTGAAGATCAGAAGCTCATAACCGATTGTATGAATCAGGCAAGTCTTGATGAGAGAGCTCTAAGCCGCAAGATGGATAAAGAGGCTATTACCACCTTAGAGAGTAAGGGAATGGTCGTTACTTATCCTGACAAGTCTTTGTTTATTGAAAGATCAAAACCGGTTCGCGATTTTTACAGCAAGGATTTCCCGGAACTTGCTGCACAAATTGAAGCTCTGGCAAATTAAGGTAGGGATAAAAAATGGAAGCATTTCGCAATATTTTTAATAAGGTGCAGTGTTTTTCAAAACACCTTATCGCCGTATGCATGGTTGTCATGATGACGGTAATTTTCGTTCAGACCATGACCCGATACGTAGTTTTCTACTCTATTCCGTGGTCAGAAGAGTTATCTCGTTACTTATATGTAACTTTGACTCTTATGGGCGTAAATCTTGCCGTTACTTCAAAGCAATTGGTGCGAATCGATATTATCGACAATTTTGTTAAGGGTAATACTCTTAACATAATAAGATGCGCTTTAGCTTTTGTTATTACGGTCATCTTCTTTTACAGCTCATTTGGCATGATTGACGTGTCTCAGTACCAGCATTCACCGGCTTTGGGCATTTCAATGCAGGTAATGTACGTCATCTTGGGAATTGGCTTTTTAATGTCCGCCGTCGCCTGTTTGTTTGAATTGGTTGATGCCTTAAAAGACGGCAAGAAACAAGGTTCGGAGGAATAATCATGGAATTAGCTGCAATTTTCATGCTGCTTACCCTTGTTATAATGATGGTAATCGGCATGCCGATCACTTGGTCGCTGGGTGGCGCAATTATCATGGCGTTGATGATAGATCAGGATCTGTCGTTGGCTCTTATTACACAGAAAATGTTCTCAGGCTGTGATAACTTCTCAATGCTTGCCTTGCCGGCCTTCTTCTTAGCCGGTGATATTATGGCAAAGGGCGGCTTATCAAGACGTCTTGTCGCATTTGCCGATACCCTGGTAGGCTGGATCTCTGGCGGTATTTCGCTAGTATCCATCGTTGCCTGTACTTTCTTTGCCGCAATTTCCGGATCATCCGTTGCAACTACCGCAGCTATCGGCGGTTTGATGTATCCTGAAATGGTTAAGCGCGGTTATCCTAAAGATTATTCCGCAGCCGTTCAGGCAATTGGCGGTACTTTGGGTATCGTTATTCCGCCTTCAACCGTATTCGTTATCTACGGTAATATTACCAATACGTCAGTTGCCAAGCTCTTAATGGCCGGTGTTATCCCGGGTGTTATTTGCGGTATTGCATTGTGCATTTGGGCATATATTAAAGCTCGTCGTGAGAACTTCCCTCGTTCTGCAGAAGGCTTTTCCTTCATGCGTTTCTTAAAATCTTTTAAGAGCGCGGTTTGGGCTTTGTTAATGCCGATCGTTATTTTAGGCGGTATTTATGCAGGTATTTTCACTCCGACGGAGTCTGCTGTAGTTGCCGTGTTCTACGGTTTCTTCGTTTGCCTCGGCATTTATCGTGAGCTTTCAGGCAAAGACACCTGGGAAATTATCTGTCAGTCATCAATTACTACCGCTAACATCATGTTCTTGGTAGTTACCGCACAGATGTTCGGTTATTTATTAACCTATTATCGTATCCCGATTTACGTTACCGAAGCTTTTATGGCGATCGCCAGCTCTCCTGCCGTCTTCATGATGCTTATCGTTGTATTGCTCACAATTTGCGGTATGTTCATTGAAGTAGGTGCTACAAACCTGATTTTAGGCCCGATCTTGGCTCCGATTGCCATTCAGTTCGGTATTGATCCGGTACATTTCGGTTTGGTATTCGTCTTCTTGCTTGCAATGGGCCAGGCAACTCCGCCTTTCGGAACAACGCTGTTCGTAGCTTGCGGTATCAGTAAGGAGCCGGTGGCTCGAGTTTCAAGAATGATTCTTCCTTTCGTGATTGTTGAACTTTTGTGCGCGATTTTATTTGCTTACGTGCCGTCACTTTCAACTTTCCTTGGCGAATTCATGAGTTAATAAATTTTAAGGAGATTTATTATGCATAAGTTATTTGATATTGAAGGTAAAAAGGCCATTGTAACCGGCGGAACTCGCGGTTTAGGTTATGGTATGGCTGAAGGCTTGATGGAAGCAGGCTGTGAGGTTGTAATCGTCGGCACCTCCGATAAAGTCTACGATGTTGCAAAAGGTTTTTGCGATCGCGGCTTTAAGTGCCATGGCGTTAAAGCTGATTTAAGCAAGCGTCAGGAAGTATTCAAATGCTTTGATGACTGCCTTGCTTCCTTAGGCGGTGATTTGGATATTCTTGTTACAGCTCATGGTATTCAGCGTCGTCACAGCGCTGAAGTTTTCCCTGAGAATGAATGGGATGAAGTCATTAACGTTAACTTGAATTCCGTATTCTTCTTATGCCAGAAAGCCGCAAATGTAATGCTTAAGAAAGGCTACGGCAAGATCATTACCATTGCCTCCATGGTATCTTGGTTCGGTGGACAAACCGTTCCTGCATACACTGCAGCCAAAGGCGGTGTAACCCAGCTTACTAAAGAATTGTCCAATGACTGGATTGATAGGGGCATTAATGTAAACTCTATCGCTCCGGGCTATATGGCAACAGAGATGAACGCTGCACTGCTTGATAAGAACAATCCTCGTTATCAGCAGATTACCGATCGTATTCCGGCTCATCGCTGGGGTACCGGTGATGATATGAAAGGTGCCGTTATTTTCCTGGCATCTCATGCCAGCGATTACTTGGGCGGAGCTATCATTCCTGTTGACGGCGGATATTTAGTTAAATAATTCCTAAAGAGGCCTAAACTAAAAGGCCTTGCGCATTTAATTGCTCAAGGCCTTTTTTATTGCTCATTAGATTTAGTTTAAATGGTATGAGCAGAGAAGGTATTGGTGGTTCCTGAAGGGACTAATGCACCGTTAACCATAACGATGATATCGCCCTTTTTGGCAAGACCGGACTCTAAAGCAAGCTTTTTACCGATTTCAAAGAATTCATCGGTTGAGTTTATACGATCTACAAGCTTAGGAATAACTCCGCGAACTAAACATAACTGACGAGCAGTCTTGATATTCGGAGTTAAAGCCAGAATATGGGCGGTTGGGAAATATTTTCTGATAGCGCGCGGAGAGCTGCCATGCTCGGTAGCTACTACGATAACCGGAGCCTTGAGATTTTCAGATGCCTCAACAGCACCCATGCAAACGGCTTCTGTAATAGTGGTAGCGGATCTGCCGATAGATTTGCGATCAATACGAGCGCCGACTTCACGATCGGTACGATGGCAGATTGTAGCCATAGTAGTAACGGCTTCAAGAGGATATTTGCCTTTTGCCGATTCACCTGAAAGCATTACAGCATCAGAACCGTCCAAGATAGCGTTGGCGACGTCGCCTGCTTCTGCACGGGTAGGACGCGGGTTTTTAATCATGGAATCAAGCATCTGAGTGGCGGTGATAACGGTTTTGCCGGCTTCATTGCAGCGCTGAATAATGCGTTTTTGGGCAAAAATTACTTCCTGAGCCGGAATTTCAACACCTAAATCGCCGCGGGCAACCATGATCCCGTCAGCTGTAGCCAGAATGTCTTCAAAATTATCAAGACCTTCCTGATTCTCGATTTTGGCGATGATCTTAATATTTTGTCCGCCGTTTGCGTCAAGAAATTCGCGAATATCCAAAACATCACGGCGATTACGGGTAAATGACGCGGCGACAAAATCAACGTCTCGTTTTATGCCGAACAATAAATCACCTTTATCTCTTTCGGATAAGAATGGCATGGTGATGTGAGTATTAGGCAGATTTACGCCTTTTTTCTCACCTAAAAGTCCGTTGTTTAAGACTTCGCATTCAACTTCGGTATCGGTTGTGCTTAAGACTTTAAGAGCGATTAAACCGTCATCTAAAAGAACCATGTCGCCGACACGTAAGTCTTTGGCAAGATTTTCATAAGTTACGGAAATTTTATTGCGATTGCCGATAAATGAGGAGTCGGTAGTAATCGTGAGTTTTTGTCCGGTAACCAGTTGAACATCCTGACCGCCTTCAAGATTGCAGGTACGGATTTCAGGGCCGCGAGTATCAAGAAGGACGGCAAATACTTTGCCGCTTTCTTTCATAATATCTTCAAGGTTATCAATTCTTCCGCCGTGTTCAACGAAATCTCCATGCGAGAAGTTAAGTCGCATTACATTCATGCCGGCATCAAGAAGTGACTGCATGACTTCACGCTTTTCGGATTTAGGTCCAATGGTGCAGACCATTTTTGTCTTTTTAATCACTTAAGTGTCCTCTATTGTTCTTTTGGCTTTTATTTTTCGCGCAAATTATAACAGAAAGAAATCTTTTTTCGTGCTAAAAATCAAGAGAAAGTAGGTATATATCAGGAAATATCGAAGCGTATAAAAAAAGAAAACCGGGAAGCATTTTTCCCGGTTTCTTGAAAAGAATTTTACTTTTTAAAGCTAAGCTTTAGAACAACTTGCAGTAGATGGCAAACTGTAAAGCAAAGCAGATGAAAGTAAAAGCAGCAGCTCCGCCGTAAAGGACGAACCAGTGAAGCTTGGTAACACGAATGGTTAAATCGTGCAAGCTATGGTAGATACGGTGGAAGGCGTGCCACAGAACCAAAGCAATGGTTCCGAACAATGCTAAAGCAGGGATCCAGCAGCCTAAAATGCTCTTGGCATGAGCGAAGCTCAAAACACCTGAAGAGACGTCAGGAGAGGTGATGCCTGCAACAAGAAGAACTACCAATACGGCAGGAAGTGCCATAGCAACAGCCATACCGCCGGCACCGAACATGAGCCAATATACAGGCTCGTCAGAACGTGGTGAATGCATATTCTCTCTCCTTAATTAGGGCAAGGAAGCAAAAGCTGCTACCAAGATCACTACAGTGGCGCCAGCCATACCGGCATAAAGGGCACCCATGGTGACGTAATCAGGAACAAGATCGGTATTGTTCTTATTCATGAAAACGCGTACGGCTTTAGGCATCAAAGCGAACCAGGTTACTGCGTGGAACAAGGTTGCAGCCAAGCAGACGAGGTTGATTAAGATGACTATAGGATTGCCGATAAAGGACTGAACCCACCACATATAAGGGGCAGTGTTTTCAGCGGTTGCTTCAGGAGCACTCAAGTCGCACATTAAGAACAAGAAAATTCCTAAAATCAACTCTAAAGCTACGAAGAGGGCACAAACAGCGGTGCCTTCGCGAACCATATAGCGGATATAGAAAGGATTCTTTGTCCACCAGGTAGCCTTAATCGGAGGATTATAAGGCTTACGGAAAGATTTAGTTTCGCTCATTTCTTACTCCGGTTTAAACATCCTGATTACGTAGTCGGTTGCACTCATCTTCTTACCCAGCTGAATAGCTGATGACGGATCTACGTGCTTAGGACATACTTCAGAGCAATAACCGACGAAAGTGCAGCTCCATACGCCTTCTTCAGCATTGAGGAAAGGCATACGCTGAGCTTTGCCGCCGTCGCGGTTGTCAATGTTGTAACGGTACAAGAGAGTCAAAGCGGCAGGGCCGATAAAGTCTTTGTTAATCTTGTACTGAGGGCAAGCAGCATAGCAGCAGCCGCAGTTAATGCACTGGGCAAACTGACGATATGCTTCCATCTGCTGCGGAGTTTGACGATAAGCCTTGGTTAAAGGCATATTCTTGTCTTTGGCAGAAGGAATGATATAAGGCTTAATGCGCTCAATCTTCTCAATTAAGTCGGAAATGTCTACGACAAGATCGCGTTCAACCGGGAAGTTGTCAAGCGGAGCAATGGTAATTCCGTTTTTGCTGCCTTCATAATCGCGAAGGAAGGTTTTGCAGGCAAGGTGAGGTACACCGTTAACCATCATACCGCAGGAACCGCAAACGGCCATACGGCAGGACCAACGGAAAGATAAACTCGGCTCGAAGTGATCTTTGATGTAGAACAGAGCTTCAAGAACAGAGGTCTCTTTGATGTACGGAACCTCAAAGGTCTGCTCCCAAGGTTTGTCGTCCTGCTCCGGGCGATAACGGACGACGGTTACTTTCATAGTTTTCTCAGCCATTATTTACGGGCCTCCTTTGCTTTGGCAGCGGCTGCTGCAGCGGCTTCAGCCTTTTCAGCTTCGGCGCCGTATACGCGCTTAGCAGGCTGGAAGGTAGTGATCTTAACGTCGCTTAAAGAAATATCCGGCAAATCGGTCTCTTTGTTGTAGATTGCCAAAGAGTGCTTGAGGAAGTGCTTGTCATCACGCTCCTTATATGCACCGTTAGGACCGTCTAAACGCTGATGTGAACCGCGGGATTCTTTACGGTTAATTGCGGAGTGAACCATAGTCTGAGCACAGTCTAAAGTGTAGCCTAACTCAATTAAGTTCATCCACTCGGTATTGAATACGCGACCGCGATCGGTAAGAGGAACGTTCTTAATGCGCTTCTTCAAATCTTTAAGCACATTAATGGTTTCCTGCATGGTGGCTTCTTCACGGTAAATACCGACGCCTTTTTCCATTGATTCGCCCATTTCGGTGCGGATCTTGGACTGAGATTCACCGCCTTGTACGTCAAACAGAGCAAGAGCACGGGCCATAGCGGCTTCAGCCTGCTTATCAAGTTCAGGGCTTTCGAAATCTTTCTTAATTGACATTGCGCGTTTGGCAGCTTCGTCACCGGCAACTTTACCGAATACGATGGTCTCAACCAAGGAGTTGGAACCCAAGCGGTTAGCACCGTGAATACCGACTGAAGCGCACTCACCGGCAGCATATAAGCCGGGCATACGAGTTGCAGTCTTGCCGTCAGTCTCAATACCACCCATGGTGTAGTGAACAACCGGACGTACAGGAACAGGCTGCTTAACAGGGTCTACACCTGAATAGGTCATTGCCAATTCGCAAATCATCGGCAGACGCTCGTGGAGGTATTTCTCGCCTAAGTGAGTCAAATCAAGGTGTACGGCTTCGCCTAACGGATACTTGATGGTACGGCCTTTCTTAGACTCCTGCCAGAAAGCCTGAGATACACGGTCACGAGGACCTAATTCCATATACTTGTTCTTAGGATGTCCTACCGGAGTCTCAGGGCCTAAGCCGTAATCCTGAAGGTAACGGTAGTGGTCCTTATTGTACAGAACACCGCCTTCACCACGGCAGCCTTCAGTCATCAAAATACCGCAGCCGAGCAAGCCGGTCGGGTGATACTGAACGAATTCCATATCACGAATAGGTACGCCATGACGGTAAGCCAAAGCAATACCGTCACCGGTAACGATACCGCCGTCGGTATTGAAGATGTAAGCACGGCCGGCACCACCGGTAGCGATGATAACTGATTTGGCGTTGATCTGACGGAATACGCCGTTCTGGAGGTCGTAGCAAACGACACCGCGGCAGACACCTTCTTCAACTAACAAATCTAATACGAAGTGCTCATCAAAGCGATGAATTGAAGGGAATTGCACTGAAGTCTGGAAGAGAGTGTGCAACATGTGGAAACCGGATTTATCGGCAGCGAACCAAGTACGAGGAACTTTCATACCGCCGAAACGACGTACGTTTACGTCACCATCAGGTTTACGGCTCCACGGGCAGCCCCAGTGTTCGAGCTGGAATAATTCTTCGGTAGTGTGACGAACGAAATATTCAACAACATCTTGTTCGCACAGCCAGTCACCACCGGCTACAGTGTCTTCAAAGTGTTTCTGATAAGAGTCATCGTCACGGATAACACCGGCAGCACCGCCTTCGGCAGCTACCGTGTGGCTACGCATCGGGTAGACTTTGGAAATGAGTGCAACGCGAAGCTTGGGATTGGCCTGTGCTACAGCAATTGCTGCACGAAGACCGGTACCGCCTGCACCGACGATTGCAACGTCAGCTTGAAATTTTTCCACGTGTATCTCCTAAGCTCCGGAGGGTAATGTCAATAGCGAATTACGCTTCCCCGGAAAGCAAGCAAAAAACAAAACTAAATATACCAGAAAATTGAAAAAATTTATTATGTAGCGCTCTCATTTTTGTAATAAAAAATGATAATGCAAAGGGGATTACAGCAACTTTCGTTAATGAAAGTCGACTTCTTAGGTATTCTTGTTAGGAAAAATGTAAGATAGGAGTGAAGAATAATTTTGATTAAATCTTGACGCAATCAGAGTTTCGGTAATGATTTTTCCGAAACTCCCAATGCGTAAATAACCTAAAGCGCAATGATTAAAATGTGCTTTTAATTTTCGGTAATCATTGCCTGACCGAGAAGAACAGGTTTTCCGGGAACAAATTCAGGAGCAATGTTTCCGCTGTCTTTTTTCCACAGACAAATTACGGTGCTGCCGTACTTGAAGTGACCGATTTCATCTCCTTTTTTATAGGTGAATTTTTCATCATCGAAGGTTTTTTCCTGAACATTTTTTCTTCTTACAACAGTTCCGTCCCATACCGTATTGATGCTGCCGACTAAAGCAGCGCCTACCATTATTAAAGCAAAGGGGCCAATTTTTGTTTCAAAGATGCATACGAGTCTTTCGTTTTTGGTATAAAGATCCGGCATATAAGAAATATTTCTTTTCCCTACAGGGAAATGTTTGCCAGGGATATGAATGGTTTTAACAAGTTTTCCGTCAAGCGGCATATGAATTCGGTGATAGTTTGCAGGCGATAAGTAAATGCAAGCAAAATTTCCGTCTTCAAAGACTTCTGAATCAGACGCATTTCCGCCCACAAGTCCGTTTAAAGAATAGTCAATCCCTTTTGCTTGAATCAGTCGTCCTGCAATAATTTTGTCAGCTTGCCCGACAGTTCCGTCAACAGGTGAAACAGCTACCGCATTTTCATTAATCGGACGGAGGTCGGAGCGAACCTTACGTATGAAAAACTCATTGAATGTTTTGTAAGAAGAAAGATCGGTATTTTCGTATTCATTAATATCGATTTTATATGTCTTAATAAATTCTTTGATCAAAAATTGAGTAAATTTTCCAAGCGGTACGTCTGTTAGTTTGCTTGAAAGATAAGTCATGGTTGAAAGCGGAGTTAAAGCTTCGGAAATTTTAAGTACGGTACTTATTAATGACATATAAAGTCTCCTTGATTTTCTTGCATTGTAAAAAATGAGTTTTCTTTGTCAACCTTAGAGAACGAGTTTGAGATTTTTTGTGTATCTTTAATTAACAATTGCGCATAAAGGATTTTAAGTAAAAATTTTTCATAAAAAGAATCAAAAATATCTTATTGAAAATAAAGGTTTTTATTAATAAGTTTAGATATTTTTTAAAATTAAAAGTAAAAAAAACTTGCTCTTGATGTTTTTTTCTTTATAATGTGCGCCATCGGATGCGGGCATAGCTCAGTTGGTAGAGCATAACCTTGCCATGGT
>NZ_CAJKVK010000064.1 GCF_905203285.1 uncultured Succinatimonas sp.
AAAATTAAGAGCTTTTTTCAGGTAAAAAAGAAGGTGACTTTTTAGTCACCCTCTTAACGAAATGCTATTAGAAGAAATTAGTTCTGCTGTGAAGAGGTTTCTTTATCATCATAACCTTCTGCAGGTTTGATATCAGAATTCTCTTTTTCAGCATTGCTTTCTAAAGATTCTGTACTGTCATCAAAAATGACTTCTTCTTTCACTTCACGAGGGGAGTGAGCGTACGGATCAATCTTTTCACGCGGACTGTTGGCATAAGGATCGGGAAGATCGGCAGCTTTAGCTACAACAGAATTGTCAACAGTGCTTGCTTCTTCTTTGACGCTATGCTCATAAGGGTTAGGCATAGGAGAAGGTTCATTAATCTTCTCTATGACCGTTTCTTCCTTGACAGCATCCGTAGGTTTAGTTTCATTTACAGCAGGAGCTTCGTTTTCAACTTCTTTTATTGTAAGAGAAGCTTTTTCAAAAGCGCGTGCGGTAGCGGCATTAAAACCGCCCGGACGACCTGCAACTTCAAGTGCATTACCGTTATCGTAATCACGGGAAGCATGTTCACCGTTAAACTCGGGAACTGCAATCTCAGGTTCGCTGATCCCTTCTATTCCGGTAACTACAGCTGCGGCAGCAAAACCGCCTGCCTTTACTGAACGCTCGAAGTCTTTTCCTGCATCAAGCTCACGTCCTTTTGTTTCTCCGCTAAAAGGAACCGCCTCATCCGGACCTTGTCCTGAACCTTCGCTTATGAAGGTGATAGGCATAGGTTTATAGCCTTTTTCAGCTGCTGCGGTTTTGTTTAATAAAGCTTCCTTTTCGCGAGCTTCATTTTCTTCAGCAGTAATATAGGCAACACGACGCGGGCGAGGAGGATTTTGCTTGCGGATGTTTTCATTTTCTGCAGCTTTTATTTCTTCGCGCTCGGTGTTTTTAACCTGACGAGGTGCAGTTTTTGCCTTTTGCTCTCTTACTGCTTCTTCCTTTAAAGTGTTTTTACGGCCAGCACCTGCTTTGCCTGCAGTACGGGTGCGAGTAGGCTTTTCGGCTTTTTCCGCATTCCTTGGACCGGCTGCCTTTCCGTTACGGGAGTTAGGACCGCGGCGATAGTTGCTGCGGGAGGCACGATCATCTTTACGCTGTCCTTTAGCCGGCTTCTTTTCTTCGGCAGGGGCAGAAGAGAAGAGTTTACTTAAAAACTCTATTATTTTTTGCAGTAAGGATTTTTGTGCAACTTCTTCCTTACGTCTGGGCTTTACTTCACGCGGTGCCGGACGTTTAGGAATTGCGGCCATTTCAGTGATCACTTCAGAATTGATTGCAGGCTCTGAAGTTTTTTGCTCTTCAGTATCATTGCTTGAATTTTCCACAGCAGATTCCTGCAGAACTCGGCGAGCCTGTTTTGCTCTTTCTTCAAGCAGATCGGTACTTATGGATCCGTTGCCGTTGCCATTTGCCGTGATGCGGTGAACTTCGTATTGTGCCGGCATCATGTGCTGATCGGGCAATATGGAAACCTTTATTTTGTGACGTTTTTCGATATCGCTTACGTGCTTTCTCTTTTCATTTAAAATGAAAGTTGCTACTTCGACAGGAGCGATAGCGATGACGTCGCCTTGATGATCTTTGTGTGCTTCTTCTTCAATAAGACGCAAAATCGATAAAGCTAATGAGGAAGTGTCACGAACGGTTCCCTGTCCTTGGCACATAGGGCAAACGTGAGAGCTTGACTCTTCAAGAGACGGGCGCAGGCGCTGACGGGATAATTCTAAAAGTCCGAAACGGGAAATCCTTGAAAATTGAATGCGCGCTCTATCCTGACGTACGGCTTCACGCATGCGGTTTTCAATTTCACGTTGGTTCTTTATCGGAGTCATATCGATAAAGTCGATGACGATAAGACCGCCGATATCGCGAAGACGCAGCTGACGGGCTATTTCCTCAGCAGCTTCGATATTAGTTTGAAGCGCGGTTTCCTCAATGTCCCCGCCGCGGGTTGCTTTTGCGGAGTTGACGTCAATTGAAGTTAAGGCTTCGGTCGGATCGATAACGATGGCACCGCCTGACGGGAGTCTTACTTCACGCTGATAAGCTGATTCAATCTGGCTTTCAATCTGGAATTTGCTAAAAAGCGGAATATCGCTGGCGTACAGGTGAACTTTCTGCGTGAATTCCGGGCGAACGAGTTCGACGTAATGGCGGATTTGCTCAAATACGTTGCGATCGTCAATTAAAATTTCACCGATGTCAGGACGCAGATAATCACGGATTGCACGCAAAGCAATAGATGATTCCTGATGAATAAGAAAAGGTGCCGGACGGGAGCTAGCTGCCTTTTTAATCATTTCCCAAAGCTTGGTGAGAATGGATAAATCCCAGGAAAGTTCCTCAGCGCTTTTACCGACGCCTGCCGTACGTACGATTACGCCCATACCCTGAGGAATTTCAATTCCCTCAAGTGCTTCTTTAAGCTCGGCACGCTCTTCGCCTTCAATACGGCGAGAAATGCCGCCGGCGCGGGGATTGTTGGGCATTAAGACCAAATAACTGCCGGCAAGGGAAATATAGGTGGTTAATGCTGCGCCTTTTTGACCGCGTTCTTCTTTTTCAATCTGAACGATAACTTCCTGACCTTCGCGCAGCGCTGCTTTCATGGCTGCATGATCGGAGAAGTTGGTTCCTTGAGGATAGTATTCGCGGGCAATTTCTTTTAAAGGAAGAAAACCGTGTCTTTCCATGCCGTAATCAACGAATGCGGCTTCAAGACTCGGTTCGATTCTGGTGATTATTCCTTTATAGATATTGGCTTTTTTGTTGGCATGCTGTGGAGATTCGATGTCGAGGTCGTACAGCTTCTGACCGTCGACTAAAGCTACGCGCACCTCTTCTTGCTGGGTGGCGTTGATTAGCATTCTTTTCACTTGAAAAGATCCTTTTAAGGTATACGGGTTTTTAAAGTTAATAAAAATACACTGCCTAAAAAATACTTTAGACAGATCAAGCAATTAACTTTTTCATTACCCATAAGGTAAATTTACGCAGCATGAAGACTCGCCGTTCCATCTAATGGTGGGGTCATCATGATGCAACCGCAGCAAATCTTTAATCAAAGTCAATTAAGGCGCGCATCGCTTAAAAGGCTTGACCGCACAGGCGTCCTGTGCAGACTTGTCTGCCTAATGAAGGGAGGAACCATGAACTATAGAGGTTACCGTATCCTTCTTGCGCATATTATGCGATAAGACTTAGTTTTATACAAGGACTATAAACGATTCATTTTTATGGAAAAAGCTTGAAAATCAGAGCTTATTGCATTGATAATTAAGATAATTTCATTCAATATTTTCATCGCGGTTTGTTTAAAGATATTTGTGGTAGAATTTGACGGCATTTTTATAAGTAATATAAAGACTTTCATATAAATTAGATTTGCCGCAGGGTGAAGGTTTTTCTCGTTAAAGGTAATGAAGTGTCAATTGTCAAACAAGAGCAGAGTTTAAAGGTAAGTTATAAAACTGTTTCGGCAGATGATGCAGGTCAGCGTCTTGATAATTATCTTTTGCGTATATTAAAAGGCGTTCCGCGCAGCATGATATACCGTATTCTGCGGCGCGGTGAGGTGCGGGTAAATAAAAAACGCGCCGAGCCTTCATATAAGCTTTGTACAGGAGATGAAATTCGCGTTCCTCCTGTAAGAGTATCGACAGCCCCGGTCATTATCCCGTCGGCTAATCTTCATTCTGTCCAGAATTTAAAAGACAGGATTTGCTTTGAAAACGATGCTCTTATAGTTGTGGATAAACCTGCAGGAATTGCAGCTCACGGCGGCAGCGGCATTGAGTTTGGCTTAATTGAGGCATTAAGAGCATTGCGCCCTGAGTTTTCATTTTTAGAACTAGCCCATCGCCTCGACCGTGAAACTTCAGGCTGCCTTATCGTGGCTAAACGTCGCTCGGCTCTTCGCAATCTGCATGAGCAGTTTCGCTCGCGCGTGGTAAAAAAGCGCTATTTGACTTTAGTTCCGGGCAAATGGGATCGTCGTCTTAAATTGGTGGAGGCACCGCTTGTTCGCAATGAACTGCGCTCTGGTGAGCGTATGGTTGAAGTTAATTTTAAGTCAGGAGCACCGTCCGCCACTGGCTTTGACATTGTAGAAGAGCTTAATGACGCCACTTTGATGGCTGCCATGCCGCATACGGGAAGAACTCATCAGATCCGTGTTCATTGCGCTTATGTAAAACATCCGGTTGGCGGTGACGTTAAATACGGCAGTGAGGAATTTAACGAAAGACTTAAAGCTTTAGGGTTAAAACGCATGTTTTTACATGCCGCTAAAATCACTTTTACCGATCCTTTAAGCGGAAAAATGCTTAAAGTTGAAGCTCCGCTGCCTGAGGAACTGCGTAAAATCGTTGAGATTTTAAAAAAGTAAGCAGGAATGTGGTTTAAATAAGGTTTAGAGATTTTTATGCATTTTACTGAAGGCAAACGCGACTTGGTTGACACGGAACAATTTCAGTTATTTAAACATGAAATAAAGGCCGTGGTATTTGACATTGACGGAACGCTTACCGATACGATAGGCCAAATTATTGAATGTACGCGTCTTACTTTTTCTCATTATTCTCTGCCGATACCTCCTGTTACCGATATTAAGTCGATTATCGGCAAAAAACTTTTAGAAGGTCTTACTTCTCTTTTGCCTCAAGATAAAAAGGCATTGGGGGAGAACGTAACCGCTACTTACCGCAGCTATTACGCGGCAGATGAAAAATTAAGGCAGAACATTCTTTTTAGCGGAGTTTACGAATTATTTACTTTACTTAAAGATAAGAACTATAAAATCGGTATTGCTTCGGGAAAATCGACAGCAGGCGTTAACCGTACTTTAAAAGAAACCAAGCTTGACGTATTTGTTGATGCAATATGTTCAGGCGATGAAGTGCCGTCAAAACCGGATAAAGCGATGATGCTTAAGGTTGCAGAACGTCTTTCTTTAAAACCGCAGGAGCTTTTGGGAGTAGGGGACGCCGGAATGGATATTGAAATGTATCATAACGCAAAGTCTCACTCCTGTGCGGTGGAAAGCGGAGTATGGTCAGGTGACGGTTTTAAGGCTTTAAAACCGGAAATTACAGTTCCTGATGTGTCGCATCTTATAAAACTTTTTTCTTGAAGATTAAGATCCGTATTTTGATCTTTTAGAATTATCTTTTGTAGAAAATGACTTTTTAACTAAAAGAGAAAAAAGATATGTCACAAGAAAACAGCTTATGCGCTTTGCCTGAAAGAATTGATTTAGGTCGTCTTGCAGAGCAGGATGCCGTTTATGAGACTAAACTTAATCATGAGATCATGACGCGTCTTGCAGATGCCTGCGAGGAAATTGAAGAGCCGGCATTAGTTAAACTGCATTTTTATAAAGATTTGCAGGGTCTTAGCACGCTTGAAGGTGAGATTTCCTGTAAGTTAAAGCTTATCTGCGAGCGCTGCGGCAAACCTTTTTCTACAGTAATCAATGCTCCTTTTTGTGTAACTTGCGATAAAGAAAAGGCTTTAGAACTTAAAATTGAAGATCGCCTTGATATCATTGATTTGGATGAAGACGGTTTGTTTAATCTCTATGCTTTTATCGAGGATTCTCTTCTTTTGGAGCTTCCTACCGTTGCCCGCCATGAAAATGAAGAAGAATGTGATGTCAAAGGTTCGTCCTGGACATATAAGGATGAGAGCGATGAAGAGGTTTTAAATCCTTTTGCCGTGCTTAAAGATTTAAAAGGAAAGCTTAATTAATTCTTATATTCAGGTCGATAAGTGAAATTTTTTGCAAAAAGATCTTTTTTTTCGCATTTAATAACAGTAGAATTCTTTCGCTTTTAAATCGTTGCCGTTTTTCATAAAAGATTAGGCGGTATTTTGATTTAAAAGGCTAAAGTTTTCGCAACGGCGTGGACTTCCGTCTTGTAAAGAGTGAAAAAACCACGTATAATATTGCGATCAGAACCACTTTAGTGGTTGTCAGGATTGAAGTTTTAGAAGCGGGGTAAAGACATCTCCGCCGTACTATATTAACTTAGGAGACAAAAATGGCCGTTCAGCAGAACCACCAGTCCCGTTCACGTCGTGACAAGCGTCGTACCCATGACGCATTATCTGCCCGTCAGTTGTCCGTCGATAAGGTAACCGATGAAGTTCATCTTCGTCACCATGTAACCGAGAGCGGTTACTATCGCGGTGTTAAGGTTATTGACGTTAAAGACGCAGAATAATCGATTTCACTGAATAGGAAAACGGGGTGTCAGGTTTACCTGACGCCCCGTTAACGTACATGACGAAGCAAAAAGAAATAGTTGTAGCTATAGACGGAACTGGCGGAGATCTCGGTTTTTTGCCCGTGGTAAATGCCGTAAGGTTCGCTTTAGCTTTATATCCTTCGCTCAAATTAATTATTTTCGGACCATCTGATTTATCATCTTCTTTAGCCAAAGCCGACGTTGATGCAAAACGTTACGAATTTCGTTTGGCTCCGCAGAATATTCCTCAAGACGAAGATCCTAAAGAAGTATTGGCAGGCTATCGTAAATCAGCGATGCGTCTTGCCGTTGAAGCGGTTAAAAACGGTGAAGCTCAAGCCGTCGTTTCAGGTGGCGGTACCGGTCCTTTCGTGGTTTTATGCCGCCATATTTTAGGTACGATAGGGCGGGTGCGTCCTGCCCTGTGTGCCCGCATGCCGTCCGGTCCCGGTCATTTTACGTTAATGCTTGATTTAGGGGCTAATGCTTCATCAAGTGCTGAAGACTTATATGATTTTGCCATTTTAGGCAACGCCGCGGCCAAGCTTTATCAGGGAATAGACGATCCGCGCATCGCGATTTTGAATGTCGGTACGGAAGCGGGAAAAGGCAATCGTCTGATTCAGGAAGCAAAAGAATTAATTAAATCCGACAATAACTTATTGTTTGAAGGATTTGTCGAGGCTAATCGTATTTTCTGCGGTGATTGCGACGTTATCGTGACTGACGGCTTTACTGGCAATGTCGCTTTAAAGGCAGCTGAGGGTGTTGCTTCGATTTTTGCCAAATCATCGGGCATAAAGCGCTTTTTTGCCAAACTTGCCTGCCCGGATTGGCTTACGCCTTGGCAGTATAACGGTTCGCTTTTGCTCGGGGTTAACGGTATCGCGGTTAAAAGCCATGCATCGGCAGGCGACGAAGCTTTGGCCGTTGCCATGGTGGAAGCTGCAAAAGCCGCACAGTGCGATTTATACGGTTTAATGAAAGAAGAATTAGAACGCACCGTATCCAAACGTTAACAATTAATATTAAAAGCAAGGCTTCATCCCGAATCATTTAAGGGAAAATAGGGTCTTGCTTTTCTTTTGTTTAGCATGGTTTAACATGTCATGCTATACTTAAAAGTTAAGTGGTTTTAGCCATAATTTTATTTTTTATAGAAAAGTTTTTTCCAGGCGGCATAACATGCCGCATGAAGCAGGATGAATCTTCTTAAAGAGAAGTTTCGTCGACTTTAAAATTCTGCCTGCGGGCGAAAATTTAAATGGTGATGCTTTGTATACCAAAATTCTAGGTACCGGCGGATATTTACCGCAAACAATACGGACTAACGCTGATTTGGAGCGGATGGTCGAAACTTCAGACGAGTGGATCATTGAAAGAACCGGTATCCGGGAACGTCGAATCGCAGCACCTGATGAAACGGCAGCCTCAATGGGCGCAATTGCCGGTAAAAATGCTCTTGAAGCGGCAAATGTCGAACCAGGTGAAATAGATGTTGTTATTTGTGCTACAACAAGCGCTACATACGCGTTTCCGTCAACTGCCTGTGAAATCGCTTTAAAACTAGGAATTGAAAATGCCGCGGCATTTGATTTGGCTGCAGCATGCTCAGGCTTTAGTTATGCTTACGGCGTGGCTCACGGCATGATCCTTTCAGGGCAGGCTAAAAAAGTGCTGATTGTAGGCTCTGACCTTGTGTCACGTACCTGTGATCCTACCGATCGCACCACGATTATTTTATTCGGTGACGGTGCCGGCGCCTGCGTATTAGGAGCATCCGATGAACCTGGTACTTTAGCCATTAAGCTTTCATCCGATCCTAAATCGGGAGATTTGCTGCGCCTTCCTTATCCTATTCGCAATAACCCTCATGATGAATATCTTTATATGAAGGGTAATGAGGTGTTCAAACGCGCAGTCGGCGTTCTATCTTCTTTGGTTACCGATACATTGGAAGAGGCTGGAGTCTCTTATGAGGATTTGGACTTTTTAGTTCCTCATCAGGCCAACCTGCGCATTATCGCTGCAACTGCCCGCAAGCTTAAGATGGACATGTCGCAGGTAATTGTTACTTTGGATAAACAGGGCAACACCTCGGCCGCCTCAGTTCCTTTAGCTCTTGATGAAGGTGTTCGCTCCGGTCGCATCAAGCGCGGAGACATGCTTTTGCTTGAGTCTTTCGGCGGCGGTTTCGTTTGGGGTTCGGCATTGGTTCGTTACTGATTTCTACTTTCAGCCTTAGGGCTTTTAATGGAGTTTTAACGTTATGAAAAAATTCGCAGTCGTTTTTCCGGGTCAAGGCTCGCAAAGCGTCGGAATGTTCGCTTCCTTTATTGAAGATCCTGAAGTTAAACGTACTTACGAAGAAGCAAATGATGCTCTTTCATATGATTTAAAAAAGATTTCTTTAGAAGGCCCTGCTGAAGAGCTCAATAAGACTGAAGTTACTCAGCCGGCTATCCTGGCAGCTTCAGTAGCCGCATTAAGAGCTTTAAAAGCTCGCATTGACGCAGTTCCCGCAGCCGTTGCAGGTCACTCTTTGGGTGAGTACAGCGCCTTGGTTGCTTCAGGTGCTTTAGATTTTGCTGATGCTTTGCGCCTTGTTCGTCTTCGCGGTCAGGCCATGCAGGCTGCCGTTCCTCAGGGACAGGGCGCAATGGCCGCAGTTTTAGGTCTTGCCGATGAAGTTGTTATTGACGGATGCAAATCCGTATCAAAAGACGGTGATGCCGTATGGGCGGCAAATTTCAATACCACGGGTCAGGTCGTTATTTCCGGAGCCAAGGACGCAGTTGATCGCGCCGCTAAATTCTTTGCCGAAAACGGTGCTAAGCGCGTAGTTCCCCTTGCTGTTTCCGCTCCTTCACACTGCCCGATGATGCAAAGCGCTGCCGATAAGCTTCAGGAAGCACTTGCATCCATTACTTTAAAGGATGCCGCAATCCCGGTTTACTGCAACGCTTACGCCAAGCCTTTAACGGCAAAAGATGAAGTCGTTAAGGCTCTTATTTTGCAGCTTGTAGGTCCGGTTCGCTGGGTCGAGTGTGTCAAGGCAATGCAGGCTGACGGCGTTTCTGCTTTAATTGAATGCGGCCCGGGCAAAGTTCTTTGCGGTCTTAACCGTAAGATTGATAAATCTCTTGAGCTTGCCAATATCTGTGATGAAGATTCTCTTAATAAAGCAATTGAGCTTATTAAGTAATATTAAACATAAGGAATAGCTATGTTTTCACTTGATTTTACAGGTAAAGTCGTTTTGGTAACCGGTGCCTCCCGCGGTATCGGCAAAGGCATTGCCGAAGCTTTTGCTTCTTTGGGTGCTACCGTATGCGGTACCGCTACTTCACAAAAAGGCGCTGACGCCATTACCGAGTATTTAAACGGTAAGGGTTCAGGTTTTGTGTTAAACGCTTTAGAAGACGGCAGCATTGATGCGTTGTTTGCCGCAGTTACCGAAAAATACGGTACTCCTGATGTTTTGGTAAATAACGCCGGTATTACCCGTGACGGTCTTTTCATGCGCATGAAAGATGAGGACTGGGATGCGGTTATTACCTGCAATTTATCATCAGCTGCCCGTTTGTGCCGTGCCTGCATCAGCCCCATGATGAAAAAGCGCAGCGGCAGAATCATTAATATTTCATCTATAACAGGTGAAATCGGCAACGCAGGTCAATGCAACTATGCAGCGGCAAAGGCAGGCCTTATCGGCTTTAGCCGCTCGCTTGCAAAAGAAGTGGCTCCGCGCGGTATTACCGTTAACTGCGTGGCTCCCGGCTTTATTGAAACCGATATGACCGCGGTCTTAAAAGAAGATCAGTTAAAAGCTTGGATTAACGGCATCCCGTTAAGAAGAGCAGGTCAGGTTACCGATATCGCCGGTGCCGTAGTATTTTTAGCATCCGATATGGCTTCGTACATTACCGGTGCAACTATCGATGTAAACGGCGGTTTACATTGCGCTTAAAATTTTAAAATTGTGATTTATTTTTAGTTTTGGTAGTTTTAATGAGTAATTTTAGCTATTTAGACTACCAAAATTTAAATAAAACATATATAATCGCTTCATCATTTTGGTTTCCGGCATTGGGTCGGGCAACCTCTTCTAACATAGGACGGATCTGCGTAGCAGACTGAACAAAAAGAAATGAGCAATAGCAATATTGAAGATCGCGTAAAGAAGATTATCGTTGACATGTTAGGCGTTAAGCCGGAAGATGTCGTACCTGAGGCCTCCTTCGTTGATGATCTGGGTGCCGATTCATTGGATACTGTAGAGCTCGTAATGGCTCTTGAAGAAGAGTTCGAGACTGAAATCCCTGATGAGGACGCAGAGAAGATCAATACCGTTCAGGCTGCAATTGACTACATCAAGAGCCATCAGGATAAATAATTAGCCGCGGCGGGTTTACCCGCCGTTTGCATGTTTGGTTCAGTTAAACAGAACCGATTATAAAAAATGATGGAGATGCTTTAGTCATCTCCGTTTTTGTATTGAGTTTCATATTTTTTGTTTTTGGAGGCATCTACGGTGCAAAAGCGCAGGGTTGTAGTTACCGGTCTGGGTATGTTAAGCCCGGTGGGCGTCACAGCAGAAGAGTCTTGGCAGTCCCTCCTAGCAGGCAAGAGCGGCATCTCTACCATTGAGCATTTCGACACCAGCGCCTTTTCAGTTAAAATCGCTGGTCTGGTCAAGAATTTCAATCCCGAGCAGTGGGGTATTACCCGTAAAGATGAACGTAAGATGGACTTGTTCATTCAATACGGTATTGCTGCCGGCTTGATGGCATTGGCAGACTCCGGTTTGGAAGTAACCCCGGAGAACGCTACCCGCATCGGTGTAATGGTAGGCTCCGGTATCGGCGGTCTCGGTTTAATTGAGCAGAATATCACTGCTTTAGTGCATAAGGGACCTCGCGGCATCAGTCCGTTCTTCGTTCCTTCCACCATTATTAATATGGTGTCAGGTCATTTATCGATTTTAAAAGGTTTGCGCGGTCCTAACCTCGCAACCGTAACCGCGTGCGCATCAGGTACTCATGCTATCGGTTTGTCAGCTCGCCTTATTGCTTGCGGTGATGCCGATGCCATGGTATGCGGCGGATCTGAAAAAGCTTCTACCCAGATGGGTATCGGCGGTTTCAGCGCCCTTAAGGCATTGTCTACCCGCAATGACGATCCGGAAAAAGCATCCCGTCCTTGGGATCAGGATCGTGACGGCTTCGTTTTGGGCGACGGTTCCGGCATTCTGGTTTTGGAAGAGTATGAGCACGCTAAAGCTCGCGGCGCTAAGATTTATGCCGAGCTTGTCGGCTTTGGCATGAGCGGTGACGCTTATCATATGACCGCAACCGCTGAAGACGGTTCAGGTGCTCGTCTTTCCATGGAAAATGCAATTCGTGATGCAGGAATTAAGCCTGAGCAGATCGGTTATATCAACGCTCACGGTACTTCAACTCATATCGGTGATTTATCAGAGCTGCGCGCCGTTAAGGCAATTTTCGGCGACGCTCCTAAGGCCACCTGCATGAGCTCCACGAAGTCCATGACCGGTCACCTTTTAGGCGCAGCCGGTGCTATTGAAGCCGTAATTACCGTTATGGCACTGCACGATCAGATGTGTCCTCCGACTATTAATCTTGAAAATCCTGATCCTGAAGTAGGTGATTTTAACTTAGTACCTAATGTTGCTCAGAAACATGATTTTGAGTACGCCTTATCAAATAGCTTCGGCTTTGGCGGTACTAACGGTTCACTTATTTTCAAACGTGCTGAATAATAATTAAGTTTTAAAAGCTTAAGTTAAAAAGATCCTCAAGGTAAAACTTGGGGATTTTTTTGTATCCGAAAATACTGGCAGCAAAATTTTTAATATAAAAATTTAAACTATTATT
>NZ_CAJKVK010000065.1 GCF_905203285.1 uncultured Succinatimonas sp.
AAAAAGGACCAACATCGCTGCCTTATCTCCCACTATAACCAGTATTGAGGATGAGGATTTTCCTTTCTTTGCCATTTTGTATCAGGCAGGGTATTTCACGATAAAAAAGACAGAGCCGGATTTTTTATTCGTAGGACTGCCAAATAAGGAAGTAAAAAAGGCCTTTGCCGAGTTGGTAATAGAAAAACTTACTAATAAAGATGCCATTGCCGTAAATGATGTTTATAAAGATAGAATCGCCGATGCGCTAGCGCATAAAGACTTTACAGCGCTAAAAGATGAATTCAACAAAATCTTGAATGAATTTTCCTATGAGAGCGTAATAAGTTTTAAAGAATACGCTTTTCGTGATGTTTATAAAGTGATGCTGCAGCTATTAGGCTACAACACCTATACTGAGTATCAAACGGCACTTGGCAGAAGCGATTTATGCTTTGAAGATGACAGAAGACTTTATATCTGTGAGTTTAAAGTCATAAGTAAGGTTGATAGCGTTCAAGAGAAACTTGCAAAAGCCAAAGAACAAATCAGGGAAAAGAAATACGGTTTAAGAATTACCGATAAGGAAGTGATTACGCTTGCAATTGTCATCGTTAATGAAAACGCAAGCGATAAGCAAAAGCCGATGCGTGAAGTTGTGGCAATTGAAGAGGTCATTTAGACGGATCATAATTATATATGTGAGTCAAAATGAGTGTTATAGTGCTCTTGTTGATAGCAGTTTTGTGAAAAACAACAAAAAAATTGTGCGTCCGAACTGGACGCACAATAACAAGGTGAATTTTTTAAATATTTTTAAGCTCCAATCTTAAAGAATTCACGAGCCTCGGCAGGGGTCATAACTTCTTTATCCATAGCACGGATTAAATCAGCGGCTTTTTTGACTAAAGGCGCGTTGGTGTCAACTTGAGTATTAGGATCAAGGTAATTGCTGTCTTCAAAACCAACGCGTACGGTCTTAGCTCCCATACCTAAAGCGGCAGCAAAAATTCCCATGTCTTTACGCCCTGAGTGGGTAATACCCCAAACGGCCCCTTCAGGTATCATGTCTATCATCATGGCAAGTGCTTTAGGAGTTGCCGGTGCTTCACCTTTATGTCCTAAAACGACACTAAAGAGTACCGGTTTGACGAAGTCATATTTTTGCATCAGTTCAAACATGGTATTGGTGTGACCGATTTCAAAAGTTTCGACTTCGGGAATTTTTTTATATTTAAGAAGCTGCTGCACACAGTATTCAACATCTTCAGGACGATTTACATATACGCCTTTGCCCAAGTTTGTTGATCCGACATTAAGTGAACAGGCTTCAACTAAAGGAAGAGGCACAGGAGCGCAACGCTCCTCAATTGTCAGATCGGAAATTCCGCCGGTTGACACTTCAATAATAATATCGGAGTCTTTGCGAATAAGTTTCAAAGTCTCTTCAAGTAATGAGGTGTCAGGAGTTAAAGATCCGTCTTTAGCGCGTACATGTAAGTGCACCATGGCTGCGCCGTTTTTATAGCATTCAAGGACGTCAGCAGCAATAGCTTCCGGAATGATATCTTTGCATGTCGCGGCAACCGGTGCGACGTTAATCATTACTTTATTTTCAAAATTCATAACTACACCTTGAAAAAAGCGCCCCGCAGGGCGCTATGTAATCGTTTTTTATAATAAGCACAAAGATAACCAAGGAACAAAGGTTACGATGAGCAATGCAACGATGGAGACCAAGAGAAGCGGAGTTACACCGCGCATGATCTTCTCAAACTTGACTTTAGCAATATCGGCTGCAACGTAGAGGTTCGGACCGACCGGAGGAGTTACCTGACCGATGGAGAGGTTCAATACCAAAACTACGCCTAAGTGGATCATATCAATGCCTAAAGCTTTAGCAATCGGCATAACGATAGGTACCAAGATGAACAGAGCTGAAGTGTTGTCCATTACGCAGCCTGCGCACAAGAAGACGATGTTGATGATGAGCAACATGACAATCTTGTCGGAGGTTAAGGAAATGGCAAGCTCGGTTAAGCGGGCGGCAATACCCTGCTCGGTCAAGACCCAGGAGAAAATACCTGCGTTCATGATGATAAGGAGAATGATGCCGGTGGTTTTGCCGGTAATGAACAGAGCCTGAGCAAAGGCTTTAAAGTTAAGCTCTTTGTATACGAATGTACCTACCAAGTAGCTGTAAATTACGGCAACGGCTGCAGATTCGGTCGGGGTTAAGATACCGGAGTAAATACCGCCTAATACGATGACCGGACTGATAATTCCCCATAGTGCATCAATAAAGCACTTCATGATTTCCTGACCGCTGGCCATCTTGCCTTTACCGCCCCAATTGTTTTTCTTGGAGATCCAGTAAGTATAGATGCAGAGAATGCCGCCGAAGATGCAGCCCGGAACAATACCAGCAAAGAACAGGTCACCGATACTTTCACCGGTGATCATACCGTAAATAATGAAAGTGATTGACGGCGGGATGATGGTACCTAAAGATCCGGAAATTGCGGATAAGCCTGATGAGAATCCTGAATCATATCCTTCTTTAACCATTGCCGGAATTAAGATGGAACCGATAGCGGCTACGGTAGCAGTGCCTGATCCGGAAATAGCGGCAAAGAACATAGCAGCGATAACGGCTACAATACCCATACCGCCGTGCATTCCGCCGAAGAAGCAGTTTGCAAGGTTAATAAGGCGCTTTGAGATACCGCCTTTATCCATTAAGGCTCCGGCTAAAATGAACAGAGGAATAGTCAAAAGTGTGAATTTTTGAACGGTTGCCTGCATCATTGCCGGAACAACACCCAAAGGATCTCCGGTATACAGCAGGGTGAAAATACTGGCAAGGCCTAAAGCAATGGCAATAGGGATATTGATGAAAATCATCAAAGCCAAGCTGCCAAATAAAATCAGTTCTGTCATTTACATGAGCTCCTGTTGAGTTGTGTTGTCTTTATTAATATAGGTGTATACCCAGAGACGATATATAGAAAGTACTGCAGATAAAGGAATGGCAATACCGATCATCCAAATCGGCATTTCAAGCACGCCGGTAAGCATGTTGTAGTGAGCTTGGCGCCATACCATTTCAGCACCGTAATAGAGCCAAATTAAATAGTTAACGGTGATAAGAATCGCTCTTACGTAAGTATGTGTGGTCTTAATCGGTCCGGTTAACTTATCGGTCAAGTAAGAAAAGCCCATGTGGGAATTGGTCTTAAATGCAGCAGCAGCGGCAAGACAGCAGACCCAAACGAACATTGTTGTAACCAGCTCTTGAGTGAAAGAGAGGTTAATAAAGCTTACCTTACGTGAGAACACATTGATGAAGGTAATGATTGCCATTATCACCAATGCGAAAGCGCATAAGATTTCTTCAAAATTGTCCCAAAACTTTTTCATGTGTTAGTCCTCAAGATAACCTTTGGTAAAAAGTTCAATAACGTCTTTACCGATAGACGGTTCGAACTCGGCGTAAATACCTTGGCATTTTTCCTTAAAGGCATTCTTTTCTTCTTCGGTCAGTTCAGTGAAAATTACACCTTTTTTCTTTAGATCTGCGATGATTTGACCTTCGGATTCAGCCAAGTAGTCATTGGCCCACTGCAAAGCTTTGTCGGCAGATTCGCGTACAATACGCTCTTCTTCGTCAGTTAAGCTTTCAAGAGTGGCAGAGCTCATGATCCAAATAGTGGTATCGCGAACGCCATCCCACAAAGTTACGTATTTTTGAACTTCATCAAATTTTGATGAGGCATACACGGCAATCGGGTTTTCCTGTCCGTCGATAGCACCTTGCTGCAAAGATGTATAAACTTCAGAGAAATCCATTGCAGTAGGGTTGGCGCCGAAATAAGTACGGTATAGTGAAATGAACACATTAGCACCGGGAACGCGGATGTTCATGCCGATGAGATCATCAGGAGTCTTGATCTCTTTCTTGGAGTTGGAGATCTGACGAGATCCAGCGTTATGAATACCAAGGTTTTCGGTTTCAATGGCATTACACCACTTGTTGACTTCATCCTTAACCTTCTGGCTGTGGCAGAATTTTAAGAGGTTGTCCTCAGTTGGGAACAAGAACGGTAGCCAGAATGCATAGAAGCGCGGATCGTAATTGGCAATGTTTGCCGGAGCACAGGCGTGGATGTCAATGTTTCCGGTTTGAGTCAACTCAATGGCTTTAGTCAAATCACCGCCTGATAAACCGCAATTGGTGAAGATTTCAACACGCATTTTACCGTTAGAAGCTTCTTCTACATATTTTTTAAATTGCTGAGCAGCTAAGTCGGAAACCGAGTTAGGAGCCTGGGTATGTGAGAAGTTGATTACGGTTTGACGTTCAGTTTTGTCGCAACCCGATAATGAAAGAGCTAAAGTTGCCGCGGCAACGCCGGTCAGAACAGCTCCTGTAATTCTTGTAAATAATGATTTCATGTATTAAAGCTCCTTTATTTACATGAGTCCTTTGGCTTCCATAGCACGGCGTAAAGCGATGGCACCAAAGCGCGGACTTGAAAGTACCGGCTTACCGATAATATCGGCTATGTACTGCTCACAATAGGCCATAGATCCTTGAGCAAACAAAATCACATCAACTTTGTCAGCGATTTCTTTTGCGTATTTAGTCATGAGTTCTCTGAACTGGTCAGGATTCAAACCGAAGCCGCCTTCAACCAAAGCGTCAACCATTTCAACATGCTTTCCCATCTCGCGGGCAACGCGTAAAACGGTATTCTTGGTCGGAATTAAGGTTGAGGACAAGGTGGCCATAACACCGATGCGCTTGCCTTGACGGACAGCTTCACGGCACATTTCCTCGTCGATTCTGACGATAGGTACGCCGGTATAACGTGCCAAGTCCTGGCAGGCGTCGGCAACTTCACCTACGGAAGAGCAGATGTTAAGAATGCCGTCAACGTTCTCTTCAACTGATTCCATGAACATTTTGACAAGACGTGCGGCCGGTTCTTTAGTAACATAGCCTATTTTGGCAACTTCGGCGATAATAGTCGGATCCTTATGGGAAACGATTTCAGTATCAGCCGGAAGCTGAGATTTTACTTCGCGCTCTACAAGCTCAATTAGTTCCGGAGTAACTCCGGTGTAGACTAAAGATACTTTCATATATGCTCCTTAAGCAGGTTTTTTAAGATAAGGTGATAAGAAGGTAAGACCTTCTTCGGTAATGCCTTGAGGGTTGTACTCGCAGCCGACAAAGCCTTCGTAATTCAGATCGTTTAAAAGTTTCAGGCAGTAAGCTCCGTCAAGCTCGCCGTGATCAAACTCATGACGATCGGGAACTGAGGCAATCTGCACATGTCCGACTTTGGCGATATTGTCCTTTAAGAATTTGGTTATGCCTCCGTCAACCATTTGGGCATGGTAAAAATCAAACTGTACTTTGACATTGTCAAGGTTTACTTTGTTGACAAAAGCCAAAGTTTCATATTGGCTTTTGTATAAATAGTCAGGTTTAACTTCCGGACATAAAGCCTCAAGAGTAACCGTTATTCCGTGAGGCTTTGCCTGTGCTGCAGCGTATTCAACGCTTTTGGCAAGCGCATCGTATGCCGCTTCTTTAGTAAAATCTTTAACAACGGCTGACATGACATGTACGGTTTTGCATCCGGCGAATACCGCATAGTCAAGAGCTAAGTCAATGTCTTCTTTGGCGTCATTAAATCCGCCGGGAATTGCGGCGCGTCCCCATTGACCGTTAGCTGTATCGCCGCCTTTGGTATTGAAAAGAGCAAGTTTAAGACCGTTGTCATCGAGCAGTTTTTTAAGATCTGCTTTGGCAAGTTCATAAGGCCATAACATTTCAACAGCGCTAAAACCGGACTTAGCTGCTTTTTCAAAGCGCTTGGAAAATTCGACCTCTTTGAACATCATGGTCAGGTTTGATGCAACTTTAAACATGATTCACCTATAACAGCTCTTTGATGTCGGCATCGGTCAGGTAGCGGATATTGCTGCCTTTTGTCAGGAAGTAAAGCTTGCAGCTTTCTTCAAGTTCTTGGGCGTTATTTAAAGCGTCGATCATATCTTTGCCGCCGACGACCATACCGTGATTGGCAAGCAGGAATGCTTTATTGCCGGCACCGACTTTGCTGATGTCATCGGCAATTAAGGTAGAGCCCGGCTTTCTGTACGGAGTCATGATGACTTTGCCAAGACGCATTACAAGATAAGGGGTCATAGGCTTAATTGCATTCATCGGATCGAGTCCGTCAAGGCAGGCATAAGCGGTACTGTAGCTTGAATGCAGATGAATAATGGCTTTAACGCTGGGATTGACTTTGTATAAAGCGATATGGAACGGAACTTCCTTAGTCGGCTTTTTGCCGGAAAGCAATGTTCCGTTTGCATCGACTTTGGATAATTCATCAATATTAAGATGACCTAAAGAGCAGCCTGTGGGAGTAACGATGAAGTTGCCGTCAGGCAGGGCTACTGACATATTGCCGGCGGCGCCGTTGGTAAGTCCTCTTTCAAATAAGATCCTGCCGGCGCGGGCCAGATCTTCTCTTAATTCGGTTTCGGTTTTTTCACTCATGATTAAAATTTTCCTTGTGCTTGGTTAAAGAAATCGATTTCGCCGAAATTGCCTGATTTAAGAGCAAGCGAGATATTCTCGTTAACGGCTTTGACCCAAGGAACGCCCGGGGCGATTGTAGGTCCGATATAAAAGCCTTTGACTTTAAGAGCTTTAGTGACCTGACCTGAAGTTTCACCGCCTGCGATAATGTATTTCTTAAACCCTTCTTCTTTAAGCTTGGCGCTTAATTTATAGAAGAAATTCTCAATAGCCTGGCTTGAGGCTTTGGCTCCGAATTCTTTTTGAATTTTGGCTAAAGCTTCGGGATTTGCCGTAGCGTAAATAAGAGGAGCTTTTTCTTTGCTGTTTTCTACAGCCCATTTGCAGACTTCGCTTGCGTACTCGTCAGTCTTTTCATCGGAAATTACGCATTTTTCAATATTAACGACAAATGACGGAGCGCTCTCTTTATATTTTGCAACCTGAGCGTTGGTCATTGCAGAACAAGAGCCTGAAAGGACAATAGTCTTTTCGTAATTAGGTCTGCCTTTGTTTTGCGCTTCTTTTACATCTTGTGATGAAGTCAAAAGCGCTTTGGCAAGTCCCATACCAAGACCTGAACCGCCGGTAACCAAAACGGTATCTTTAAAAGCTTGACCTTGAGTATAAAGATCGGCATCGTCAATAGCGTCAACTACGGCGCCGTTATAGCCTTCGCTCTTTAATTTTGCTGCGGCATCAAGGATGGCTTTTGCACCGGCTTTTACGGTTTTATCGTCAATAAGTCCGCATTTTATGGTGCTTTGCATTTCTACAAGACGCATGACGTTGCTGTCGTGCATCGGGTTAACGGGATGGTTTTTCATCGGTGATTCGTGCAGAGGAAGACCTTTGACGAAAAGGTAGCCGTTAAATAATTCACGTCCGTTAACGGGAAGAGCCGGAGAGAAAATAGTGAAATCGGTATTAAGCTCTTTCATTAAAGCTTCGGTAACGGGGCCGATGTTTCCTTCTTCGGTGCTGTCAAAAGTAGAGCAGTATTTAAAGAAGAAATTCTTGCATCCCTGGCTCTTTAAATATCTTGCGGCGGCAATTGAATCTTTTATTGCCTCTTCCTTGGGACAGGAACGACTTTTAAGACTGATTACTACTGCATCGGCATCGGGTGTCGGATCTGAAGCTTCCGGTACCCCGATAAGCTGAATGGTGGACATTCCTTCTTTAACTAAGAAGCTAGCTATATCGGTGCCGCCGGTAAAGTCATCTGCGATTACGCCTAAAATCATAAAGCTACCTTTGTTTAATTTTGTTAAAAAAACAATTACACAACATACTATTGTGAATTTTAATGTTACTTTTTGTTAAATTGTGTGAGTGACGACTCATTTTGTGAAGTTTTTTAACAAAATGTTAAAAATATTAGTGAAATAACAATGATTCTTATATAATTCATAATAACAATGTGAATTTTTGTGAAATAAGAGAGTAGTGCTTGTTATGATCCCGATTGAACGACGTCAAGCGATTTTAAAAAGCCTGCAGCAGGAAGGAATCGCCAGAATCAATACTTTAGCCGAGATCCTCAATGTGTCTCATATGACGGTAAGACGCGATTTGCAGAAACTTGAGGAAGAAGGATTAGTCGTACAGGTGTCGGGCGGCGTTCAGGCGACAAAACGTCTGCATATAGAGCCTTCCCATCAGGTTAAGGAAAGCCTGATGAGTGAAGAGAAAAAAAGGATCGGTAAAAAAGCTTCTGAAATCATTCCTAAAAATTCATGTATTTATCTTGATGCCGGAACCACAAGCCTTGCTTTAGCGAGATTTATCGCTGACAGAGACGATTTGACCGTAGTAAGCAATGATTTGGCGGTAATGGATTATTTGGCGCTTAATTCAAAAAGTACGCTTATTATGACAGGAGGCATTGTCCGTACTGAAAATCTGTCAACGGTAGGGCATTTGACTTCCAAAATGATTTTAAGTCTGTCCTTTGATATTGCTTTTATGTCGGCTTCATCTTGGGATTTACGCGGTATAACAACGCCAGATCCGGATAAGGTCCCGGTTAAGGAAGCTGCAGTACAATCGGCAAACAAGGCCGTACTTATTTGTGACTCGTCAAAATACGCGCAGTACGCGACATATCTTGCAGTGCCGCTTGATAAAATCAATATGCTGATAAGTGACGTGAACTTATCCGAGCTTGCTCAAAGAAATTTAATCAAACAGGGAATTGAGTTAAGTTTAGTGTAATGTAAGAAATTTTTGGTCATAAAATGAATTACCGCGCACATACATGCGCGGTAAAGCTCTCTACTCAATAATGTTGAATTTATCAAGATAGTCCGTGTTAAGAGTAATTCCTAAGCCTTCGATATCATCGCTAAGCTCAAGATAACCGTTTTTAGGCAGCGGATCGCCCTTGAAAATATAGTAAAAAAGTTCATTTCCCACTTCGACGTTGTACACAGGGAAGAATTCGGAAATAGGGGATGCGGTGGTAGCCATGCAGACATGGTAATTGTGCATCATGCCCGAGTGCGGAATAACAGGAACCTGGAAAGCTTCCGCCAAATGGTTAATCTTTTGCGCGATAGTGATGCCGCCGACGCGGTTAGTGTCATATTGAATGACGTCAATGGCTTTTCTTACTAATAAATCTTTAAAGCCAAAAAGCGTGAATTCATGTTCGCCGCCTGCTATCGGAATAAGATTCATCGCTTTAAGCTCGGCATAGCCGTCAATGTCATCAGGTATCACCGGCTCTTCAATCCAGCGCAGGTTGTATTCGGCAAGAATCGGCAGCATGCGTTTGGCGTACTCAAGCGTCCACCCCATATAACACTCAACCATAAGGTCGATGTCAGGACCGACAAGTTCGCGCAGAGCCTTTATCTGTTCAATGTTTTTACGCATGCCGTAAGGTCCGTCTTTAGGTCCGTAGCCGATGCGCATCTTCATCGCGGTAAATCCCTCATCAAGATAGGATTTTGCTTCAGCTAAGAATGCGTCCAAATCATCGTTGGCATAAAGCTTTGAGGCATAGCACCAGAGTTTTTCCTTGGTTCTTCCTCCTAATAATTTAAACACCGGCTTATGCTCTTTCTTGCCTTTAATGTCCCAGAGAGCGATATCGATGGCGGAAATTGCCGCCATGCAGATACCCTTGCGTCCCCAAGCGATAGTGGAACGGTACATTTTCTGCCACAGATATTCGTTATCGTAAGGATCTTCACCTATGATTTGCGGAGTAAGGTAAGTATCAATGATTTCTTTGGCAATACGCGGGGCTAAAGCGCAATTTCCGATGCCGACGATACCGTCAGATGTTTCCACTTCAACCACCAGCCAGCCGTGGAATCTGAAGGTAGCCATAGTTTCGGCTTTGGCGTAAAGAATATCCATGGCGCTGCCTGAAAAGTGCGGACGCGGTTTATCGACTTCACCTTTCCATTCATAAACTTTGGCGCGGACTGCGGTGATCTTCATAGAAACTCCTTAATCTTGTCAATTTTCTAGAAGTCTATGAAAAACAAACAGGAAAAAGTGCGAAATGCTTCAAACGTTAGGATGTTTACAGAAAATAATGAGATAAAAAGAGAAAGAAGAGCAAGCTAAGGCACCAACACCTTAGCTTTTTAAATTAGGAATTAAAGATATTCGTTAAAACATTTTTGCATGCCTTGTGCGGCTTCGTTTTCGTCTTCACCTTCACAAGAAACGGTTACTTCAGCACCGCAGCGGATACCAAGGCCCATCAGCGCGAAAATTCCTTGTTTTAACGCGATCTTTTTACCGTTTGATTCAATAAATATGTTGGATTTGTATGCATGCGCCGCTTTAATGATGGCACCTGCTGGACGGGCATGAACTCCGTCGCGATCTTTAATGGTGTACGTAAATTGTTGCATGATGTTTTGGAAAACTGTGTGTTTATAAAAAATAAAATCTAACATTGTCGCAGCGGCAATGCTAAAAATATTTTAGTAAAAATTTCTTAAAAATGATCGAGAAATCAACAAGACAGGGAGAAAATCCCTGTCTTGCCTAAACTTAAGATTGAGAAATGCGATCGCGCAATTTCTGCCCGGCTTTAAAAGTAGTAACTCTGCGCGGAGCAATGGTTACTTCCTGTCCGGTTTTAGGATTACGACCGGGGCGGGCGGTTTTCATTTTAAGTTCAAAGTTACCAAAACCCGTAAGCTTAACAAATTCCCCGCGTTCTAAAGATTTTGCAATGCTTTCAAAGAAATCATCAACAAAACTTTGTGCCCTAAATTTCGGGAAATTATATTTAGTTACGAGCCGTTCGGTAATTTCAGCTCTGGTTAAAGCCATAGTTTAGTTTCACCTTGTAACAGTAAATTGATTCATAAAAAGTTTCTCTAATAGACGCGTTACGTTGATCTAAAACTCTAAGGCTCAGTCCGTAGGCGTGCAAAAGCACCAAATGCGGTCAAAGGGTAAGCCGCTTCACGAATTTCAGATTATCTGTTTGATAATCGCTCCTGCCGTCTTGATAAGAGTTTTAACAATCATTAATAATAGTTGTTATCGCAATCAAGAAACTATTTATATGAAACTAATTCTACCGAAATTTTAACGATTTAATAAAATAAAATCGATTTTGTTTTAAAAATGCGAGTCAAAGCTGAATTTTTTCGCTGTTTGTGATTCTATTAACGGATTGAGCGGCATTTTGCTCTGTCGTGATGCAAGGTAAAACTGAGGCGATAAGTATATAATGACAGAAAATAAAGATTTTTATAAATTTATCGAAAAATTTAAAAATAAGAAATTTCCTACTTTTGATCTTAATACTTATCTTGAAGTAAATAATCCTTATTCTTTTTGTTTTAGAGTATCTGATGACAGTATGCTTAAATTCGGAATTCAAAAAGGGGATATTGTTGTTTGTCGGCATGATTTAGAGCCTAAAAAAGGTGATTTAATCGTAATTTACGTAAACGGCGGCATGAAAGTCTGGAAAAAAGAGGATGATATTCAGCCGATTTTAATAGAGTATTGCATTAAGGTGACCAATCCTCGGTCAAGTGATCCAGAAGGGTATTTCGTGGGAGTGGTTTGCTCGATGTTTCGCTCAGTTATGAAATTGCATGAAAAAATAAAGAAAAGAAGAGAGATCTCATCAAGGAAATGATTGATGTTTTTTTAATTTGATCTCATTAAAAACTAAAAAAGTTAAATTAATTAAAAAATTTGGCTATAATGCGATCAAATTTTATTTGTTATATTTGGTTATAGAGATAAAAATGAATATTAAAAATAAAGGAACTGATCTTTTAGTATCTTCATTTGGAGATGTATTAAATAAAAAATATGATCTGGTCATATTGCCATGGGGAGCTACCGAACCGCATAATTTGCATTTACCGTATTTAACCGACTGTATTTTATCGCATAGTATCGCTGTCGATGCAGCAAAAATCGCAAAAGATCATTTCGGCGTAAACAGTATGGTTATGCCTCCGCTTACTTT
>NZ_CAJKVK010000066.1 GCF_905203285.1 uncultured Succinatimonas sp.
AAATTAAGTCCCACTGCTGATAATATTTATTTAATAAAAGCCTCAAGCAAACATCTACATAAATTCAAAAACATTCCCGCCTACACTAAAGCCACAGAAGAAGAGTATGTTGACTTCATAAAAAATACTAAAATTCAATGTACAAAATGCGGACGTTATATGATTCCTTATATTATCTACCGCAATGACGGATTAAAGCGCAGTATCTGCCCTTTTTGCGGAAAAACTTACAAATATTTCAGTCCATGCTTTATTGCTACTGCAATTTACAAAGATCCTCTGGCAAACGAAGTTATTGCTATTCGCCGATTTAGAGATGAATTTCTGTTCTCCTTTTTTATAGGACGAATGCTCATAAAAATTTACTATCGCTATTCTCCGAATTGTGCAAAACAAATTAACAAACACAAAATATTACATTTAATTCTAAAACCTATTTTAAATTTAATTGCATATATTTACGGATGAAAGCTTTTAGACACAATCAAAATGTTTAAATTATTTACGGATTCAGCAGCAAATTTAGTTGTCGATTTGAATCCCTCCGTTATCAAAATAATTGCTTATTACTATTTAATAAGTAATGTCTTATCTGCTGCTTGTATTAAAAAAAAACAATTTTTTGTTAAAAAGCCTCAATATTTATATTAACAATCCTAGTTTTTTATTCATTTCAAGTAAAATATACACATGAACCTAAATATTGGTCACTGTTTAATGACACTGACATTGTCAGTGACAAAATACCTAAGGACGCTTATATGAAAGACTTATTTGAAGTATTAAAAGAGACTTTAAACACCAGCAGCAAAGGATTGGGTAATACCGGAACCACAAACGGAGCAACTGGTCTTTTAGGATCTGCCGCAGTCGGAGGTTTACTTGCCGCACTATTTGGTGGAAGCAAAGTATTAAAAGGCGTCGTTAAAGATACAGCTACCGTAGGCGGAGGCGCCATAGCCGGAGCTGTTGCATATAAAATTTTCCAGAAATGGGTTCAAAACAAAAACGGAAATGCTCAAGCGCAGCCTATTACCACCCAAGGAACCAATAAAGGCATCAGCGGTGCCGGTTTTACAGATCCCAACCATAATCTAACTCAGGAAGAAGGTGTTATTTCTGCAGGAGCAGATGACCGTGATGCTTTATTATTAATAGAAGCAATGATCTTTGCTGCAAGAGCCGACGGACATATTGACGAACAAGAAAATGCCGCCATTTTAAAAGCAACCCAATCTTTCAGTACTGATTCAAACTTTAATGATGTTGTTCAGATTTTCTTACAAAAACCGTTAGATCCTATTGATTTAGCTTCAAGAATTGCAAGCTATGATCAAGGTCTTGACGTTTATCGACTGTCTGCCTCTGTTATTTCACCCGACTCTTTTATGGAAAAAGCTTATCTGGAAGGCTTAGCAAAAGCCCTAAGAATAAGTGATGAAGAGCGTGAAAAACTCAATCAGGAAGCAAAAGCTCTACGTGAAGAGTTAATGTCTTAACTTTTACTACTCTTTTTAAAGACAGAAATCTTCTAAAAAGGATAGTTAAAAAAATTTCTATTTATAAAGGCGGAGTTGCTTCCGCCTTTTTATCGCATGGGAGGAAAATCCTTCACAATTCTTTGAAGTTCCTGATAAATTCTTTTATCAGATATCGGTCCTTTAACTCCAATTTGTTGAGCAAAATAAGATACTCGTAATTCTTCCAACATCCATTTAACATTTATCAGATCAAGCGGTTTGTGATCTTTAGGATAACGGGTGATTACTCCGTTATAAGCATCTTTAAGATCATCTAATTTTCTTAAATAAGAAAGATCACGATTTACATCTCTTGATACCTTTTTAATTCTTTCAATTGCCGCTTCCAGGTAACGCGGTATTTCTTTCAATCGTTCAAAACCCGTATCACAAATAAAACCTTTATAAACAAGCCCATCCAGTTGAGAGCTGACATCAGAGTAAGATCTGGCAGTATCTAAAGTAATTTTCCCTTTCAGCAACCGCTTTAATTCATGGGCTTTATACAAAATTTGTTCTACAACCTGCGCTATTTCAAGAGCGGTATCGTTTAAATCAGCTCGCACTTTTTCTTTTAAAGACATAAATGCGTCTTCATCCCATACGTTTCCGCCGTTTTTCTCCATAATATAATCAATGGACGCCAGAAAAAGATCATGAATTAAATCCTTTACTGTTCCAAGCGGTTGGTAATACATTGAAAGCTTGGCTTTATTCGGTAAATGAGTCTCTAAATAAGAAGTGGGATCTTTTAATGACAAAGCCAACAATTTACGTAAACCAGACTTCATTGCAAGCTGCTGTTTATCTTGACTTTCATAAAGCTCAAGAGCAACGGAAGATCCTTTATCCGTAAGTGCCGGATATGCTGTTATTTCAAGCGATCCTTGTTTACTTACTTTTTCTTTTTTTATTGTTCCGAAATTCCAAACAGTTGATTCTTTAACGGGCTTATGGAGTTTTACTACTTTTTGCAGCGCCTCTTTAGACAAATCCTGAAACTTTTCACGCAATGACGCAAAATTCTTTGAAAAAGCCAGTTCCTTGCCATTTATATCTTCGATTATGTATGTCATGAACAAATGCTTAGGAATTGCCGACAAATCAAAATCATCAGCTGTTACCAACTCACCGCCCATACGCGTCAATTCTTTTGCTGTCTTTACATAAATATTACCGTCATACGGAGTGAGACTTTGTTCCAAAGCTAATGCAAAATTAGGGGCAGGAATAAGGTTACGTCTTAATTTTTTAGGCAATGAACGAATAAGCTCCGCATAAAATTCAGACAGCAGTCCTGGTATTTGCCAAGCAAACTCATCAGGATTAATTTGATTTATGACTGTCAGCGGAATATGTACACAAACACCGTCTTTAGGCTCTGACGGATCAAAGATATAACTTAATTTAAGTTTTAATCCGCCATGCTGCCAATTTTCAGGAAATTCAGATTCATTAACTTTATCTAAATTATCTTTTGCTAAATCTTCAAGCTGAAAATCCAAAAAATGAGGATTATTCTTTTTTTCTTTATTCCACCATTTATCAAAGTGTCTTATAGTGACAATATCTTGAGGCAGTCTTTCATCGTAAAAGGCCTCCATGGTTTTATCATCAACTAATAAATCCCTGCGGCGTACTTTTTCCTCAACATGCTCTATTTCATCAATAAGAGCCAAATTATGTTCTAAAAAATCATACCTTTTTAAGACTTCTCCAGTTACCAAACCATCACGAATGAGAAGTTCACGGCATAACTTTCTATCAACATCCGTGTACAGGACCTGACGTGCTGTAACGATAGGCAAGCCGTAAAGAGTCAAAGACAAAGAAGCTTGGACTGCTCCGGCTTTTTTAGACCAATGCGGCTCGGCATATTTGCGTTTTATTAAGTGAGCTCCTACGTGCTCTGTCCACAGAGGATCAATTACAGCAACAGTTCTTGCAAAAAGCCTCGATGTTTCACTTAACTCCGCTGCACAAATCCATTTAGGCTTTTTCTTTGCTAATTTCGATCCCGGGAAAATTACAAATTTTATTCCGCGAGCTCCTAGATATCCGTCACCGGACGATTCAAGCATACCTAGTTGAGACAACAAGCCGGACAACACAGATCGATGAATTGATTCGTAATCAGAATCAACCTCATTGATTTTAAAATCCAATGTTTTACAAGTCGCTTTTAATTGTCGATAAACATCAAACCACTCACGAACGCGTAAATAAGAAATAAACTCTTTTTTAAGCTGTTTTTTAAAAGCAGACGTAGATAATTCTTTTTGTAATGAGGTTAAATATTCATACAGTTTTATATAGCTTAAAAAGTCTGACTTATCATCATTAAAACGACTATGAAAATTATCTGCTGCTTCTTTTTTATCCAGAGGTCTTTCTCTTGGATCCATAACCGCAAGTCCGGAAACAATGATCAGCAGTTCTTTTACGCAATGATAAGATGAAGATTCAAGCAACATACGCGCTAATCTAGGGTCAGCCGGAATCTTAGACAGATACTGTCCTATTTTGCTTAATTCAATATCATTAAAACTTTGCTTTGAGGCAGTTTGTATGGCTCCAAGCTCATCAAGAAGGCGCATACCGTCACTTATCTGCCTATCGGACGGAGCGTCAATAAAAGGAAATTTTCTGATATCACCAAGTCTTAACGCAATCATTTGCAAAATTACAGATGCAAGATTGGTACGCAAAATTTCAGGATCCGTATATTCAGGACGAGAATTAAAATCATCCTCTGAATAAAGACGAACACATATACCATCACTGACGCGACCGCAGCGTCCTTTTCTTTGGTTTGCACTTGCCTGAGAAATACGCTCAACAGGTAATCTTTGTACTTTAGTTTTTGCCGAGTATCTTCTTATACGGGCAAGACCCGGATCAATAACATATTTTATTCCCGGAACGGTAAGTGAAGTCTCAGCCACATTAGTTGCAAGAACTATACGAACACCGGTATGTTCCGTAAAAATTTTATTTTGTTCAGCTGTAGCCAAACGCGCAAACAATGGCAGAATTTCAGTATTTTTTAAATTAGATCTTCGTAAAAACGCGCTTGTTTCCATAATGTCGCGTTCTCCCGGTAAAAATACTAAAACATCACCTGGACCTTCCTGCTGCAAAAATTTAAAAGCTTTTAAAATAGCATGATTTAAATCTAATATTTCGTCTTCACTTTCATCATTGAGCTCATCATTTTCTTCTATTTCACGAACCAAAGGCATGTAGACGACATCAACAGGGAAAGTACGACCGGAAACTTCAATTATCGGAGCATCATTAAAATGTTTCGAAAAGCGTTCCGGATCAATTGTTGCTGAAGTAATAATAAGTTTTAATTCAGGGCGTACTTTTAAAATCCTTTTTATGTATCCTAAAAGAAAATCAATATTTAAAGAGCGTTCGTGGGCCTCGTCAATAATGATGCAGTCATAATTTAAAAGCAGACGATCACTTGCCGTTTCAGCAAGTAATATACCGTCGGTCATAAGTTTTATATAAGAGTGCTCGGATCCCAAATCCGTAAAACGCACTTTATAGCCGACACTTTTTCCCAAGGTTTCATGTAATTCATCTGCAATACGGGCTGCTACCGCACGTGCAGCTATTCTTCTTGGTTGGGTATGTCCAATATATCCTTTGATACCCAATCCCGCTTCAAGACACATCTTGGGGATCTGCGTCGTTTTACCTGAACCTGTTTCACCGGCAATAATAACTACCTGATTAGATTTTATTGCTGAAATAATTTCATCTTTTTTAAGACTTACCGGTAAATTTTCATCAAAGGAAAATTTAGGCTTTTGATCTATTCTTGTTTTTATTTCATTTTGAGCTTCAATAAGCTTCAATAAAAAAGTGTCTTTTTCATTGTCAAAGACACTTTTTGGACTGTTTATAAGCTTTCTAAAGTCTCCTGACAAAATTCGGCGATTCTGATAGGAGACTTCATTCAATCGTTTTTTTACATCATCTAAAAATGACTTATCTATCCATTCATTTTTTTTATTATTTTCTGTTTTTTTCTCAAGCATGATTAATATCGTAAGTTTCTGGTACAAGTTTAGTCAGACCGACTTTATTGACTTTATCGCCTGACATTTCAACGACAGTCAAACGCACGTCAATAAGAGAAATACTTTCACCGGTCTCAGCAAATCCGCCGATATGATAATCCATAAATTCAGATAAATTCATATCTTCTTCAAATGAAGTCAGCTCAATTCCATACGCTTTTGACAGCTCACTCATTTTCTCACTGCCGTTTAAAATGATATCGCCAGTATAACGCTCTAAATATTTAGGCGGCTTATCTTGAGCAAATACCGAATTAAATAGAATTTCATCAGTACTATGTCCGATAACGCTTACAATATCTCCTCGCTTTAACTGCAAATCACCCTGAGCTTTTAAGATATGACTGTCCCTGAATATTGCAGCAATGCGTGAACGCTTGGGGAATCTTAAAGAGCGAAGAGACACTCCTTCCATTCCCTCGCGTTTTATCTCATAGTTATATAAAGCAAAGTCATCAGAAACTAAAATGCCCAACTCGGATTTATTAATAGGAGCGTCTGAAGCCGGTGCATAAACCTTAAATAATTTTGCGGAAACGACTAAAGAAGCCCCCTGCACCAATAACGAGAACAAAACTACAATGAAGGCTACATTAAAATAAAGCTGAGCATCAGGAACGCCCTTCATAACAGGATATATAGCCAACACAATAGGTACGGAACCGCGTATTCCGACCCATGACATAAAAGCTATCTCTTTATTTGTGTAGCGTTTAAAAAACGGTTTAACGCACAAAAATACGGCAATAGGACGAGCAATAAAAGCCAAAACTAATGCGAGCATAATGCCGGGCACGGCGTACTCAAGCATTTTATGCGGAGTTACTAACAAACCTAAGAGTAAAAATAAAGTTATCTGTGCAAGCCAAGTCAACCCTTCACCAACAGGAAGAATGTAACTTAAAGGTCTTATATCCTGATTACCGATAAACATACCGATAATAAATATTGCCAAGAATCCTGAACCGCCCAAAGACGCAGTAACAGCAAAGCCGCATAAACCTATACCGAGAACCAGCAACATATATAAACCGGAACTGATATTGATCATCGGAATTACCAAACGAGCGAAGAAACCGAATGTGACACCCAGGAAAATACCAATTAAAAATTGACTTAAAAAGATCATGGCAATTTGAACCGCACCGGTAGCTTCCTGATTTACCGCTGAAATAAGTACCACGGTAAGCAAAATCGCCATAGGATCGTTAGTTGCAGATTCAATTTGCAAAGTGGAACTGATTCGCTCTTTTAAATGGACTCCGCCGTTTCCCAACAATGAAAACACAGCTGCAGCATCAGTTGAACCGACGATTGAACCGACAAGCATTGCTTCAACAATAGTAAGATCAAAAAGCCAATAAGCTCCCAATCCGGTAATTGCCGAAGTAAACACAACACCTATTGTCGCCAATAAAACCGACTCTGATGCAACAGATCTGAATGTTCTGAAATTGGTACGCAATCCTCCGTCAAGCAATATAACGGCCAACATTAAGTTTGCTATAAAGTAAGCTGAAGAATAATCGTTATAAACGATATGGAAAAAAATGCCGTCCTCGCCCGATAACATACCGATAGCTAAAAACAACAGCAAAATCGGCGTTCCGAAAACAGCAGAAAGTTTACTTGCTAAAATAGCAATAGTTAAAAGCAAACCTCCGATAAAAAAGACGTAATTAATGTCAATATTGGCCACTCTGGTATATTCCTGAAAAAAGGGGGAGAAACAAAAAAGATCGCACTATATTAAAGGATAAAAATAATATTTTTGAGTATGTTTGATAAAAATTTTTAACAAGGTCATAAAAAAAATTTTAACACTTTAAAATCAAACAATTAATTATTAATATCCGATTTTGCCGACAGACGAAGCTGCACCATATCTAAAAGCAGCAGCGTCCATTATCTATCATTGTTAATTTAAGTGTTTGCCCTGAAAGTTCGTCTAAGCTAAAATCTACACATATTTTTTATTGTTAAGGATTTTTTCCATGTGTTCTATTTTCGGAATTTTAGACATTAAAGAGCATCCTGAATCTTTGCGTCGTACCGCTCTTGAAATGTCACGCCGTCAACTTCACCGCGGTCCCGATTGGGAAGGAATTTACCAAGGTGAAAAAGCTATTATCGTCCATGAAAGATTATCTATCGTTGATCCTTCAAACGGTGCACAGCCTTTATATAATGATAATCGCACTCATGTTTTAGCCGCCAACGGTGAAATTTATAATCACAAACAATTAAAAAGTGAACTTACCATTCCGTACAATTTTAAGACCGGTTCTGACTGCGAAGTAATTTTAGCTTTATACGAAGAATTCAAACAAACCGGAAAGCCGTTCCTTGATCGTCTTGTAGGTGATTTTGCTTTCCTTATTTATGATGCAGAAGACAATACTTATTTTGTCGCCCGTGATCACATGGGTATCGTACCTGTCTATGTAGGTTCCGATAATGAAGGACGTTTTTACGTTGCTTCTGAAATGAAAGCCTTGACTCCGGTTTGCGATACCGTAAAAGAATTCCCTCCCGGATCCTACATGTATTCAAAAGAAGATCGCGAATTCCATCGTTATTACAAACGTGACTGGATGGAATACGACAATGTTAAAGACAATAAAACTTCAGTTGAAGATTTGAAAAATGCTTTAATGGACAGCGTCAAGCGTCAGCTGATGTGTGACGTTCCATACGGTGTTCTTTTATCAGGTGGCCTTGATTCATCTGTAATTTCTGCAATTGCAAAACACTTTGCAGAAAGACGAGTTGAAGATGACGGCAAGACAGAAGCTTGGTTCCCGCGCCTGCATTCTTTTGCCATCGGTCTTGAAGGTGCACCAGATCTTAAAAAAGCACGCGTTGTTGCTGATTATCTTGGTACTGTTCACCATGAGATTCATTACACTATTGAAGAAGGCATAGACGCGCTGCGTGACGTTATCTACCATATTGAAACATATGATGTCACCACTATTCGTGCCTCAACTCCTATGTACCTCATGGCTCGCTACATTAAAGCCATGGGTATCAAAATGGTATTATCAGGTGAAGGATCTGATGAAATTTTCGGCGGATATCTCTATTTCCATAAAGCTCCTAATGCTAAGGAATTCCATGAAGAGCTCGTCCGTAAATTATCCCAGCTTCACTTATATGACTGCTTACGTGCCAATAAGTCATTAATGGCTTGGGGTGTCGAAGGTCGCGTTCCTTTCCTTGACAAAAAATTCCTGGATGTTGCCATGCACGTAAACCCTCAGGATAAAATGTGTCCGGGCAAAACTATCGAAAAGAAAGTTCTGCGTGAGGCATTTGAAGGCATGCTTCCTTCAGAAGTTTTATGGAGACAAAAAGAACAGTTCTCCGACGGTGTCGGTTATTCTTGGATTGATGCTTTACGTGATTATGCAGAGAAACAAGTTTCCGATCGTAAATTTGCCGAACGAGCCGATCGCTTCCCGGTTAACACTCCTGTCACCAAAGAAGCATATCTCTATCGTGAAATCTTTGAAGAGCTGTTTAAGCTGCCTTCAGCAGTTAAGACGGTTCCTTACGGAAAATCCGTTGCTTGCTCAACTGAGACTGCAATTGCTTGGGACGAAAAGTTCAAAAACATGGCAGACCCTTCAGGACGCGCCGTAACGGATATTCATGATAATGCTTATGAAATGGGACATAAGCTTTAATCCTTTTAATATTGGCAATAAGGCTGCCTTACGGCAGCCTTAAATTTATTAGCGACATTTGATCTCATGGCTTTAACTGGTCTTACAAGAACTCCTTATTATCCGGTTTTATCCGCCCTATTGCCGCAAGACAATAATAGTGTTTTATTGTTATCAGCATTACTTTATTGGTGTTCTCGTTTCCGTAACAGTGCCTTTAATGAAAGAACCCATATAGGACAATTTGCCGTTCATTTAAATCTTTCCATTGAACAAATCAGAAAATCACTTCATGAGATAAAAAAATTAGAAATCCTCAATGAAAAACGTGAGTTAATTGAAACACAAAAAGATCCTAAAGACGGGAATCAAAATCCATCAAATAAAATAAAAGAAAACATTCTGCTTAGCATCAACTACAAAAAACTATCTGAACTGCTAAAAGAGCACAATATAAATTTAAGTCCTAAAGTATTAAAGCACAGTGCAGATGACAGCTTTGACTTTTTTGCAACAATAGGTGACTACGCCCTTCCTCTTGAACAAAAATTAATCGGCTGTGCCAAAGATAAAATCTTTACCGATGTTGCGTATGCTCTTTCAAAGCTTTTAGTTTACATAGCAAATTTTGAAGAGGATTTTGCTTTTAAGGCCCTAGCTCCCGGATGGAGAATGTTAATTCAACCTCCTGCAACCTATAAAGATATAGCTTCACGCTGGCTAAGCGAAGATGACAGAGCGATTGATATTGAATTTAGCGATGGAACATTTTTCCTGCCGGACGGAGATAAATATGGAGCTCAAGAACATATATGCTTACAAAGAGGCAAGAAAGAAGAGCCTAAAATTCTTGCCTCAGCTTTCCTTTTAACAGCTCAAGCGGCATCGAAAAATCAGCTGCGTTTTATCTCTGATCTTGATCCAAAAAACATAGAAAAAGCCATCAGTCTTGTACACAAAGCATTAAATGTAAAAGTTGAACTTTTAGATCTTTATTACAAAGAGTTTATTTAGATAGATGCCTGATTAAATATTGACTTTCACCGTTATCTAAGGAAAGACTTAAAGATAACAACCTTGTAAAGGATTTATGAATGGGACGTTTTCTAAGATTTTTCTTAGTGCTTAACATGTGGTTAGGCTTTAACTACGGCATTATTGTCAATCTCTACAGAGCACTGCCGACATTTGATCGTCCTTTATTTATTTTTATCTACGTCATGTTGGTGGTAATTCCGCCTTGTCTTTTTTATACCTACCTTACTTTTATTTTTGAGAAAAATTATGTCCATTCTTATGAATTAAAAAAGTTCATTAAAAAGAAACTGCATTTAAATCATAATCTTCTTGAAACTCTAATGATAAGTGCCGGACTTGTCTTTCGTGACGGAGGATACCTTTCCCAGGAGTTTACATTAAGACTTAATCTTCTAAAAAAACAGATAAATTTAAGTTCCGAACAAGAAATTATTTTTAACAAAGCTTTTCAGGAAGGACAAAATGTTAATTTTCCCATTAAAGCCTTTATACGGTATTTAAGTGTAATACGAAAAATTTACGGACCACATCTGTGCTCCTGGCTATTTATAGCCCTTTTAAAATTACTTGAAGATACGAATAACAGGCATATCTACCCGCAGAATTTACTTAAAACATTAGAAAGATTACGTTCAGGGCTTAAATTAAAACAAGACGTATACTACCGTCTTGAAAATAACTTTTTACTATTTGACAGCGAGCAAAAATCCAATTTCACAAACAACTCAAAGTACACTTATTTTTATTCATTTTCAGAACTGGATGAAGTAGAACAAAAGCTCAAAAATGCCTACCAAACTTTAGAACTGCCAAACAATTCTTCAGCAGAAGACGTTCATCGGCAATATCGTAAACTCATATTTAAATATCACCCCGATCGTTTATCAGAACATCAACGGCAAAATCCTGCAATGATAAAAGAAGCAAAAGAGAAAATCGAAGCAATTTATTCTGCTTATCATCTAATTTGCGAACACCAAAACAAAAAAATCGGCTGAGTTTTTCTCAACCGATTAAATTTAAGATTTCAGATTCGCTCTGAGGCTATTATTTTTATTTATTCTTTTTTACTTAACTTCAATATTACCAACAGTCTTACGTTCAATCTTCTTAAGTTCAACTTTCAAAGTACCGTTTTCAAAAGATGCGTCAATTCCATTAGGATCAACATCATCAATTCCTATAGAACGGTTGAAAGTTCCAGATGATCTTTCACGGATCAAAAATCCGGTCTCCTCATCTTTTATGTTCTGATGAGTATGATGCTCTGCTTTTATCGACAGAATGCCGTTATCATAACGTAACTCAATATCCTGCTTTTTAACGCCCGGCATATCTGCGTGCAATTCATACTTATCACCGCAATCTTTCAAATCAATTTTAAAATCATCCTGCATTGCAGAAAGCGGACGAAACATTTCATCAAAATCACTCAAAGGACGACTCATTAAATCCCAAATAGTAGCAGGTGCATTTCTAACAATGGCTATTTCGGGACTGGCGTTGACTTTCCCCTTGATGAACCTTGCAGCGG
>NZ_CAJKVK010000067.1 GCF_905203285.1 uncultured Succinatimonas sp.
GCTCTTCCGATCTATATATTATTTTTATAATAACTATAACTAGTATACATATTTATATGCGATTTATGTTTGAGTTAAAATCTTATATGCTTCGATTATAAATTCCGCATGCATCGCCAAGGATCTTGTTTACCTAATTTCATTGTAAGATTCTCAAGACACTATGAATGTAATTTTTTAATAACCCAGATTGCAGTAATTTAATATAGTATAAAAATACTTGATGTTAACTAACAGTATCAGATTATATGGAGCTTAGCTCTTTCATATCAAATGCTAATGCGGCATTAAGCAGTGACTTTAGCTCTGCGGTTAATGCCTTTCTGTGTGTCCAGCAGTCTTATTAGAGCTTTTTGATGTTTTTTAACAAGTCACGCTGCGATGAAAGGTAATATGCGTTTTGCTTATTCTTATTACCGGATTTAAACGCTTATACAGCTCTTTACGTAAAATTTACGCCAGGAACAAGACAAACAGTTTACCTTGCCAAGGCTCTAGGGAATGAACGTGCATTCTGCCGTCAATAATATCGTTCTTTAAAGTTTCAAACATTTTCTCAATACGAGCTTTATTACAATAGGCATGAAGGGCTTTTCATCAGACATGTTTTTTTGAGTGAGAACAGTACGGTTAAACCTTGCTGTAGCTCGGTGGCGGAAACGGACGTTTAGTTGCGTTTAAAAGAAAACCCTTTAGGTCCGCATTTAGGCGTTATGGTAAAAAAATCTTTATACTTGTCAGGATCGAGGCATCCTCCAGTTAACGCCTCAAGCACTTTTTCTTATTTGGCGATATGCAAATATAAATCATGCAGTTGATGCTGTTCTTTGGTAAGACTGTAATAAAACAAAAGTCTTCCTTTAATTATGGCAAAACGATGAACAGCACTAAGATCACATATCGGAATCGCTAATAAACGTATTTTATGGCAGGCGGTTTTGAGTTTTAAAACTATGCCTGCTTAAGACGGTACGGCTGTGATATTGATGCTCTTTTGTTTCTGATTTGTCGAATGTAGCTTTTTCGGTGCCGATAATTATCTGTAAATCTTTTTTGTATGCCGTTTAAAGGTTAATTTGCAGTTGTGCTCTGTTGAGAGTTCGCTTCAAAATAATAAGTAGCCAGGTATTCAAAGACCGAAGTCAAAGGGCAGGTATTGAGCATACTCTGTATCGATTTATAGGTTGGAGGTGTCTTTTTCCCTGACTCTACCGCTTTTTTATGCCTTATCCATGTAAGAATGTTCAATGCGATTTTATTGATGCCTAAAGTATTTCCCAAGTAATTATCGTTGCAGGAGCGAGTCGCATCCTGATTGAAAACGTGCGGATCGTCAAGACGGCTATGATGCTGCTCTATAGCCCAATAATCCAAAAGCGAATATAGTATTCGGTCGGTGTTTTGCCCGGAAAAAACCAATGAGCATACATAATATCGGCTTGACGTCGTGGTTTTGTTTATTTTGCCGTTTATAAGGTAGGTTCTTGTTTTGGTATATTTGACAATGGTGTTGATGCCCTGATGGGGATTTTCGATGCGCTCGTCAATTAAGCTCGCGGGCAAAGTCTCAAGCAAAGTTTCATCGATGCGGACGTGCCCCTTTTCGCAAAGATAACGGGTTATTGCCTCTGACTTTTCTTTCTTGGCATATTCACGGTTGAAAATTGCTTCAAGATGTCCGCGTAATTCTTTATTGCCGCCGTTGTCCTTGATGCACAGCAAATAATCGGCCCCGTGCCGCAGTATCGCTGCCGATACTTCACTTAAACTGTTAAGTGCATCGGACATGACAATAGTGCCGCGAATATCTAAATTCGGCAGCAGTGACAAAAATGCCGGCACTTCATTATTCTTTTCCCAAACGCTCTTTACCGCCATGGCGATTTTATGAGTGCTGTTGTAAACACTGACCCCGACAGCTCCCTTTTTACGGCGGGAACTCTCTCCTTTACGATACGAAGATACGACTTCCTGACCGTCAAAGCTTATGGTTTCTTTATCAACAAGCTCAGGACGCTCCCGCTGCTCACCTGCCTTTATCATTTCGCAAAGTGCCGTCTTAACCGTACTGAAATAACTTTCAAGCAGCTTATTGATTTCTTCAGGTGAAAACATCCGCATTACGCAGTTTACCGTCGATTCCGATAACCGGTAACGCGGCCGCGGCATTCCCGGAATTAAATACTGCAGCTCAAGATTACGGGTCCGATAAAAATTAACTACTTCCACAGGCGTTATATTCCCGCATAACCGTGCCAACAAAATAACCGTCACCATTACGTCCAAAGGATAGATGATTTTTGTTTCGCTGCGCTTGTCGGTTAAAGCGTCTCTGATATCTTTAAGACACCGGGAAATTGTCGCGGTAACTTCACCTGCTAATGCGTCGTATATAGCTTTTGCTTCTTTAAGCTTAAACTCAAAATGTACTTTATCCGTAGGAGTTCCGGTGTGCGGATAATATAATCGCGAATATTCTTCGATAATTGAATCAAAATCATCGCTCTCATGAAGACTGCAGCGGCATGACTTTGCCATGTTGCGCAATTCTTCACAAGCAATGAACATAAAAAATCCTTAAAAAAAACAAAAGGCTGAAACTTTCAGTATTAGATCATTTTTTTAGGATAAAGGGGATCGTCTCATTAATCTTTTGATCATTACGTCACAATTTTTTTTTAGAGTGTTATGAGATTTAGTACCTAAAATTTTTTGTGAACTCCATCAGTTTGATCGTTTTGCCATATTTGAAATACGTTTTCCACCCATAAAAATACCCCGTCAGTTAATTGTCTACCAAACGGGGTACAGTTCAAAAAGCGGGCTTGTGCATGAATTTTTACGTTTTTAGAGCTTTGAGCAGACAAAATCAAGAATGTTGTCTAAAGAAACATCTTCTTTTTGTCCGGTTTTTCTTGATTTGTACTCAACGTTTCCTGATGCAAGACCGCGATCACCGATAGTGATAACGTGAGGGATGCCGATAAGTTCCATATCCGCAAACATAACGCCGGGGCGTTCGTCGCGATCGTCGTAGAGAACTTCAACTCCTTTTGCTTCAAGTTCAGCGTAGAGTTTTTCAGCGGCTTCTCTTACAGCTTGAGATTTATTGGGCTTGATGGCTACTATAGCAACCTGGAACGGAGCCATTGAATCAGGCCATATGATGCCTTTATCATCGTGATGCTGTTCAATTGTGGCGGCGATAACGCGGGTTACGCCGATACCGTAGCATCCCATCTGCATATTAATAGGCTTTCCGTCTTCACCTAAAACGGTAGCCCCCATAGATTCCGAGTACTTGGTACCGAGCATGAAAACCTGTCCTACTTCAATACCTTTTCTTAAGTGCAGGGTTCCTTGTCCGTCGGGGCTCGGATCGCCTTCTTCAACATTACGCAGATCGGCAACTTCGTAGTTAGGAACATCGCGATCCCAGTTAACGTTAATGAAGTGGTATCCGGTGTGATTTGCTCCGCAGGCAAAGTTTGCCATCTTATCGGCGGTGCGATCAATAATGATTCTGCCTTTAAATCCTACAGGGCCTAGAGATCCCGGGGTGGCTCCCGTAAATGCGGCTATTTCGCTTTCAGTTGCAAATTCTATAGGGTCTAAAATGCCGGCTATCTTGCCAGCTTTGACTTCATTAAGCTCTTGATTGCCGCATAAGCAAAGCATAATAAGGTCGTATGTCCCGTCTTCCTTTTTTTCTCCGCGAACGATAAGGCTCTTTAAAACTTGTTTTGCATCAAGACCTAAAGCTGCCGCGGCTTCATCAACGGTATGGCAGCCTTTGGTCTCTTTTTCACTGTAGGCATCGGCAGGAGTCGGGCGATCGTATGCGGGAGCTAAAGCTTCAGCCATTTCAATATTGGCTGCGTAATCCGATTTGTCGGAGAATACTATGGTATCTTCACCGGCATCGGCTAACACTTGGAATTCATGGGAGCTGCTGCCGCCTATTGAACCGTTGTCGGCTTCAACGGGACGGAAATCAAGGCCTAAACGAGTAAAAATACGCGAATAAGCATCATACATATCCTTATAGGTCTTCTCTAGGGAAGCATGATCAATATGGAATGAATAGGCGTCTTTCATAATGAATTCACGACCGCGCATTACACCGAAGCGGGGACGGATTTCATCACGGAATTTAGTTTGAATCTGGTACAGATTTATAGGCAGCTGACGGGCGGATTTGATTTCTCTGCGGGCAATTGCGGTAATGACCTCTTCGTGAGTCGGGCCTAAAACGAATTCATTTTTTTTGCGATCTTTAAGGCGGCACAGCTCTGGACCGTATTTTTCATAACGTCCAGACTCTTTCCATAAATCTGCAGGCTGAACGAACGGCATAAAGAGTTCAATGGCGCCGGCACGATTTAATTCTTCGCGAATGATTTTTTCAACTTTTTGTAAAACGCGCATGCCGGTCGGAAGCCACACGTAAATACCGGAAGCGATTTGGCGGATAAGTCCGGCTCTTAACATAAGACGATGGCTGACGACTGCGGCCTCAACCGGATTTTCTTTTAAAGTAGATAATAAATATTTGCTGGTACGCATTTTCTGCTCTTTAAAATCATAAAGAAAAGCCGCATTTGTAAAGAAGCGGCAAGATAAAAACACCGTTTATTATAACCTACCGGTAAGTTTTTTTCAGAAAAGACCGAAATGACCTAAATCACTGTATAATTTTCCAAGGCTTAAGAGGATTTTTAAATGATTTACTTAGTTTCTTTTATCTTTTTCGTGGTCTTTGTCGGATGCTTGGCTTTGGGCTTTCTCGTGCAGAGAAAGAAGCTTTTAAGCGAGGGGGAAGCCAATGCAATTTTAGAAGGTCTTACCTGTGCTTCCTGTACGGCTTCCTGCGGTTTTGCCGGGCAAAAAAGAAAGCCTTCTAAAAAATGTAAAGCGGATCTTGCTATTCCTTCAAAGACCGTATAAGACGCAAGAGATTTTTTTATGAAATTCAAAGTACTCGGAGCAGCACTGCTTTCGTGCGCTCTTTTATTAGGGTGCGGCGATAAAGCTGCTACTACGGCCAAGGCTCCTGCCCCCATGGTAAAAATTCAAGGTAAAACCATGGGAACTTTTTATACTGTTACGATTCCCGGAACTTATGAAGGCGGAGAAGAGGCTTTACGAAAGATTTCAGAAGAAGCTTTTAAAGAGGTCAGCGATGCAATTTCTACTTTTGATCCTAATTCAGAGATTGCTCGTTTTAACGCATTTGATTCAACTGAGCCGTTTCCGATTTCAAATTATTTGGCCGACATTATTGAAGAGGGCAATCGCCAGTCATTGATGATAGGCGGGGTAATGGATTTTAGCGTCGGTCCTTTGGTCAATTTATGGGGATTCGGTCCTGAAGGTCGACCTGAAAAAGTTCCTTCCGAAGAGGAAATATCTGCAGTCAGGGCTTATGTAGGACATGATAAATATGAGCTTAGAAGAGAGAACGGCAAGGCTTACTTAAAAAAAGCCGATCCGCGCGTGAAGCTTGATTTATCCACGGTGGGTGAGGGGTTGGGTGCTGATCTTCTTGCACAAAAGCTTGATGACAAGAAAGTTCCAGCATATATGATTGCCATTGCCGGAGCCATTCGTACAAAAGGCAATAATCCTCAGGGTAAACCGTGGAAAGTCGGAATTGAAGATCCGAAAGGTGAGGGCATTTATGCGGCGGTATGTCCTCTAGGTGACGGTATGTCGACAGCCGGTTCTTATCGAAATTTCTTTATCGATAAAGAAACCGGTAAGCGCTATTCTCATGCAATTGATCCGCGTACGGGAAAACCCATCGATCACTATACTGTCTCCGTTACGGTTATCGCTCCTTTAACCTTAATAACCGATGCCCTTGATACCGGACTTTTGGTCTTGGGGGCTAAAGAGGCGATTGAATGGGGTAATAAGACCGATCATGCCGTTTATGCTATAGAAATGGATAAAGACGGTAAGGCTGCTGCAAGTTATTCAAGAGCTTTTGAACCGTATCTTAAATGTCAGATTAACAATAAGCGTTAGGCTGTTATGCATATTCATATCTTAGGGATCTGCGGTACTTTTATGGGCGGCATCGCCTTAATTGCACAAAAAGCAGGGTTTAAAGTTACCGGATCGGATAAAAATGTTTATCCTCCGATGTGTACGGAGCTTGAGGCTGCCGGAATTAAAATTTACGAAGGCTACGGCGCAGAGCAACTTGATGTAAAGCCCGATCTTATTGTGGTGGGCAATGTTATGAAGCGCGGTATGCCGGTAATTGAGCGCATGCTTAATGAAAGAATTCCTTATGTGTCCGGTCCACAGTGGCTTGAGGAACATTATCTTTTAAACAAAAAAGTACTTGCCGTAGCCGGGACACACGGAAAAACCACGACGACAGCCATGCTTGCCTGGATTTTAGAGGCCAATGATTTGAATCCGGGCTTTTTAGTGGGAGGAATTCCTGAGAATTTCGGTTATTCGGCCAGAGCTACCGAAAGTCCGTATTTTGTGATTGAGGCGGATGAATACGATTGTGCTTTCTTTGATAAGCGTTCTAAATTTCTTCATTATCATCCTTTCGTGCAGATCCTGAATAATCTTGAATTTGATCATGCGGATATTTTTAATAGTCTTGATGACATTAAAAAGCAATTTCACCATTTGGTCAGAACAGTTCCGGGAAACGGTACAATCGTAATGCCGTATGCATATCCTGCTCTTGAGGATGTTTTGAAGATGGGAGTATGGACTCCCGTTAAGCGAATCGGCGGTAAAGACGGACTTCACGCTAAACTTATTAAGCAAGACGGATCCGTTTTTGCCGTTTATAACGGTGCTGAATTTATCTGTGAGGTAAATGCGCAATTTTGCGGTGAGTATAATGTCAGCAATGCTTTGATGGCAGCAGCTGCAGCCGCGGCAGTTGGCGTTGATCTTAAAAAGGCATTATTAAGTCTTGAGACTTATAAAATGCCTAAGCGCCGTATGGAATATAAGGGATGTGAAGGCAACGTTGTAGTTTATGATGATTTTGCGCATCATCCTACGGCAATTAAGCTTACTCTTAATGGTCTTCGGGCTAAAGTCGGTAAAGGAAAACGTATTGTCGCGGTTTTTGAGCCGCGCTCGAATTCAATGAAGATGGGGGCTAATAAAGAGTTTTTAGCTGAGTCTTTTGCAAATGCCGATGAGGCTTTTATTTATGCACCTAAAGAAGTTGTCTGGGACGTGGAGTCACTTGAAGAAAAGTCTCATATCCCGCTGCATGTTGAGCATGATTTTGATGTTTTGCTTAATAAAATCGTCAGTGCATCTCCGGCAGGTTCTACTGTTTTGGTAATGAGCAACGGCGGTTTTAACGGCATCCATCAAAAGCTTTTGGCTTTGCTTAAATCCCGTTAATCTTAAGTAAGATCCGCACAAAAGCGGATCTTTTCGTTTTTAAAGATTAAGGCGTTTTTCTTCAGAGCCTTTTTCGATGGGGCCTAGTTTTTGCAGGAAAAAGTCGGTAATTTTATTGATTACTGCATCCTGATACCATTTAATGCCGGCATGATCGGCTCCTTCTATTAAAATGTATTCAGACTCTGTTTGTCCGTTATTTTGTAAAGCTTCAAACATATGAGCGCTTTGCAGAGGACTTACCAGCATATCAGCTGAACCATGCATCAGCAAAAAGGGAGGTTCGTTGCCGTCTATGTGGTAAATAGGACTTGCGTATTGTGCTTTTTCTTTATTTTTTGAAATAGACATTCCGGGAAAAGTGTTGAAAGCGGCTCCGTTAATGAGCAGGGCTTCAGTTACGGCAGGAGATTCATGTACCTTTTGAATTTCATCGGAGTAGCCTTCACCGATTGATAACAGATCCGATATGCCGTACAGGGAAACTACGGCTTGAACATCAGATGATTGCTGTAAAAAATCACCTTGATTAAACTCTGTCTCTCCATTGGTAGCTCCCAGCATCTGAACCACGTAGCCGCCAGCTGAATCGCCTAAAACTCCGATTTTGTCAGAATCGATGCCGAATCTATCGGCATTGGCGCGTAAGAAGCGTACTGCAGATTTTGCATCTTCAATTATGACAGGGAAAAGATTGGGGACGGTACGATATTGTGCTGAAGCCACTACAAATCCGGCCTTGGCAAGAGCAAAACGCATTTCGCTGAATTTGTCGTGATCCGCGGTGGTAAAACCTCCGCCGGGGAAATAAATAATCGCAGGCTTTTTAACGTTGTTTCGCGGAATTAAAAGATTCATTCTAAGCTGGGTAAGCTGTCTGTCGCCTACTATTTGAGAATATATAACTCCGGTTCGCGAATCAATGCGTCCTGTGACCTCGTTTACTGAAACTACTTGAGCTCCGTCGGTATAGCCGAAAAGATCTGTTTTGTTTTCTGCGGCGCAAATGCCGGAGAAGGAAGCAGCCGCAAGTGGTAAAGATATTAGGAGTGCAGATATTTTTTTCATGATAATTCTCTTTTTACTGACGATTGTAGATTACGAAAAATAACGAATAAGAACAGATATAGAGATGGTCGTATCGTTGGTCAAATTTGATTTTAGATCGTGAAATGCTAATTTTCCGGATAATGTGTCTTAATTACGAAAAAGCCCCGCAAATGCAGGGCCTTCTTGTAAGAAATTTCTTTAATTATGCCTGCTGGAACATAGCAGAAATAGATTCTTCGTTGCTGATGCGGCGGATGGCTTCGGCAAGCATCGGTGCAAGAGACAAGTAACGAATTTTTTCTACTTTGTTGGTAGCGGCAGTAGCCGGAATTGAGTCTGAAACAACAAGCTCGTCAAGACGTGATCCTGTTAAGTTCTTAATGGCATCGCCTGAAAGGACCGGATGGGTGGCATAAGCCATAACATGAAGGGCGCCTCTGTCCTTCAAGGCATCGGCACACTTGCACAAGGTCCCGCCGGTATCAATGATGTCATCAACGATGATGCAGTCACGACCTTTTACGTCGCCGATAAGGTGCATAACCTCGGATACATTGGGACGAGGACGACGTTTGTCAATAATTGCTATATCGGCATTATTTAAAAGCTTGGCAATCGCACGGGCACGAACAACACCGCCCATATCGGGAGAAACGATAATAGGATTGGTGAGGTTTTGTTTTAACATATCCTCGACGAAGATTTGACTTGAGAAGCAGTTGTCAACCGGAACATCAAAGAAGCCTTGGATCTGTTCGGCATGCAGGTCAACGGTAAGAACACGGTCGACACCGACGCTTGACAAGAAGTCGGCAACTACTTTTGCTGTAATAGGTACGCGAGCGGAACGCAGACGGCGATCCTGACGGGCATATCCGAAATAAGGAATAACTGCGGTAATACGACCTGCAGAAGCGCGGCGCATGGCATCGATCATAACGATAAGCTCCATGAGGTTATCGTTGGTCGGAGCGCAGGTTGACTGAATGATAAAAATATCGCATCCGCGTACGTTTTCATTAATCTGAACGTGGATTTCTCCATCACTGAAACGGTCAACGGTTGCATCACCCAAGCGAGTGTACAGACGGGATGCTATTTGCTTTGCCAGCTCGGGAGTTGCATTCCCGGCGAACAACTTCATATCAGCCATAATATAACCCTGTGTTAATTAAGAAATTTATTTAAAGCGGTCAGAACAGGAGAAAGATTTACCGAAGAGGCAATAAAACTTTTTCCTTCTTGCGGATCAAAATCCTGAAATGCTTTGATGGCATCAGCTTTTTCATTAAAAGATACAAAACAAGAGGAGCCGCTTCCTGACATAAACGCCGGCCCATATTTTACCAACCTGTCTAAGGCGTGTCCAACTTCGGAATAATTTTTTCTTACCGTCGGAGTGAAATCATTATTAAAAGGTTGATTTAAAAGCTCATTTAAACTGCGCTTTTTACTGTCGCGTTTAAGATTCGGATCGCCAAATACCGTTTTGGTGGAAACATGGCAGTTCGGCGTATAAACAAGATAGTAACGCTTGGGTAATTCAAGGGGCGAAAGTTTTTCTCCCACTCCTTCGGCAAACGCGCTTTTGCCGCGTACGAAAACCGGAACGTCAGCTCCTAATCGTCTGCCAAGTAAGGCAAGTTCATCTTCGCTTAAATTAGTGTCCCAGAGTTTATTTAAGACTAAAAGTGTTGTGGCTGCGTTGCTGGACCCTCCGCCTAAACCTCCGCCCTGGGGTAATATTTTGTCGATGGATATGCTGCAGCCTTTATCGGTTTTACTGTATTCTTTAAGCATTTTTGCCGCTTTGTAAATAAGATTTTCTTCTTTAGGAAAACCAAAGTCGGTAAGCAGTTTTATTTCTTTATCGTCATTGACGCTAAAGTGCATCGTATCACCGTAATCAAGAAGACAGAAAAGCGTCTGCAAGTCATGATAACCGTCAGGTCGGCGACCTGTGATATATAAAAACAAATTAAGTTTGCAGGGACTTATGCAGGAAAATGAAACCACGAAAAGCTCCTTAGAGAAGACGGATGAATATGATGCCTAAAAGAATAATGGTAAGGCCTAAAATCTGCGAAAACTGTGCTCTTCTTTGTTTTGCTGATAATAATCCGAAATGATCAATGATAAGACCGCAGGACAATTGCCCCGTGATGCAGAGAATTGATACGGCGCTTGCGCCTAAAAGCGGAATTAAAAAGGCATTGCCTAAAATAAAGAAAGCACCGCAAGCTCCGCCGCACAAGATCCAATATTGACCTTTAACTTTAAGCTGCAAAAGAGGTTTTAAGCCGGGTTTTGTGCAAAAACCGATGCAGAAAAAAAGGACAAGAGATAAGGACATGCAAAAAAGCGCTGTCAGAATAAGTGAATTTAATTTAACGCTTAAAATCGCATTGATGGCCGATTGCAGCGTCATAAGCGATCCTGAAAACAGTCCTAAAGGATAAAGACAGATCTCGGATAATTTAAAGTTAAATTTTTGACCGCTTTTTATAAGTTGCGGCAGTTTAAATACTAGGGTGATGCCTAAAATCACGCAGCAAAGTCCTATGGCGCGATTTAAATCAAAAGGATGATGCGGTACGTTTAAAAGAGCAAAATGATCAAGAATGATTCCGGTTAAAATCATTCCCGTCATGGTAATAAGAACGGTTTTAAGTCCGCCTAAATGATTCATGAGTACGATGGCGATGACGAGAATGAACACGCCCATCAATCCGCCGCTCCATGTCCATAAAGGAGTGGTGGAAAAAACGTCTTGAGGAAGACAAAAATTTCCGGTGATTAAATTGGCGAGGATTAAACAGGATACGCCTACTGAACAATTTATAAGCGAAGCTAAAAAGGGAGATCCTAACTGAAATCTTAATTTGTTGTTTGCCGCTGTTTGTATCGGGGTGGCGGCACCGTTCAAAATAGCCAGACAAAAAAGTAAAAACATCGCTTGAATTTTATGCCAAATTATTGTTTACAGCTCACATTTTACGGCAAATTTTGTAAATTAACTGCTTATTAGAGGATGAAAAATATAAGAAAAGGGAAAATAGTTATTTTT
>NZ_CAJKVK010000068.1 GCF_905203285.1 uncultured Succinatimonas sp.
GTAAGTTTGGTGGCAGGTCCTGATAACATAAAGGCAACGGCAGCTCCTATCGACATACCTGAGGCAAGCCAGGTAATTAAGATAGGAATGGTACCACCGCCGCATAAGTATAAAGGTACGCCGAGGGTTGCCGACAGTAAAACTCCAAAACCGTTGTCTTTACCGAAAAATTCGGCAAAAGCATCTTGTGGAACATGAATTGTAAAAAGTGCGGCTAGTAAAATACCGGCGGCAAAATAAGGTAAAGTGGCTTTTATGTTACGTCCGACATTTTTTAAGTAACGCATAAAAAGATTGGGATCGGTGTCGTGATTATGTCCGATCCCAAATAAGGTGAATACGAAAAAGTCGGAATGCTTAAAAAATATGCGAATCAATACTCCGGCGCTTAGGGCCATTAAAAAACAGGTGACAAGTCGCAGACTGAAAACAAGGGGGCCTAAGGCTGCCGAATAAGCAATTAATTGAGGGTTTAAGAGTACGGATGCTACCATGAAGCAGGCTAAAAAATCCTGTCTTACGCCTTTTTGATAAAAGGCGACTACCAAGGGAATGGTGCCGTACATGCAGATAGGGGAGGCAAAGCCTAAAAGAGCTGCAAAGATATAACCTAAAAAACCGAATTTTTTTAATTTGCTTTTTACAAGAAGAGCATGAATTCTATCTTTGGCAAAAACCGAGATAGCAGAGCCTAAGAGGGTTCCGATGATGTAAAAAGGTACAATCTGCCTGCATAGGATATCAAGATAATACCAAAGGTAGATTATTTCTCTTTCAATAAAATCGTACATAAGAAAAACAAAAAGTGCCGCGAAACTTGCGGCAAAAGCATTTAGTTATTTATCAAGAGATACCAATTGATAATTTCTATGTCCAAAACCCATTTCTTCTGCGTGATCGAGAATTAAAAGTCCGTTGCGGCTTTCAATACGCTCAATCAAAGATTGGCTGTCAGGAGCGGCATACACCAAATCAATGCAGGCTTGATCCAAAGCTACAGGATCAAGAGATGCCAAAATACCGATATCATGCATATCAGGCTCTGACGGATTGCCGTCACAGTCGCAGTCGACGGAAAGGTTATTCATGACGGAAATGAAAAGCATTTTGTTGCCATGATCGTAATAATCATAGACTGACTTTGCCGCTTCAGCCATGGACGCGATAAAGGAATCGTGTTCTTTACCTGAGTTTTTGCCATAGGCTCCCAATGCACCCCATGAGTCCATTTTATCGATTGTGCCGCCTGAGTGAATTTTGAATTTACCGTCGGCTGAGGCAACACCGATGGAGATGTTTTTCAACGCTCCGCCGAATCCGCCCATGGCATGACCTTTAAAGTGGCTCATTACTACCATGAAGTCATAATTTGCCATGTTTTTGCCGACTAAATTGGTTTTAAGGAATGTTCCTCCTTCAACCGGAATTTCCATGGAACCGTCAGCGTCCATGATGTCTACGTCGGCAATTTCGGTAAATCCGTGGTCTTTTGCAACTTGCATGTGCATGGCAGTTTGTGCGCGAGACCCGCCGTAAGCGGTGTTGCACTCGACGATAGTACCGTTTACTTTGCTTACTACATCTTTAATAAGTGAAGGCTGCAGATAGTGGGTGTTGCCGGCTTCGCCCGTTGAAAGCTTTACCGCAACTTTGCCTGAAGGAATACGGTTCAATGCTTCATATGCTCTCATAAATCCTGCGGGACTGATATCCGTAGTCATGTAGACTACAGGTGCGTCTTTTGCATCAACACGGTGTTTTAACGCAGTAACGTCAATGTCCGCTGCAAAAGCGGTCCCACATACGCAAACGGCGGCAGCAAGAACTGCTGTTTTAAGTAAGCTTGCTTTCATGTTTTAGATCTCCTTAACGTAAGTAAAAATTTAAATTCCGAAATAGCCGGCTATTTCGTGCATTCTTTGCATTTGTTTTGTCTTGAAGGGGCAGCGCTTATCGCAATGTCCGCAGTCGTTGCACTCACTTGCGTGGTGATCAAGATTTAAATAATGTTGTTTGGCAAGCGGATCGCCTAATTTACTTAAATCGTAATATTTGTTGACAAGGCCGATGTTGATCTTCTTAGGACAGGGCGCGCAATGATTGCAGTATAAGCACCGGCCTTTGGCATCTTCAGTCAGAACTGTGCCTAATGCCGAGTAATCAAGTTCATCTTTTGATGCGGTGAAATAATTCATATAGTCATCAATTTCGGAGGTCTTGGTTGCACCTGCAACAACTGTGACTACAGCAGGACGTTCAAGGACGTAAGCGAGGCTCTGCACTGGGGTTAAGGCAATTCCCAATGGTGATAATTTAGCGTTTAAAAGCTGACCTCCGGCAAACGGCCTCATGGCCGATATGGCCACTCCTTTGCTTTGTGCCAAGCGATAAAGGTTTTCGCGTTCCTCGCTGTCTCCTACGGCATAGTCACCTCTTTTAAAGTCAAAGGCCGCATTAATGCTGAACATAAATAAATCAAATCCGCCTAAATTTATGAGTTTTTCAGCAATAAGCGGGGAGTGGGTTGAAAAGCCCAGGTGCTTAATTATTCCTTGAGCCTTTAATTTAAGGGCAAGTTCATAGATGCCTTTATTAAGCACGTAGTCAAGATCTTTTTCTTCATCAATGCAATGTAAAAAACCAAAATCGGTATATTCAAGTCCGGTGGTGTCAAGCAAACGGTTGAAAGTGTCTTTAACCGTGCTGAGATTTCTGGAAAAAGCATAGGCGCCGTTTTTATATACGGCACCTAAATGCATTTGTGTGAAAACTTCGGAGCGGTGTCTGCTTAAAGTTCTTTTAATTTCAGGATATATGAAATCGTAAGCTCCGCACAGATCATAAAAATTTATGCCTTTTTCAAGCGAGTAATCCAAGAGAGAGCAGACATCTGTGCCGGGAGTTACCGATCCAAGTCCGAGTCCGATTACTCCGATTTTTTCGCTGCCGTGGGGCAATATTCTGTATTGCATGTGATTTCTCCGGATTTTTTTTAGTATAAAAACTTATGTTTTTACTTAAAAATACTTAATTTTTATAAGTTTCCATACCTTTTGCGAATGACAAAATTATTGCTTTTGACCGTTGATGGAACTTGATTCCCACCATTTGGAAAAAGTTTGATTGTCTTTATCAAGATAGACAATCTGTCCGATTAAAGGTGTAATCAATTGGTAATCTTTATTTAAGCTTGCTTTGTCAAGGCGTATAAAAGGTTCATTCCAGGAATGGGTGCTGAGCGCAAAACGTCCTGAATGCAATGGCATGAGTTTTTTGGCCTTAAGTATTGTTCCAACCTCTGCAACTTCTTCAGGAAACATATGAATATCTTTCCAGTTTTCGTTGTATTGTCCGTTTTCAATCAGCGCTAAATCGATTTTTTTATCCGAAAAATCTTTGGCTATTTTTTTAAAATGCTTGCCGAATCCGCTGTCACCGCTATAGAAGATTCTGTAAGTCGGGGTAGTGAACATAAAACCTGACCATAAGGTCTTATTGGCGGATAGAAAACGCCCAGAAAAATGCCGTGCGGGAAGGACGGTTATTTCAAGAATATCATCGACTTTAATATGATCGTTCCAATCGCCCTCCAGAATTTTTTCTGGTGAAAAACCCCAATATTCAAGATGACTTCTTATTCCCAAAGGACAAATTACGGCTTTTACTTTGTCTTTTAAAAAACCGACGGTAGGGTATTCAAGGTGATCCCAATGGTCATGTGAAATAACCAGATAATCAATATCCGGCAAATCGTCTACCGTATATAAAGTCGTGCCTGAAAAGGCCTTATTTATAAACGATACCGGCGATGCGTAGTTTTCAATAACCGGATCGATAAGTATCCTTTTGCCGTTTATCTGCAGTAATGTGGATGAGTGTCCGAGCCATACCAGTAAATCTTCATTTTTATTAAGCTCTTTTAAATCGGTTTTGACAGCAGGCAGCGGTTTTGTCGGTTCAAGGTTAGGATATTTTGCGAACAAAAAATTCCACCATGCCGCTATTTTGCTTTGCTCTCCGGTCATAACGGCAGTTTCTTCAAGATTTCTAAATTCTCCGTCCCGATAGTTTGGAGATTGCTCGATTTTCTTTAGGTATTCGCCTTTAGGCAGCGTGCCGAATTCTGCGGTACATGATGATAAAAATAGGGACATGAGGGCCACTGGAAGCAAAAAATATAAAATGGTTTTAAATCCGGATTTTTTCATGTTATTTAGCATCAAAATCCTTTAATAGACGAAAAAGGAAGTCTTGGGAATTTTCTTTTTTCCCGTTTTTATAAATAACCAGATACGGCTTGCCGCTTAAAGATGATCTACTGGCGCAGTGAATAATAAAATCCCCGGCAGTTTTTAAGTCATCCTTTGCGTAATCATATTTACGCAGTAGGTGTTCAACAGCCGCATCCGCTTTATATTCACTGCCGTTTCTGACAAAAGTGAGGTTGTCATACTCAGATAATTTGTTAAGTAAAAACATCACTTTTTGATGTTCCGATTCGCTGATGGCATAAGCTGTCGTACTTAACAGCATAAGTAATGAGCAGCAAAGTAAATACACAGGGTGTTTTATTTTTTTCATGAATACTTTTTTATAAAAATGAGTATTAATTTAAGCAGGAATGCTTTTATTTCATTCCTGCTTTAACTTAAAGTGCAAAATTACATGCACATACGGAGGATTTTATCTACGTCATCTGGAGTTAAAGGTTCAAATGCAAGATGCAGCGGGAAACATTTGCATGCATGCTCTGACATTTCCTTAAAATGCTTGTCATCGGTAATACCGACCTCAGGCAGGGTCTTTGGTAGTCCGATTGAAGCGAAAAACTCCTCCAGTGCGTTAATTCCGGTCTCAGCTGCCAATTTGTCGTCGCATTCACTGATGTTAAAGACACGGCGGGCAAATGCTGCGTAGCGGGCTTTGGTTCTGTCATTTAGGGTATAACGCATCACCTGCGGGGTTAAAATTGCAAGACCCTCGCCATGGGTAATGTCGTAAAAAGCGCTTAACTCATGTTCAATAGCGTGGCATACCCAAGCAGCCATATCACTGCCTAATGCGCAGATACCGTTGCAGGCAAGTGAGCTTGCCCACATTAAATTAGCGCGTGCTGTATAATTATCGCCGTTGTCATAAGCGATTTTGCCGAATTTAACTACGGTACGTAATATTCCTTCGCAGAGGCTTTCAGATACCATATTGGTTCCGTCAACCATATACTGTTCAAAAATATGCGACATGATATCGGCGCATCCTGCTGCGGTATGCTTTTTATTAACAGTCAGCGTGTAGGTAGGATCCAAAATCGATACTTTAGGGAAATTAAGCGGGTTTAAAATACCGATTTTCTCATTGGTATCGGGATTGGAAATAACCGCGGCACAATCAAATTCGCTTCCGGTGGCGGCAAGAGTGAGAATTGATACTAAAGGCAGAGCTTTGGTAATTTTGCTGCCGTCAATCACCAGATCCCAAGCATCTCCGTCATAGAAGGCAGCGTCGCAGATGATTTTTGAACAGTCAAGAACACTGCCGCCACCCACGGCGAGAACCACATCAATATTTTGTTCTTTGCAGATCTTGGCTCCTGCTCTTACTGAAGATACGCGCGGATTAGGCTCTACTCCTGAAAGTTCAAACAACTCAAAGTCTTTTAACAGTTCTTGAATCTTGGTGTAAATCCCGTTCTTTTTAATACTGCCGCCGCCGTAAACCAGCAGTACTTTTTTACCGAAAGCACCTAAAACTTTTGGTAACTCATTAATCTTATCCTTGCCGAATAAAACTCTGGTCGGGGTGCAAAAATCAAAATCATTAGCGCAGTCTTTCATATAAATTTCCTTAGATGTTAGCCAAAAAATATTTAAGTTGATAAAATCATAAGACCTAAAGTTAACTTTAGGTCAAGAGTTTTTTGAGGTGAAAAGTGAAATATTCAATCGGTGATGTGGCAAAGCTGACGGGAATTTCCGTTTCAACTTTGAGATTTTACGATAAAGAAGGTTTTTTTAAGGATTTAAAGCGCACCGAAGGCGGTATTCGCGTATTTTCAGATAAAGAGCTTGAGGTTTTAAATGTAATTGACTGTTTAAAGCACAGCGGTCTTTCCATTAAAGATATTAAAGAATTTCTTATCTGGTGCGCCAAAGGTGATTCCTCAATAGAAAAACGGCGTGCGCTTTTTTATGCAAGAAAAGAAGAGGTCATGTCGCAAATTGCTTTACTGCAGGAAACTTTGGATTTTCTTAAGTATAAATGCTGGTTTTATGATATGGCAAAAAAGCTCGGCAGTACGGATGCGGTTTTAAATCTTGATGAAAAGGATATTCCTTCTGAATTTTTAAAGTTTGCTCATCGCAGTAAAAAAGCCGCTTAAACACCGTCTTGCATTTTTGACAAGACGTCGCTAAAAAATTTTACGGTCTGAAAGCAAAATAAACTGCGGCGATTAAGCATAAAGCCGCCCATAAATGGTTCCATTTAAGCTCCATATGGAAAGCTATGATGGAAAACACGGTAAAAACGGTAAGCGTTATTACTTCCTGAATAACTTTTAACTGCATAATATCAAAAGGACCGCCGTTATCCTTAAATCCGATGCGATTTGCTGGAACTTGCAGGCAGTATTCAAAAAAGGCAAGGCACCAGCTGAAAATGATTACGCCAAGAAGAGGTAATGCGGCAAACCATGAAAATTCCTCTTTCATCTTCAAATGACCGTACCATGCCAAGGTCATGAAAATGTTAGAACATACGAGTAAGCCTATAGAATACATTCCTTGAGTCAGCATATCCGACCTTTGTCCTTTAAGTAAAGTTAAACGCTTATTTTTACGGTGCGTATTATATTATTAGTTGCTTATTTAGGCTAAAAATTAAATTAATTTTTTCTTGTGTAAAAATCTATAGATAAAACTCTATCGGTGATTTGGCTTTTAGGTTTTTTACTAATTCCTGTCTTAGATCGGTAATTTGCGTATCGGACAAATCAAAATCCAAAAGCATATCCGCAATTGATAGAGGTAAAGCTTCTTTTACCGTTGCAGTTAGTAAGGAAGAAGCTTGTGTCTCATCTATAGGCTCAAGATGATGTAAATCAAGCTGCAGCAGCGGACGGGACTTATTAAGAGAAAAAGGATCTGCATCAGGGCTGATGACTTTAAACGGTGTTAAAAAAGATTGAATAAATTCAGTGCTGTAGATAGGCTCTGTAGGTTTTGGCAGATTTAAAGTTTTTGCGGTAATTTCCAGCATATCTTTTATATAGTAGTTAAAAAAGATGCCGCCGATTAAAGATACGTTATAGTCTAATGTCAAGCAGATATAGCCTAAATACAGATCGGCAATTAACGCGTTTTTATTTAAAGCTTCAATGATGTTCTGCGGCGTTACTTTTAATGTATAGTCAGCCGATCGAAGATAGACGTCGTTTTTATCTTTGACCAAAGATAATTGTTCAATAGTTCCTGAGTCTTTTTTTCTATAAAAAAGTACCGATCCTCTGCCGGTAAAATCGTATTTCCAATTGTCCGTTACCCTTTCATCAGACCAAAGGTTAGCTCTGCCTTTAAGATTTTTACAAAGCGTATATAAAAGATGAGGAGAGTTAAAAATTTTGAAAATAAATGAATTTTCATTTTCAAGCGATATTTTCAAAAGATCGCTTATTAGGACGCTGTCATCTACAAAGTAGCAGGGGCAATGGGGAACCTTAGTTAAAAAACTCTTTATATAAAATGAGTTTGCCTTAAAGCATTGGCTTAAAAAAGAATTTTCTCCGAAATTTTCAGGAGTAAAAGCTTCTATGGCTGAGAGTTCATATGATGATGCTAAAGCAGATACCGTGTTTAGCTTGCGCTTTATATCATCACTTTTTAGCGCTCTTAAGGAACAAAGATATTTAAGATCGTATTTTCTTGGGATGAAGCTTATTCTTTTGCGCTTGTAGTGGTTTTCTTCAAGGCGCTTTCCTAAAAGGAAACCGCCGGGAACGGTAGGGTTTTTAGGGCCAATGGAGGTACAGGCAAGAATTATTAAAGCCTGCTTTTTAAAAAGCGGAGCAAAGTATGAACTCATAAGACTTGATGCTATAAGTTCAGGATGATTTTCAATTCCGCCGTGATTGGCGCAATAAACGCACTGCGGATGCTTTAACGCCAAGCGTACGTTTTCTTCATCAATATCGCCGTAATTTAGTTTTATGTTGCTTATAACGGCATTTATAAAAGTGTCAGACGGTACGGTACCCTTGGTAAAAAGCAGTCCATGGTAGTCTTTTAAACTCATGTCGGAAAATTTATCGCAGAATCTTTTAAGATGCGGTTTTAGAAAATCAGTTAACACGATGTTTTCCTTATGTTCAAAAAGTGCTGAATTATAAAAAACAGCATTGCGCATACTGCGACTGTTATTGCCATGAATGAAAAGCCGGCGGTGCCGAAAGCGCTCATTATTACGGCAATTATGAGAGGCCCTGCTATTTGACCCAACCTTAAAAATGAATCCAGGACTTTAATTGATATTGACGGTCCGATTTTTTTAGAAACCTCATAACTTGCCATTACGGCCGGTTGACCGCCTTCGTTAATCGATGCGGATATGCCTAATAAAATCATGGCAAGTATTGAAGCGCCGATAAGGCTTGGCAGTTTAAATGCAAGCGGAACCAGCGCTGAGAATAAAAGTGCCAGAGACAAAATCACATATTTTCGGTCAATTTTATCTATAACTTTGCCCATGATCGGAGCAAGGATGATAACCAGGAACGAATATAAGAAATTAAGCTGTCCGACGGTTGAGGCTCCCATTCCGTTTTCCTGTACGGTAACGGGCAGGAAGAAATTAAAAAATCCGATGCCGATAGCGCTGTAGGGAATTACCTGCAGGAGCATAAGAGACAAGGATTTAGGATCTTTAATAAAGGCAGTTACTTTTGATAAAGGAAGTAAAACGCTCTTAAAATCGTTTTTATGTGTAGAAGCGTTAGCGCTAAGCGCTGTACGGTGCTTCATAATATAAAGCAACAGCAGGAAATCAAATACGGCAAAGGCACAGGAAATAGCAAACACCAAGCGCATATTAAATTTATCGGCGATTATTCCGCCTGCGGCCACTCCGCATAAAACTCCCGAGAAAAGTCCGGCAAATGCTGCAGACATGCCTTTTGCCCGAGAAGTGTCGTCGGTTGAGTCCATAACGCATAATTGGCAGCTTACGATAATGCCGCCGTAGGCAATACCGTATAACAGTCTGCCAAGTAAAAATGAATAGGCGTTAAAAGACAGAAAACAAAGCGCGGTGCTGAAAATAAGGAGGAAAGAGCTTATAGGCAATACTTTTTTCCAATCGCTTAATGCTTTGTCGCAAAACAAAATCAAAAGAGAGCTTATTGCAACACCCGTCATGTCGGTTGAAACGGCAAGACTTTTAACGAGATCTGAAGATAAAAAGCCTAAATCATCAGCATATTGACCCATAAAGACAGGTACGATGCTGACAGGGAGAAAAGCGCCGAAAATAATCAAAAAACCAAGCGGACGGATAAGCGAAGGTTCAAAAGGAATTTTCTTTTGTGGACGCAGCATTCTTGCCATTTCATGACGTAACAGCGAGGTCAATTCATAGGCTAAAAGCGCTGAAATAAAAAATAATGTTAAAAGGTTAAGCCCCAAATCAACAAATTTTGCGTATTCAATCTTTGTGGTAAGGCTTAGCGAGCCGATAACTTCATTATGACTGATGATAGGAAAGGATTGATCGATTTTAAGACTGTCGCCGGCAATCACATTGCCTTTTTCATCGGTAAGTGAAATTTTATCGATAAAAGGAACATTTTCTTTTAATTTTATAAAGTAATCGTTAAAGCCGCTTACTTCATGAAGGCTGATGTTAAGCCTCGTTACGGCGGAGAAGTCTTTGCTTACTGACCCGAAAGCTGCCGTCTGCAATGAGTCGGCATGGTTATCAATTGCCTTTATCACGCTTGGCGTCATGCAGGCAATGATTATCATCTGCGCAATAAAAAAGGGTATAAGTAAAGTTATTACTGAGGAAACATGGTTTGCATTTTGTCTTTTTAGGTTAATCAGAATAAAAAAGACGATAAAGCATAAAGTGGAGATAACAAGGCCTAGTCCTACGCTTGCATAAAGTTTTTTTGTTTCTTCTTCACTTAAACTTTGCTTTTGATTGTTTCCAAGCGTTGCAAGAACAAAACCCGCATTATGTCCTGTAATATCAAAAAAGGGTGCGTATAAATAAATATTGCCGGAAAGTAAGATGTTCTGCCCGGTAAGTTTTTTAATATCTATGGTATTTAATCCGACAGTTGATTTACCCACAACGATGCGTCCGTCTTTATCTGCGATAAAAACGTCCGCGGCTTTGCTTATCATTTTCAGATCGTAAAGATCCTGCATCGCTCTTTGATAGTTTTGAATGTTGCGTCCCATTGCCGTGATGTTGTTAATGCGCATCGCGGTATTGTTTATATTAAATTGCAGCAGATCCTGCGCAGTTTGAACGCGGTAATCGTTATAAGAAGAGACGACAAGTGAGACAAAAAAGAATTGGGATATGAAAAATACCACTAAAACGGCAAATAAGCGCAGATTGAAAACAGCTTTAAGGATATTTTTCATTAATTTACTCAAAAGACCGTGGTTTTGCGTTTATTATAGATAGTTAAGGACGGTATTGCACCTGTACGGATGTAAGAGGATCATGTTTTTACATAATTTTTTTAAACGCAGCTTTAAAGCGTTTATTTTGGGGCAAGTTTTATTAAGTTTTGCCGCTTTTTCAGCACAAAGTACGCAATGTTCGCTGGGAAATGCGTACAAGGTGGCTGTTTTTCAAGCCGGAAGTTATTCGGATTTTCAAAAAGTATTCAGACAAACGACTCTTGCCTTGCAAAGAAACGGATTTATAAACGGTGAGCTTATTGATCGTAACTTTCTTTTAGATAAGAACAATAGTTTTCAGAAAATGGCGCAAAAGACGCACGGCGGCTGCATTGAGTTTGTTGAAGACGGATTTTATGACGGATATTGGGATCATGATAAAGCCAAAGAGCTTGCCGATACTTTAAAAAATCGCATAAAGTCTTCAAATGACATTTCCATGGTATGGGCACTGGGAACCGTCGCAGGTCAGATGCTTACTGACAGTTCCTTAAACGTTCCGGTTTTAGTCATGACTCCTACCGATCCTGAAAGCTCGGGAATTATAGGACCTGGTGAGTTTTCAAATAAAAAGAACATTCACGTGCAAAAGGAAATGAATCGCTACGAGTCGGAACTAAGGCTTTTTTATAATACTTTTAAGTTTAAAAACCTGGGCGTTATCATCGATGATAATCCGATTAATCAGCCGGGTCAGGCCGTACCGATTATAAGAAAGCTTTCTCAGGAACTTAAATTTAATCTTATCGAATGTA
>NZ_CAJKVK010000069.1 GCF_905203285.1 uncultured Succinatimonas sp.
TAAAAATTAAGAGCTTTTTTCAGGTAAAAAAGAAGGTGACTTTTTAGTCACCCTCAACAAAGACAAGAGATGTTTATCTTCCAAGCTCTTTATTAATACGATTCAGAAGATCTTCCATACCTATAGATTGTGCATAAGGCATATGAGCTTTAACTGCCAATTCTGCAAACGGTTCAATATTCGGTTTAACAACAATTAATCCGTTCTTTTCAACCATTTCATTGAGCAGTTTTTCCGTTTCTGTAACAACTAAATTATTTTCATAATCTGTTGCAGTTTTAGCAGCTTTAACAATGATATCTTGCTGTTCTTTAGACAGTCCTTGGAATTTCTTGTCAGACATTGCTAAAGTTACATACTCATATTTATGGGCTGTCAAACTTATATGAGTTTGAACCTCTTGAATTCGTCCACCATAAATAAACGGAATAGGATTCTCCTGAGCATCAATAGTATGTTGCTGAAGTCCGGTATAAACCTCAGACCAAGCCATCGGAGTAGGAGTTGCTCCCATTGCCTTCCATGTATCAACCATTGCAGGGATTTCAGGAACACGAATCTTCAAACCGATTAAATCTTCCGGTGTATTAATCGGTTTATTTGCGGTCGTATGTCTTGGACCACGATCCCACCAATTTAAGATTCTAATTCCAGAACTTTTAAGAACATTTTGAGAAATTTCTTGACCTATCGCTCCATCAACGATTTTTGTATACTCATCATGAGTTCTAAAAAGATACGGTAATTCCAAAATTGAAATTGACTTATCAAAATTACCTAAAACTCCAGCAATTAGAGCAAAGTCAACAGTTCCCATTTTCATACCTTCGGCAAGATCTCTATCTCCACCTAAAGTAGAATTAGGGAAAATCTCTATTTTTATTTTTCCATTTGAAAGTTTCTCAACTTCTTCCTTAAATTTAAGCGAACCTACATGCCATAAATCTTGTTCAGATTGAATATGTCCAAGTTTTAGCGTAATTGTCTCTTCTTCCTTTTCTCCACATCCGGATAAAGAAACAGCCATTGCGGCAAATAAGGCAGATAAACCTATTAATGCTAATTTTTTCATAGTAGCTCTCCTAAAAATTAAGGTTTAACTAAAACTTTAATAACGTGTTCTTTCTTTTCAGCCAAGCATGCTAAAGCATCTTGAGCTTTATCAAGAGGGAAGACTTGCGTTACATAATCTTTTAAATCAAGACCATTGTTAACCAGCTCTACAGCTTCGGCAAAATATTTATGAGCATAAGTCATGCTTCCAATAAGTTTTTGCTCATTAAATACAAAGCCATAGGTATAAACAGGAATATTCTTAGTGATCATCGCTACCAAACCAACTAATCCCTGTTTCTTTGTACAAGATGACGCTTGATCAATAATATTAGGAGCACCCGCACAAACTAAACTTGCATCAACACCAACTCCTCCAGTTATTTCCTTTACGCGAGCTACAACATCTTCCTTTAACGGATCTAAGGCATAATGAGCACCAAATTTTAATGCCATTTCACGGTTATATTCAGCAGTGTCAGTGCAAATAATATTTGTGTATCCTTGTGCCTTTGCAACGGCAAGAGCTAACAAACCGACAGTGCCTGCACCTAAAATCAACAAATTCTTACCAGCCGTTCCAGTATCAATACGATGTAAAGCATGAACAGCAACAGCTAAAGGCTCAATTAAAGTACCAACTTCATACGAAACGTTATCTGCTAATTTATAAGTTTTACATGCTGGTGCAGGGAAGTACTCAACAAAAGTACCTACCCATTTAGGAGTTCCCGGAACACTTTTTTGCAAACACAAATTCTCATTGCCTTCATAACAGAAATGACATTTTCCGCAACCTAATTGAGGTTCAACTGTAACTCTATCCCCAACTTTCAAATTGGTAACATTACTGCCAACTTCTACAATTTCTCCAGCGATTTCATGGCCTAAAATTGCAGGAGCTTTACGAAAAGGGTGACTGCCTAAAAACAAATGCAAATCAGACCCGCAAACCCCTGCCGTATAAGTCTTAATCAAAACTTGATCTGGGGTTATTTGTGGTTTTTCGATTTCTCTGATTTCTACCTTTTTCAAATCTGTAACAAAAGCTGCTTTCATAAAAATAACTCCTTAGTTAAAGGTTTAGTTTTGTTTGATTATGTAGCATGTATTACCTTTTTAAAATCTTAACGTTTATTTTTGTGACATAAATTTTAAAAATATATAAATTTTATAGTAAATCGTGCAATTTTAGGACATTGTTAAATTTAAAATCGTTTGATTTTTATACTGTATAATTAAATTAAGGTTAAATATTCAAACAATTGTTAAGTAAAACGAGAAACGCAAATGACTACGACGAACATAATAAAAATACTTGCCATTTCTCCTTTTCCAGGGCTTGAAACCACAATAAAAAATGTATCAGAAGAATTTCCTGATATTGAAGTCATTTATGAGACGGGAGAACTCCAAAAAGGCGTAGACATTGCTTTACAGTACACAACCCATGAAATTGACGCTATCATCTCTCGCGGCGGCACAGCAAGAATGATAGGCAGTGCCGTTAAAATTCCTACTTTCGATATAGGAATATCTACAAACGATTTAATAAACACTATAGCCCTTGCTAAAAACACGCAAAGTAAAAAAATGTGTCTTGTTGGTTTTAGTGAAGTAACAAATGCCGCGAAATATTTATATCGTCTGTTGGATCGTCCATTAGAAATTTATGTAACAGAAACTGCTCAAGAAAATATAGAACTAATGCATAAATTAAAAAATGAAGGGATGGAATTAGTGATTGGAGATGCAACGTCCGTAAGATTCGCAACGAATGAAGGTATCAATAATATTATGATATCTTCAGGAGAAGACAGCGTACGGAGTTGTTTTAAACAAATTCTTACATTAAAGAAGATGAGTGCTATAACTGAAGATATGGCCCTCATTCAAAGAAATATACTAAAAAATCTTAATACGTCATTCTTTATTATTTCCGAAAACGGAGAATGCATTCATTCCCAAGCTTCAGGAGAAAATTTAACCAAAATATCATTAAATCTAATGCAAGAAATATCAATTTCTTTTTCCAAAAAATTTCTCAATAATCAAATTCAGGATAATATCCATTTCGAAAAAAACAACTCGTCATGGCTTTTAACTTTTAAACCAGATTTTTTCAGGAACAACAAAGTAATCATTGTTATTTGGACAAAACTAAACACACTTAATAATAGCGTAAAATCCTTAATAAAAGATTTATCAAAAATCACCTATCCGTTTGAATTCGAATCATTTAATTCAGCTGATAACAAAATGTCTCAAGCCATTTCGGATGGAAAAACATTTGCCCAGACAACTGCGCCAATATTAATCTCAGGAGAACCTTTTACCGGTCGTCAGCCTATGGCAAATATGATCTATAAGTTAAGTTCGTTCGGTAAAGGCGGTTTTTACGGTATGGACGCTTTAAACTTTACTCCAGAGGTCTTAAAAATCTTATTTGAAAAAAAAGATTCATTTCTAACGTCTTTATCTTTAACTTTGGTAGTTAAAAATCTGCAACATGTTGATTTTTCAATCGCAAAACTATTTCTTGAATATATAAAGTCTAGCGGCTTCTGCAAACATTCAAGACTAATTTGTCTTTTTGATCAACTAGTTGACATAACAAAAGAAGATATTGTTGCATTAACTAGATTTCTTTTAACATCCTTAGGATCCTTAGTAATAACAATTCCGCCCCTACGCGAAAGAAAAAGCGATTTAATGTTTTTAGCAACTTTATCCCTAGGACAATTTTGCAATCTTTATGGAAAAAACTGTAGCGGATTTACTGCAGAAGCAAAGGATTATATTTTAAATCAGCCTTGGCATGGTAATTTACACGAACTTCGTGGAATTATTCGACATGTTGCTGCAATGCTTCAAGGAGATTATGTAACAGAAGAGATCCTGAAACAGGAAATGTCAAAATGGAACAGCCTGTATGAAAAACGTCCAGAAAATATTGAAAACTTTTTACAAGGGTCATTGGAAGAAATAGAAAACAAAATTATTCTAAATATTCTGAGAGAAGAAAACTTTCATAAAACTAAAGTAGCCTCTCGGCTAAAAATCAGCCGCAACACTTTATGGCGAAAAATGAAAGAAATTGGACTTGAATAAAGGGAAAAATATGATTCTATATGTTATGCGCCATGGAACCACAGAATGGAATATTCAGCAAAAAATGCAAGGACAAGCAGACATTCCTTTAAATGAGAAAGGAAAAGAAGATGCAATAAAGGCAAGTTTCAAACTTAAAGATATTCACTTTAACAAATGTTATTGCAGCCCACTAATTAGAGCAAAAGAAACTGCAAATTTAGTTTTATCTGATAAAACGTGTGAAATCATCCCTGAAGATCTTTTAAAAGAAATTACTTTCGGGATCAATGAAGGCAAAACTATGGATATGATAAACAATGACCCTGAAAATGCCTTGCACACATATTTCAGATCTCCTGAAAACTATATCCCGGCAAAAGGTGGAGAATCAGTATACGACCTACTAAAAAGAGGAAATAAGTTTTTAACAAAAATATCAAAAGAAGAACATAACTCTCAAAAAATATTAATAGTATCTCATGGTGCTTTTATAAAAGGCTTAATTACCATTGTAAACCATCAAAGTGCTGCAGACTTTTGGCATCACAAAGAACAGAAAAACTGTGCCGTAACCGTATTTGAATTTAAGGACGGGAAATGGAAGCTGCTTCAGGATGCCGTAGATATCCTTGCAGGAGAAAAATTACAGTAAGCAAAAGCAAAAAGGGTGACATTTAATTTGCCACCCCTTTCCATAAACATCATTTTTAGCTTAAGCTTTTTTTACTTCACCGGCTTTTGCAGCTTGCGCCAAGTTAGTAAGGCGTACGGCTTCAATTGAATTACCGTCAACCTTAATAACCTCAATTGACCATTTAGCAAGAGCGATCTTTTCACCAAGCTCCGGCATTCTTTGTAAATAATCAAGAATAAATCCGGCCATAGTATGATATTGATCGTTTGCAGGCACGGTAAATCCGGTAACACGGGTTATGTCAGTCAATATGGCATCACCCTCGATTCTGAAAACGCCGGGACGAATTCTGACGATTTCAGGTATTTCGGTTTGATCAGGAAGTTCACCTGCGATTTCTTCCATAATGTCGTGAAGTGACGCGACACCTTCAAAATTACCGAACTCATCAAAAATAAAGGCGATGTTTTTCTTTGCTTTTCTAAACTCTTCAAGAGCCTTTAAAATATTTACAGTCTCAGGCAAATAAAGCGGCTGACGAACCTTCTGAGAAAGAGGCAGCTGATTCTTCCCAAGGGACAAGCCCTGAGTCAGAATGTCAATTCTTCTGATATAGCCTAAAGGCTGATCTTTTTGTCCGTCTTTATAGGCGACCAAACGAGAATGAGTTAAAGACAAAGCCTCTTTTTTCAATGATTCATAATCATCATCAAGATCTACCATTTCAAGATCGGGACGCGCGGTCATTACGGCTTTTACCGGCAGTGAAGATAACTGCAATACGCGTGACACCATCTCTTTTTCCTGGGTGTTAAAAACAGAAGATCCTGTTTTTGAAACGATAGCTTCTTTTAAGGTTTGAACCTGATTCTGATTAGAACCAAGAAGCCTCAGCACTAAGTTAGCGGCGATTTCTCGGCTTTGCATTGAGTTAACGCCTGAACCCAAATTTAAAGTATTTTTACGAGCTACCTGATTAAAGATTTCAATGAGGATCGAGAAACCGATTGCGGCATAGAGGTATCCCTTAGGAACATGGAAATGCAAAGCTTCCATGATAAGACTGAAACCGATAAGCAAGAGGAAGCCTAAACAGAGAATAACCAAAGTCGGATGATGGCTTACGAATTCGGTTATAGCCTTACTTGCCAATGTCATGATACCCATAGCTATAACTACGGCAAACATCATGATAAAGACATGGTCAATCATACCTACGGCTGTAATAATGGCATCAAGCGAGAATACCGCGTCTAATACCATGATCTGAAGTACAACCAAACCGAAAGCGTGACCGGCCGCTTTACTTGCAGACAGTTCTTCGTCAAAACCTTCAAGCTTTGAATGAAGCTCATGCGTTGCTTTATATAAAAGGAAAATACCGCCTATCATCATTACGATATCACGTCCTGACACTGCAAAATCGCCTAAATTGAAAAGCGGTTTAGTCATAGACACGATATACGAAATGCATGTCAACAAAATGAGACGAATGACTAAAGCACCGCCCAAACCGGCATAACGAGCTTTCGCCTGCTGATGCTTTGGCAATTTTGCCGACAGAATAGCGATAAATACTAAGTTATCAATACCTAAAACGATTTCGATAACAACCAGAGTTAAAAGACCCAACCATGCAGTCGGATCATTTACCCACGCCATGTCAAACATGACATGATGAGCGACTACAGGATCCATAGCTTTACTTCTTTAACGGTTAAAAGAGAGGAAAATAAATTTATAAAAGAGAAACAACTGTCAGGTGACACTTTTTTTAATACTTTATCGACTTATGCCTTATGGCAGTAATAAAAATATACACTATTATGCGCATATTGCAAGATATGCGCATTCCTAAGAATATTAACGGTCGTTTTTACTAAAGCGTTTTGCAAACCTGCCGTTATCCTCTCTTCCGTAAGATGAACGCTTGGCGTCTCCATAGACAGACTTTCCGGAACGGGAGCCGTACGGATTTCGATCTTTGTCATCAGCTCTTCCTTTTCTGAAAGGATTATGTGATGCATTTAAAGCTTTACGACCTGCGGCTTTAATATTGGCTTTATGTTTGGCAAATTTTTCAAGGGCATGCTTTTTATCATTGCTCATTGAAGCTAAAGAAGTACGGGCAATCTCGCTGCTTTCAAGAGCTTTAAGACCGGCTGCCGCTCTTAAATTATTAATCTCGCTTAGAGTAAGCTCACGATATTTTCCTGCTCTTAATTTATTATCAAGATCCACTCCGGCATAACGAATACGGATAAGACGACTGACTTGTAAGCCCACAGCTTCCCATAAACGACGCACCTCGCGATTACGTCCTTCTTTTAAAGAAACGTGATACCACTGATTACGTCCCTCTCCTCCGGCAAAAACAACTTTATCAAAAGAAGCTTTTCCGTCTTCAAGCATCACGCCTTGTTTTAACGCGGCAATTTGCTCATCGGTCACCTCACCGTAAATACGTGCAGCATAAACACGCTCAATTTCCTTTGAAGGATGCATCAAAGCATTTGCAAGCTCACCATCCGTAGTAAACAGCAGTAAACCTGACGTATTTAAATCAAGACGCCCCACATAAATCCAGCGACCTCCGTCAGGACGGGGTAAATGATCAAAAACCGTAGGACGATCTTCAGGATCTTTGTAAGTAGTGACTTCGCCTTCTGGCTTATAGTACATAAGCACACGGCATTTAGGCTTTTCAGATAACGGGGTCAACACAACTTTTCCGTCAATTTTTACAGTCAAAGGTCCTTCTACACGATCGCCGACCTCTGCGACTTTTCCGTTAACCTCAACTCTTCCGGCTGCAATCAATGCGTCTAATTCACGACGTGATCCGAGGCCTTGTCTTGCCAAGACTTTTTGCAGTTTTTCGCTCACATTACACCTTCAAAAAAAAATCCTCCGCATTTTAGGAGGAATCTACAACGTTACGACCGTGCAGAAACACAATTGAATTCTTCACACAATCGTAAATTAAATCAGCATTAAAGCTTAATAAGATATTTTAACATACTGACTTTTTTCTATGAAAGAAATCATCGCAGCAGACATTTTACCTCACTGAAAAAACAGCCAAAAAACATTAAATCTTTTACAGTTTCATCCATCAGAATTCTGATGGAAACTAACTTTTTTATAATTAAATTTTGATTGATAATATATATACGGAAACATCAACAGGAGGTTAGTTATGTTCTGCGCTAATCGTCCTGCAGGAACAGTATTTGCGGCACGCGCCGCTTTTGCACTTGCAGGATTTGCAATTGCGTCATGGGCACCTTTAGTGCCTTATATTAAAGAAGAGCTTTCTTTAACTCATTTAGAGCTCTCACGCATCATTCTTCTGATGGGCACCGGCTCAATCATAGGAATGCTTCTTATTTCGTTTTTTATAAGTTTTGCCGGCATCCAGAATGCGCTGTCACTTTCAGCGGCTGCGCTTACGGGATCTTTGTTGCTGCTTGCTGCAATGCCCCCGATTCATCTGCTTGCCCCGACAGTATTTATTTTCGGTTTAACGCTAGGATGCGTTGAAGTCGGTGGAAATATTTACGGAACACATCTTGAGAAAACGACAAAAAGGATATTGCTGCCGTCAATGCACGGATGTTATTCATTAGGAGAAATCATAGCTCTTGCCATTATCTGCGCTTTAATTTTCTTAAAATTCAGTATTTTTGCAGCAATAGCTATTCCGTCCGTAATTTTAACCGGAATAACATTAAATGCCTTACGCAGCATAGGCAGCGTAGCGATCTTTAACCCTGATAAAAAGCACAAAGAGAAACTGTTCGTACTGCCCAAAGGTGCCGTAATTTTCTTTGCATTTATTTCAAGCCTTATTTATATGGTTGAAGGCGGAATGCTTGATTGGTCAGGTCTTTTCTTATTGCAAAAAACCGATATCAGTATCGGATTTGCTAGCTCTGCCTACATTGTCTTAATTATCGCTATGGCAGCAGGTCGTTTTTCAGGAGCTTATTTAATCGGTAAATTTAAAAACTACAAAGTCGTGTTGGGCGGAGTAAGTCTCTGCGCTACCGCACTTATAGCCGTATACTTTGCGCAAAATTTAATTATTATCTACGCCTGCTTTATGGTTTTGGGTTTTGCTCTAGCCAATATTATGCCTATCTGCATTTCGCTTGCTGGAAAGCAACAGAGCATGCCGGTCATAGCTGCTGTATCATCAATTTCAACTTGCGGGTACGGAGCTTTGATTTTAGGCCCTGCTTTAATCGGCTTCATGTCTGAACTCATAACCTTAAACGGAGCATTCGGCGCATTAGGCTTGATGTCATTAGCATTGTCATTCATTATTATTTATAAAAGAAGACTATTTGCTATAGCTTAGAAAATACTCCTCACTTAAAAGGAGAAAAAATGGACTTTAACTTCAACCAGCTTCAAGCCTTCGTTTTAGCCGCCAAATTAGGATCTTTTTCCCAAACTGCGCGGCATATGGGCAAAGCTCAATCGGTAATTTCAGGATATATCCGTGATTTAGAAGACGATCTTAATTATCAGCTGTTTAAACGCGGACATAAAATTGAACTTACAGAACGCGGCTCCCTTCTATTAAAGCATGTAAAGAAGTTGGTTGAAGACGGAGAAATCTTTTACGAAAGGGCTATGGCGCTTCATGATACAACCCAGCCAAGTCTTCATTTCGGTATTGATTTTTCTATATATGATGCGGAGCTTTTCCATGTTTTACGTCAATATGCAGAAGCTTTTCCGCATCTAGCTCTGCGCTTGTCACCGATTTCATCTTTTGAAGTAAAAGAACTAATGCTTGAATACGATCTGGACGTGGCTCTTTACTTTAATCATAACGAAACACTGCCGTTTAATTTCTCGCATTTACGCCAAGTCCCCAACCGCATAATTGTAGGGAAAAACCATCCGCTTGCCGCACAAAAAGAAATAACACGCGATCTGTTAGCCAAACATCGCCAAATCGTTATCTGCTCAAATCTAAGTCGCGATGCCAAAGGAATTACCGTATCTCCTAATGCTTGGGAAGTCGATAATTATTACTATGCCCTATCATTAGTGTCTCATAACGTCGGTTTTGCCATTGTTCCGGAACTTTTAACCGATCTTGATTACGAATTCACAAAAAGTATCATTGCCCTTAATGATGATAACCTTAATTTTCCTGACGCAACTTTATCATTAGTATGGAAAGACGGATTGTCTGAACTTAAACATTTTAATTTTTTAAAAGAAAAGATCTGTAAAGCCTATTCAATCTGATTTGTTAAAAAATTTCCTCTATCTTAAATTAGGGCAAAGACAAACTTAAAAAACAAAAGCATAAATAAAAAAATCCTCATTGATAAGCCTTAATAACAACCAATGAGGAACCTACGATTTAAAAAAAGATAGAGAAAATTTTTGCCTTATTTTCTCTTGTACTCAATAAGACAAACCAAAGCTGAAGCCATAATTATGAAATATCCCCATAATTCAGCGGTTTCTTCAACCAGTCTCTTCATATCCACATGAAAATTAGGACCTAAAGCATTCTCCCAGAATACTTTCATTCCGAACATACGCGAAAAAATCAAAACTACCGTAACGCCGGCAAACAGCCAGTAAAATGAATACTTTTCCAAGCTGGAGCTAATATCATCAATAACCTTTTTATATCCTGAACGCAGACTTGAGTAAACGAACAAAGCCGTAGCGACTAAAGCAAAATAAACCCAGCTGCCATGAAATAAATAAGTGTCAAAAAAGGCATCAAGCTCTCTAATCATAAGACAGACAAGGAAACCGCTTATCAATATATAAAATTTATTGGGAGCCTGTCTTCCTATAAAACAATAAATTGCTGCAGAGGCCAAAAGAAGAAAAGTTTGCGTGTTTTCCACAAGGCCTTGCTCTGAAAACTTATCTTCAGGAAACAAAATAGTATCTGCAAAAGCCACTCCAAAAGTAATAAAACAAGTTAAAGATGCTCCTATAAAACATCCAACAGCTTTTAAAATAACAAGACTGTCTTTACTCATGACTTTTTCCGCTATTAATTTTCTTCTTTCTCCGTGAAAACTTTACTCAAAATTAGAAGTTTTGAGTTTTGTTGCATCCTGATATCACGAATTAAAGCTTGATAATTTCAGCTTTAAAAATTTCATGCAACATGGGCTTGTAGCCGTACCCCATATATTTAAGGGAACAAATTTTATACGTTATTTTTTTCGTTATAAAAACATTTCTTGACCAAATGTCCGTATATATGAGGCTTTTCAAAAAAAAATTTTACATAAAATTAGCTTCATCAGACATATATAAAACATTAGGTAAAAATAAATAAAAAATTGTACA
>NZ_CAJKVK010000070.1 GCF_905203285.1 uncultured Succinatimonas sp.
ACCGAATAAGAAAAATAAAAAATCCGATTTTTACCTAGACTGTAAATTTCAGGTTCTTTTATAAAATTTTCCATATGGACCTTATTCCCTGCAACGACAAGGAAACCTTCATATCCGATATTCAAAAAGCATTTCAGGAAAGCTATGAGAAAGAATTCGGTCCTTGTCCTAAAACCATTCTCCCAAGAAAAGATATAGAGCAGTCTTTCTCAACGGAAGGTGCAAAAATTTTCTTTGCAACAGAGAATGGCAAAATCGTCGGCGGTGCAGTTGTCGTCATCAATGAACAAACCGATATTAATCATTTGGATTTGCTCTACATTAAACCTGATTGCCAAAGCAAAAGTTTAGGCCTTAATATTTGGCAAAGCTTAGAAAAAATGTTTCCTCAAACTAAAAAATGGGAAACCTACACGCCTTATTTTGACAAAAGAAATATCCATTTTTATGTCAATAAATGCGGTTTTCATATTGTTGAATTCTTTAATCCTGCTCACCGGGATCCGAATGTAAAAAACGGAGAAGTTGGCGGAATGGATAAAGAAGTCGGACAATATTTTTTCCGTTTTGAAAAAACTCTTTCTTAACAGAAGCGTAATTTCAAAAAATGTTGAAATCTTTTCGGCAAAGGCAATAATTAACAAAAGCAAAATATCTTTTAATTTAAGAGTAACAAAATGTTCAAAAAAATTACTATTTTTTCTTTGATATCAATACTTGCAGTATGTTCCTGCAACAAAGTCGAAAATCAAGATACCGGAAATAACGCACCGACAATGCAAAACCGTACGGTAAACACTGAAGTTAAACTGCTTGACAGGCTTCCTGCCACCTGTAAAGTCGACAACAGCGACAATTTAGGCTTTTGCCTACCAGGTGATACTTTAATTTACCGTCCCGATCCTAAAAAAGAAGATCAAAAAGATACCCTTGATGTCATCGGTGATTTCTGCGCTCAAGAAAAACCTATTATTCTTACCGACAAAGGCCTTGCCTGTACCTTTAGGGAAAACCGTACTTATACAGCAGATCCGATTAACCAGCAGGCAATTGTCGGCAGCAACCGCACCATCGCCCGTGAGTACTTAAATGCCGTTGCCAAAATTCCCGGCATCAAAGAAGTCGTAAAAGGAATTCAGATTATAAAGCTTGAAAACGGCAGCAAAGACGCACCTGTAATCAATGACAAGAGCGAAGTCGAGATTGAAGCCAAGCTTTTGACTTTGGATTTAAAAGTCCACAGCTATATGTTAAATGACAGACTGTTAATGAGTAATTTAGGCAAAAACAATCCTTTTGCTTCAATTTTGCCAGGACTCAAGCAAGGCGATACCGTAAGAGCTTATATTGATTTTGAAGTATTCCCCGGCATTTGGAACGTATCCAATTCAATGACCGGATTGCCTTATATCTGGGAAGTAAAAATCTTATCCGTTAATGAAGGAAACGAAACGGACTCCACAGCTTCTTCTCAGGAAGATTAGCATCTCATCTACCTCGAGCGCTCTAGCCCGAGGTTTAAAATTACATCAGCGCAAAAGCTCTTTTCTGCCTTTTCCATTACAATATTTAAAGTATCGCGGTAATTTTCACAATCTTTTTACGGGCAAGAAAAATGCGTATAACCTATAACGCACTGCTGTTTTCAGTCTGCATCAGCAGTTTTTTAAGCTCTTTTATGGGTAATGCCATAAATGTAGCTACGCCCTTTATTGCCGCAGATTACGGCGTTCCTCCCGATAATATAACCTGGGTGATAAACGCCTTCATGATAACCTCGGCGGCCTTCTTAATTCCGGCTACGGCGCTTGCCAATTTCAAAGGATATGCGACAATTTACCGCGCAGGATCGATCCTTGCCGCGATTACGTCCGTTATTATTCCGCTTGCCCCTAATTTCTTTACGCTTATTTTATTAAGAGCCTTTCAGGGAATCGCTTTTGCTCTACCGTTTTGTACCGGCATGGCTTTAATCGTCGACAGAACGGCAAAAGAGCAGAGAGCATCGGCCCTTGCCTTCGTGGTTTCATCCGTTTACGCAGGAATTTCCATCGCTCCTTTATTATCAGGTGTCATTTCCGACACTGTCGGATGGGAACAGATTTTTGTTTTAGGCGCTATAGGACAGGCTATCGGCTATGTTTTAGCTTTAAAAGTACCGTCGGACGAGCCGATTGCGCACGGCTTTCCTTTAATAAGAATGATCTTATGTTTTACGGCGATGACTATTTCTCTTTTAACCGTTTCATCGCTTAACATTAATCATTACGCTCTTATTTTTATCTGCGTAAGCATCGCGCTTATTGTTTTGTACCTGCTTGCCGAGCAAAAAGCCAACCGTCCGGTGCTGCCGCTTTCAAGCGTACTTAAAAACACTGATTTCTCGCTGGCACTCGCGATTTCAATGTTAAATTTCATCGCAACTTTTGCCATCGCAATGCTTTTGTCTTTGCATCTGCAGATTGTCTGCGGCTACAACGCGACCTTTACCGGACTTATCTTAATGTCCCAGCCTGTTATGATGCTTGTAGGCTCATCGCTTAGCGCATCTTTGACAAGACGCTTTGGCGTTCATATCCTAACCGTATGCGGAATGGTATTAGTTACGATAGGTTTTGTCGGCTTTACCTTCCTTAAAGTAAGCACCCCGCTCTATGTGATTGCCGTACTTTTATTTATAACGGGATTCGGTACCGGCATCTTCTCTCCGCCCAATACCAATATCGTCATGAGCTCGGTGCCGCGCACGCAATATGCTTTGGCCTCGTCCCTGCAGTCATTAGTCCGTACCGCAGGCATGGCAATTTCCATGGCGGTAATGACTCTTATCTTAAACGCGATGATAAGCTCGGATACTCAGATTCACTCCTATATCGAAGAACTGTCACAAGGCATTGCCTTAATGTTTAAAGTTTCGGCCTTGATGTGTTTTATAACAACCCTTTTAAATCTTTATGCTTCAGTTACTGCTCTTAAAAGAATCAAAGCAAATAACAAACAAACCGATAAATAACATTAACCGCTTTTTCTCTGATTTAAATACCTAAATCGTCATGAGTTTCGGTTCGTAAACACAGCAAAATCAATGAAACGGCATCTTTCAAATAGAACAAGACCCAATTTTTCTTAATATGACAATTTCGTATCCCGTTCATATTAACCATAGCATGATCAAAATATTTAGCCGGAAATTCCTCTCCTGAGTCCAATAAATTAATGACTTCTTCCAACTTAGAAAGATCATAATGACGTTTTTTATCTTTTTAAGATCTTTTAAAAATTTGTAATCAAAATGTACTTTATATTTAAACTTTCTTTAAAGCCTCATGGATTTCACCTTCCGTCTTCATCGGCTTTACATCAGAATTTTTAATCTCGGCAAAAGACTTTCGTGCTTGATATCGAAGCTCTTCTTTAAAATTTTCACTAAGGCGATCATCAAAATCATTCACATCAAAAGCTACTTTAAACGGCAATCCTCCAACCATTAAGGACTTATGTAAAAAAATATTAATAGCTGTTGACAAATCAAGTCCTAAAGACTCAAACATCTTTTGTGATTTTTCTTTTACTTTGTCATTTATTCGTACACTAACTGTTATATTTGCCATGTTTACACCTTTTATTACAAATTAATTAATCTGTAATAAACTATATTATCATGTTAGCAATACTAAACAATCACTTCAGATTTTATCTGCAGCACTTATCACAATAGCATTAAGCAAAAGAGCTTTTATAAAACAAGATAAAGTTAGCTTTAACTAACCAGACGGACAATAAAAAAGACCTGCTATGAGGTCTTCTTCTGAATGGTGCCCAGGGCGGGACTCGAACCCGCACTCTCGCGAACTACCCCCTCAAAGTAGCGTGTCTACCAGTTCCACCACCTGGGCAACGAATTGATGGCGCATATAATATCAAAATTTTTCTTATTGTAAACACCATCTTTAAAAAAATATTTTAACTACATGATTTTAAAAGAAATTAATTTTAATAATTGTAGTTGATTTCATTGGCATAAAGCAGAGCTCCTTCCTTGCCGGTCAACAGTTTCTGATAAATTGCATCGTACAAAAGTACGTTCTGCACATATTTTCGTGTTTCGGCAAAAGGAATATTCTCTACATACATTGCAGCATCACGCTTAATACCGTCTTTTGACTCCCAGCGCACGACACGACCAGGACCTGCGTTATAAGCTGCTGCTGCCAAGATACGATTATTACCGAATTTATCAAGCATATCGCGAAGGTAAGCCGCCCCCAAACGCACATTGTTTGACGGGATCACCAAATCCTGCGTGCCGTTATAGTTCCATGACCTCTGTCTTGAAACCATCTTTGCCGTTCCCGGCATCAGCTGCATCAGACCGACAGCGCCTACGGGAGAACGAATTGACGGATTGAGCATACTTTCCTGACGAGAAATTCCGTACATGAAAGATAAAGAAACGCCCTGCTCTTTGGACTGCTTTTTATAGATGTCAAAATAAACAATCGGGAAGCGGTAAGCCAAAGCGTCCCAACGTCCGGAGCTCACGACGCTGTCGATGGCATAAGCGGTATTTCCCTGTCTTAATGCCCACTCGGCCATAAGCATCGCCACGTCATCATCTGAATTCTTGGCTATTTCACGCCATTCAAACACGGCATCGCCGTCGTCCATGCCGTAAAGTTCAAAGAAACGAATCACCGCAGGATCGTCTTCCACTGTGCCGGGCCATGACACCCATCTTGAAATGGTTTGTTCGTTAAACGGCAGATCCTCATCTAAAAACTGTGCAGCCAAAAAGCCGAAGAAACTGCGATCGGTCGCGACCTCGGCTAAGATTTCGCGGCCTTTTGATCTATGACCTAATTCATAGACGGAACGACCGAGCCAATATTTCCAATTGGTCTGACTTACAAATTCCTTATTCATGCTTTGGAGGAGTTTATAAACAGTCTCCCACTGACCGAACCAAATGGCTCTGCGCAAACGCTGCTCTTTGATATTTTCCGTCCAGCCTACCGCAGGCAGATTTTTGTCCACCAATTTAACGTCAGATAAAGGACGACCGCGCGATAAAAGGTTTTCAGCAAGAATTTTCTTAATGTCGATAGCTTCGATTTCACTTGGCTTAAAGCGGCTTACGAAAGTTGAATATAAATTTGCTGCTTTACTCGGGTTTTGTTTGGCAAAGCGCTTGAACGCAAGTACGGCAATTCGCTTGTCGGCTTTTGAATTCACGCTTAACGAATCAAAAATACTTAACGGATCTGAGTAATACTTCATGTGCTCGTTAACACGCGAAGCAAATGAAGAAGATCTTAAAGATGAAGCTAAGGAATTTGTAGTCTGGCGATATGATTTTTGAATATAAGCGCGTTCAAACTTCTCAAGCTTGATTCTGTCGGTTAAATAACCGCGACTGTTCCAAATAGCGAACAAACCGTTGCAGTCGCTCGGCTGACGGCCAAGCTGCAGATAAAGTTTTGAGGCAAAAGCAACCGCATCCTCACTTCCTTTGCCGTTTTGCCATTTGCTTTCATAAAAACGGCACATCAAAGCTTTTTGCGAAGAGGTAAGCTTGGCGTTCTCATCAAAAGGCTTTTTAGGCAAAAGCTTATCGACAAGCGTATATTGTCCGCGGCTTGCCAAATAATGAACGTAAGTGTTGCGCAAAAGGCGTGACAGCTCCTGCTGCTTATTTTCCTTAATAAAGCGCATCACGTCGTTAAATTTTGCAGTTGACGGCTCACGGGACAGATAAAAATAATCAAGCCATAAATTTAACGGATAGTCTTTAGGCAATGAACTTTGCAAAGCACGGCCTTTTTCAAAATCACCGTCCTTAAATGCCTGCTTTGCCTGCATGTAAGTATCACGATACGAAGACACGGCGGCAGGACTTGCGTCTACGAAAGAAAAGGATTTATCGTAAAGAGGAATTGAAGGGGAAGCTGCCGCCTGCTGAAGTCCCAACATAAAAGCGGCGCTTAAAGCACAATATTTAAATATATCGACAGTTTTCATTTATAAGCACAAACAAAAGAAATAGATGAATAGGCAATTATAGACTTAAACAGGCTAAAAATTATAATCATTTAAAGAAAAAATGCATCTTTAATGCAATTAATAGGCACTAAGCAACAAAGCGCAAATATATGCGGTTTCTTGCCTGTAGAGAATAGCAAGTCAGCCTGTAAGCCGGGTTCTGTTCTGCAAAGCAGCGGCAATCATTCATCTAGACCGACAATCGCTCATCGGTTCAAGCAATCTACCCGTCTCCGGTGCGGACCACACAAAATGGAGACCTATTTGATCTTGCTCCGGGTGGAGTTTACCCTGCCGTTTTTATTGCTAAAAACGCGGTGCGCTCTTACCACACCATTTCACCCTTACCGAAAACAAGTTCCGGCGGTTTACTTTCTGTTGCACTGGTCGTAAGCTCACGCTTCCCAGATGTTATCTGGCACCCTGTCCTATGGAGCCCGGACTTTCCTCCCCTGTGACCGTATGTTAAAACACGCGTGCACAGCAGCGACTGCCCGGCTGACTTGCGGCAAATTATATCATATATGCCTTAATTTACGAGTTTGATTTAAGCTTTAAGGCTATATCATAAAGGCGGTTGCGGTTAATTCCGGTAAGCTCGGATAAAGAAGCGCACACCGCTTTTACGGGAGACGTCTCAATAAGGCTCTTAAGTGCTTTAACTACCTTTTCATCCACCTCTTCATTTTCTTTTGCAGGAGCAGGTCCCACTACTAAAACGAATTCACCGCGAGTACGATTATCATCTTCTTCTAAAAAGGCGGGTAATTCCTTAACCTTCATGCGATACGCTGACTCAAAGGCTTTGGTAAGCTCCCTGCAGACGCATATATCATGCTCGGGAATAATTTCAGCCATCACTTTTGCGGTGTTTTTAACGCGTCTTGGCGCTTCATAAAAGACGGTAGTAACTGAATTTGACGTTAAAGTCGAAATTTTTTCCCTAAGCTCTTTGTCCTTTACCGGCAAGAAACCTGCAAAAAGGAAGCTGTCAGTCGGAAGTCCAGCCATTTCAAGCGCGGTAATAGCGGCGCAAGGGCCAGGGAGCGGTACCACCTTGACGTTAAGCTTTGCGCACAAAGACACTACCCTATAACCCGGATCTGAAATCAAGGGGGTTCCGGCGTCGCTTATCAAAGCGACCGATCCGCCTTTTTCGATTTCGTTTTTAATAATTTCAACGCGCTGCTCTTCGTTATGGTCATGGCAGCTTATCATTCTCGTGCCTTTTACCCCGATATGGTCAAGCAATAATTTTGAATGCCTAGTATCCTCGGCGGCAATCAAAGTAGTGTTTTTTAAAACTTCTATAGCCCTAAGCGTAATATCCTGCATATTGCCAATCGGTGTCGGGACAATATAAAGCGCACTCTCTAACATCTAAAATTCCTGTTATTTCTCAAAAGGATCAGCATTTTTTACCTATATATTTTATAATATTAAAAGTTTTATCATCGGGAAAAATATCGTGAAAAATCATTCTTTCGTTCATACGATAAGGGTTTGCGCGTTAAGTGCGGCACTTGCCGTTTTCTTAAGTTCCTGCGCAATGCAATCCGCAAAAACCGGCTTAAGTACTGACACTGCTTTCGGACCTTTAACCCAATCCACTGCCCAATATCGTCAGCTCGTTAACACCTCGGATACCGACTCACAATATCAGGCGATGATTCTGCTTGCCCGCAGCTATATCACCTCAGGTGATTTGACAAGCGCCAAAGCAATCGTTTCAGACTTAAACGGACTTGCCATTACCCCGTTGCAGCAGGATGAAGCCAAAATAGTCTCGGCTTTAATCAACGTTAATGAAAACAATTTAATTGAAGCTGCATCAACTCTTGAAAAAGTCAACGCTTTAACCCTGCCAAAGCAGGCTGAAGCTTACTACCATCAGTTAAACTCAAGAGTACAAGGCAACCTTTATAAACAGACCGGCAACAAAGACAATCTGCTTAAAGCTTATGAAAGCCAGAAAGTCTTAGTCGATTTGGTTGATAATGACTCGAAAAAAACCGTTTTAAACGAAACCGTCAAAAATCTTGAGCTTTTAGGTCAAAACGATCTGTCGCTTGAGCTTGAGCGCGCTACCGATCCTCTTGACAGCGGATATTTTGAGTATGCCATCATCGACAGCTCAAAAAACCGCGGCGCCAAGCAAGAACTGTTAAATCAGTTTGCCGACAAATATCCGTCACATCCTTTAAATCAGCTTATAAACGCAAGATCCGCAGCTCTTGAGACTTTAGCTCCGGCGGTCGATTCTGCAGCAAGCAGCGCTTTACCGCAACTTAAAAACGGAGATGAAGTCGCCGTAATCCTTCCTTTAAGCGGACGCTTTGTCGAAATGGTCGGCAAACCAGCCCAGCTCGGTATTTTGGCTGCTTTAAAAGATCGCTCTGAAAAGGTCAACGTTACTTTCTACGACAGCAACGTTTTGACTATGGATCAAATCATTAATGCCGCCAATCAAAAAGGCACCGCCTTTATTTTAGGCGCCGTATTAAAGCCTGAAGTATCTGATTTGATTGCATCCGGCACCAAGATCCCCGCTATCGTCTACAACAAGGTTGAAGCTATTCCTGACAATATTTGGTACTTTGACTTAAGCCCTGATTACGAAGGTGCTCTTGCCGCTGCCAAAATGATGCGTGACAACCGTCAGGATCCTGTGATTTTCGCATCAAGTGCGGCAAAGAACCAGCGCGCGGCTCAGGGCTTTAATCAGTTATGGAGCAAAGTTAAGCATCAAAACGCTACCGTATGCTCTTTTGAAACCGTAACCGATGCCGGTACCTCAGTTACCAACTGCCCGATTTCAGGTAAAGACAGCGCTTACATTAACGCTAATGCCATGGAAGCTGCCGCAGTTAAAACCAAGCTCCCAAGCTCCATGCCTGTCTATCTGACGGCTTCAAGCAATCCTGGCCTTAACAACTCATCTCTTGAAATCGCGATGAGCGGCGCTCACCTTGGCGACAGTCCTTGGATGCTTACCGATACTCCGATTAAGCAGTCTCTCTTTAACGCCATGCCAAAAGCCAATGCGTTAGTTCAAAGAATTTTCGCTACCGCTTATGACAGCGTTAACACTGCATTTAATTTAAACAATCTTAACCAGAATAAAGCCGACGTACTTCACGGTCTTACCGGTGATATCCAAATCAACGGTCACTTAATTGAAACCGCTCCACTTTGGGTTATCGCAGGCACTGCGCGTTAAGCTTGAATCTCAAAAATAATAAAGGCCCCGCGGGGCCTTTTTATTTATCCGTAAAAAATTAATCGTCCTTTAAAATCGTAAACGAAGGTCCGCTGTCTTTCTTTTCCCCTTCATCCTTTTGCTCATCCGTCTCATCAGTTGAATCATCAACGGTTGAAAAACCTACGACGTTATCGTTATCATCAGACTCTTCCTGCTCACCCTCTTCATCCTCAGGATCGGGGGTAAGCCACATTTCAAGCGGATAACGAATTTCATTTTCAACGGCAATTAAATCAAGCATTGCGTTGTAAGGAATTACGATAAACTCATCCTGTCCGTTAAAGCGGGCATAAAAAGAAATATCTTTCTGATCAATTGAAAAGTTTCTTACGGCACGGGAAGAAATGGACAAAACGATCTTTCCGTTGCGTACATAACTTTGAGGAACCTGAACCCCTTTTACTTCAGCGTTTACCAAAAGATGCGGGGTGATTTCATTATCAATAAGCCAATCATAAAAGGCTTTAAAAATATAAGGGTTAAAACTGCTCATCCGCTGCATGGTTTTGCTCCTGTTTTTTCTTGTAATTATATTAAGAGCGCCCAAAATAAAAAACCCCTGCCGGTTTTCCGACAAGGGTCTTGAAACACAATCCGTACGAAACGATTAACGCTTGGAGTACTGCGGACGCTTACGGGCCTTATGGAGACCGACCTTCTTACGCTCAACGCTACGGGCATCACGAGTAACGTAACCTGCCTTACGTAAAGCGGGACGGAAGCTCTCATCGTATTCCATCAAAGCACGGGTAATGCCGTGACGAATAGCACCGGCCTGTCCTGAAATACCGCCGCCGATAACGGTAACGTAAATGTCGAACTTATCGGCTACATCTAAAAGCTCTAAAGGTTGAGCAACAATCATGCGAGAAGTAGGACGACCGAAATACTGCTCTAAAGAACGGCCATTAATGACCATCTTACCGGTACCCTGTTTAATGAAAACGCGGGCAGTTGAACTCTTACGACGTCCGGTACCATAATACTGATTTACAGCCATTTGCTATTGCTCCTTTAAAACTTTAAAACCTGAGGCTGCTGAGCTGCATGTTCATGAGTCTCACCAGCATATACTTTGAGTTTGCGGAACATAGCACGGCCTAACGGTCCCTTCGGAAGCATACCGCGAACGGCAGTTTCGATGACCTGCTCAGGCTTGCGAGCAATCAATTTCTCGAAAGACTCTGACTTAATTCCACCAGGGAAACCGGTGTGATGATAGTACATCTTGTCAGTAGCCTTATTGCCGGTAACCTTAACCTTGGAAGCGTTGATTACGATGATGTAATCACCGGTATCCATGAACGGGGTGTACTCGGGCTTGTGTTTGCCGCGAAGGCGTAAAGCAATTTCAGTAGCGAGGCGGCCGAGAGTCATTCCGGCTGCGTCAACAACAAACCAGTCACGTTTAATAGTGGACGGCTTGGCAACATAAGTTTTCATCAAAAAACCCTTTTTTGAAGGATATCAATCCTTTAAAACTACCCGGGAATATCCCGGTCTCTTTACCAAACAGAAATCTTTTTAATTTCCGCATTAAGACTACCGAGTGGGAATTCGGAGCTTAATTAGAGGGGCTGCAAAATTATACACGAAATGACTTGAGGAAACCAGTAAAACAAGCTTTATTCACGATATTTTTTTACACAGAAAAATGCGCTGATGGAGCTAGGTTTTATCAGGATCTTTAATTATTTCTAAACTTAAAAAGACAAGGAAAAAGCGAAAAGATCTTATAGAATGCAAATAGGGCCGCAAGAGGCAAACTTTCATAAAACGACATAGAAA
>NZ_CAJKVK010000071.1 GCF_905203285.1 uncultured Succinatimonas sp.
GCTTGCTTAAAATTGGTCTTGATGAACAAACCATCAAAAAAGGATTAAATTGCACGGATGAGCAAATTAAAGAGGCAAAATCTATATCTTAGTTAAAATCCAAAAACAAAACGGAGACCTGCGATCTCCGTTTCAAAATCATATCTGAGTTAACACTTTTATCATGAGTGCATGAAGTGATTACCTTTTGCGATACCGAGAACGCCGGAACGAACGGTCTCTAAAATTTCCGAGCATTTACCAACGGTTGCAATAAAGTTATCCACCTCTTCAGCAGAACCTACAAACTGAACCGTATAAACTTCAGCAGTAACATCAATGATCTTGGCAGAGAAAATCTCACACAAAGAACGAACTTCATCACGAGTATTGCGATTTGGAGTAGGAAGCTTCATTAAAACAAGCTCACGTTCAAGACTTACATCCTCCTCGTAATCATTGACGCGCAATACATCAACAAGCTTATACAGCTGCTTAGTGATTTGTTCCGCTTCTTCTTCATCGCCTAAAGTCAAAATGGTACAGCGAGATAATGTCGGATCTTCAGTCGGGGCTACGGTTAAACTGTCAATATTATAACCACGCTGAGAAAACAGACCTACGACGCGAGACAGAGCACCGGCTTCGTTTTCGATGAGAATTGAAATTACGTGTCTCATATTACTTAGCGTCCTCCTCGCTTAAGATCATATCAACCATAGATCCGCCGACTTTCTGCATCGGGAAGACCTTTGAATCAGTATCGGTAATAACATCAACAATTACCAGATCATCCTTTAACGACAATGCCTCTTTAACAACATCATCAAGTTTATTCGGATCGCTTACCTTAAACGCTTTATGACCAAAGGCATCAGCAAGTTTCACAAAATCAGGATTAAAGGTTAAATCAGTCTGGGAATAACGCTGATGATAGAAAAGTGACTGCCACTGACGAACCATACCTAAAGTATGATTATCCAAAATGAAAATCTTAACCGGCAGATGATACTGCTTACAGGTTGAAAGTTCCTGCATATTCATTTGGAATGAACCGTCACCCGTAAAGCATATAACCTGAGCATCAGGATGAGCGACTTTCACGCCGGCAGCTGCCGGGAAGCCAAATCCCATGGTACCCAAACCGCCTGAAGTGATAAAAGTACGCGGCTCATCAAACTTAAAGAACTGCGCAGCAAACATCTGATGTTGACCAACATCAGTAGTGATGAAAGTCTTCACCCCGCTGTCGCGCGTTGCTTTATAAACAGCCTCAATAACCTGCTGCGGCTTAATTACGCTGTCACTTACTTTATACTTTAAGCAATTACGGGCACGCCATTCGTAAATTTCTTTCCACCACTCCTCAACTTCAGGATTGGCGTTAAGATTAAGCTCTTCCAAAGCTGCGTTTAACTGACCTAAAACCGCTTTTGAATCGCCGACAATAGGTAAATCGGCATGTACGCATTTTGAAATTGACGCAGGATCAACATCAATATGAACAAGCTTTGCGTTAGGACAGAACTTCTTAACATTGTTGGTTACGCGATCATCAAAACGTACGGCTACGGCAATAACTAAATCAGAGTTATGCATGGCTTCATTGGCTTCATACAAACCGTGCATACCGACCATGCCGAGGCAATGCGGATCGTTTTCAGGGAATCCGCTTATACCCATCAAGGTTTGAGTAACAGGCAGGTTCATACGTAAAACGAGTTTACGCAGCTCTTCGCTGGCATTTCCCTGCACTACGCCGCCGCCGAAAATAAGTACCGGTTTTTTAGCTTTGGCTATAAGCTGAGCGGCACGCTTAACCTGTCCTTTATGTCCGAAGACCGTAGGATTATATGAACGAAGCTTAATCTCAGTCATCGGTGGATATTCGACTTTTACTTTCGGATCCTGACAATTTTTAGGAATATCTACGACCACGGGTCCCTTACGCCCGGTTGATGCAATATAAAAGGCTTTTCTGATATTAATCGGAACATCCTCAGGCTTCTTGCAAAGGAAGCTATGCTTTACTACAGGACGGGTAATACCTACGGTATCTACTTCCTGGAAAGCATCCGATCCGATTAAAGCGGTATTAACCTGACCGGTTATGACAACCAGAGGAATGGAATCACCGTATGCCGTTGCAATTGCAGTAACAGTATTGGTAGCACCAGGTCCTGATGTGACCATTGCACAGCCTACCTTTCCGGTTGAGCGGGCGTATCCGTCAGCCATATGTACAGCACCTTGCTCATGGCGAGCCAGTACATGACGGATCTTCTCAGAATTCATCAACTCATCATAAATATCAATAACCGTTGCGCCGGGATAACCGAACATCTGCTCTACGCCCAAATCTTCCAAGGTCTTAACGACCATTTGAGCTCCGTTTAACATGACCATGAGAGCACCTTGCTGTTTTCTATTTAAAATCTAGTTCTAAGTTTTACTTTTCTTCTTTTATGAAAAGGACAACTCTTAATGATAATGCAAAAAAGCCTTAGTGAATCTATCCTATTTCGCAAAATTTGCTAAATGCACTAAACCTTTTTAACGGTAAGGCTTTCACAAACATCAGGGCGGCCTTCAAACAATGGAGTTAAAGCCACATGACGAAGCTTAAACAAATTGAGTAAATCCTGCGCACTATGATTTAATCTGTAAGCTACTTCCATCGGCATCAAAGGAACCATTTGAAACAAATTTACCTGCAAACCTTGTGCGTCTTGATAACTCTGCGCTTCTTTAGGATAGTTGCCAAGAGCCGTAAGCATTGCTCCCTGAAATTTAGTATGAGAGCTAAAAGGCTTAGAGTTATCAAAGCTAAAACCGAAACCGACAAAAGCTTTTTGAGTTAAAACATAATTACAAAGCGAACTTAAGACTTTAAGCGGCCAGGATAAACGCTCCTCACTTAAGTTCATTTCCCATTTTTTAGGCAGAATGACGCATAGTTCCGTCTTTGAATTGTCTCTTGCGGAAAATCCCTGAGGAACCGGCATGGATAGAGCGCTCACGCCTAAACTTACAATCATTTTGTAATCATGCAGTTCACTTGCTTCAATTTCGTAAAACTCAACTCCGTCAGCATTAAACAGTAATTTTGATTTACCAAAATGCTTATTTATATGTGTAAAAAAAGCCTGCCTGTCTTCATCGCTTAATTTTTTAAGCTTCATTTTTTCTTCAAGTTTTTTACAAACCGAAAGAAGGTTATTAATAGTAAGCAATGAAATCGATGAATTAATGTCAACAAAGCGAGCAGCTCGCTCTAAACGAATAATCGCGTCTTCAACCAGATTTAATTTGTAAAGCACATAAGCCTTACGATAAAGCCATATCGGATCATCTTTACCTGACAGCGCACAATTATCAAGTAAAGCGTTTGCCTTTACATAAAAAGGAAAGCCCTCGTCTACGCTATTACCTTTATTTATAAAAGCGCGGCTTAACTCCAAAGCATAAGCATAATCATTTTCCGATTCATCATAGGCTTTGCCTAATAAAGAGATTAATGCGTCATAATCATCAGAATCATTTAAACTTTTTGCTTTTTCTAATATTTCTTCTTTAGTCATGGTCATTTAAACTAAAAGCGGCAACCGTAAGCTGCCGCTTTATAACATATAAAAAATTAAAAACTAACTGCGCAAAGCATGCTCACCGCGACTTATTCCGCAAACTCCGGAGCGAACCGTTTCTATAACATCGGTAAGCTCGGTAACGGCATTTAAGAAGCGATCAAGTTCACTGCTGGTATTGACATATTGAAGCGTCATGATTTCAGGGGTTAGATCAACAACTTCTGCCTTAAATACGTCGCAAAGAAACTTAATTTCCTCGCGCACTCCGCGGCCTATTGCCTGAACCTTAACAAATAAAATCTCACGCTCGACAACGCCTGATTCGCACTCATCAAGACATGTTACCTTAATTACGTTAATAAGGCGGTGCAGCTGTTTTGTAATATGCTCAATATGTACGGCATCACCGTAGGTAACGATATTAAGACGAGTAATATCTTTATCTTCGGTAGGCGCGGCAGTAATAGTCTCAATGTTATAACCGCGCTGGGAGAAAAGTCCCACGATACGGGATAATGCACCGGTCTGATTCTCAAGCAGAATAGATACGATATGACGCATATTAATTCTCCTCCGCTAAAAACATATCCGCCATACCGCCCTTAGGCTGCTGCATCGGCATTACCTTGGCATCGGTATTGCATAAAACATCCACAATCACGAGCTTATCTTTCATTGACAAAGCTTTTTTGACAGCGGCATCAAGCTCTTCAGGCTTTTCAACCAAAATAGCCTCATGACCGTATGCTTTTGCCAAAGCGACAAAATCAGGATTGTAATTTAAATTAGTGGAACTGATACGTCCGCCGTAGAAGAGTTTCTGCCACTGACGAACCATACCCAAAGTATGATTGTCCAAAATGAAAATCTTAACCGGAATATTGAACTCAAAGCATGTGGACAGTTCTTGAATATTCATCTGGAAAGAACCGTCACCGGTTATAAGGCAAACTTCTTCATCTGGCTTGGCTACCTTTGCGCCCACGGCTGCCGGGAAACCGTATCCCATAGTGCCAAGACCGCCTGAGGTTAAGAACTGACGGGGATTGTCAAAAGGATAATATAAAGCGGTAAACATCTGATGCTGACCTACGTCAGTTGCGATAATGGCTTTACCGTTAGTAGCCTTATATACGGCTTCAATAACTTCCTGAGGCTGGCACAAATCCTTATTCTTCTTATAAGCAAGACATTTCTTTTGACGCCAGACCTCAATCTGAGCCCACCATTTTTCCAAATCCTCGGTATTACAGCTAAGCTGCAGCTCGCTTATGGCTTCATTGAACTGACCTAAAACGGAATCTGCCTCACCGACAATAGGAATATCCGCAATGATAGTCTTGGAAATTGAAGTCGGGTCAACATCGATATGAATAATCTTTGCTGCAGGGCAGAACTTGCTTACATCATTGGTCACGCGATCATCAAATCTTACACCGATTGCAAGAACCAAATCGCACTTGTCCATCGCCTCATTGGCCTCAAAAGTTCCGTGCATACCGAGCATGCCCAAAAATTGGCGATCGGTGCTCGGAAATGCGCCAAGTCCCATTAAGGTCGCAGTAACCGGCAAATTGAATCTATGAGCTAAATCTCTTACGCGAGAAGAGGCGTTTCCTAAAATAACGCCGCCGCCTACCATCATGACAGGACGTCTTGCCTCAGCAAGCATTTTAGCCGCGCGCTTTACCTGACCGCGATGACCGAGTTTGGTCGGATTATAGGTACGCATTTTGATTTCGCCCATCGGCGGATATTCAAATTTATCGGTAGGACGAACACAATCTTTAGGAACATCAACAACTACAGGACCCGGGCGCCCCGTTGATGCCAGATAAAACGCCTCACGCAAATACTTAGGAATATCTAAAGCGTTTTGACATAAGAATGAATGCTTGACGATAGGACGGGTAATACCTACGGTATCAACTTCCTGGAAAGCGTCCGATCCGATAAGAGGAGAAATAACCTGACCGGTTATAACTACCATAGGAATTGAATCCATATACGCGGTAGCAATTGCGGTAACGGTATTGGTAGCGCCGGGACCTGAAGTAACCAAAGCACAGCCTACCTTACCTGAAACTCGAGCATAACCGTCAGCCATGTGGGCAGCGCCCTGTTCATGTCTTGCCAGAATATGCTTAATCTTTTTTGAAGCAAGCAGCGCATCGTAAATATCAAGAACGGCACCGCCAGGATACCCGAAAAGGCGGTCTACTCCTAAATCTTCTAATGTGCGCACCAGCATTTGTGCGCCGGACATCAATTCCATGCCGAACTCCTATTTGTACTTGTTATGAATCTTTGGCAAAAAACGCCCTACTTTTCGGGCATATGCAGTGTATTCGTCTTTAAAATCTCGCTTTAAACGCGGTTCATCACAGTATAACGCAGTTATGTAAGCAAAAATAAAGGTTAAAAACGCAATGAGCATCGCACTTACTGAATTTAACACAAACGCCATGCCGCAATAAAATAAAATGAGCCCCAAATGCATAGGATTGCGACAAAAAGCATAAACTCCGGTAGTGACCAGATGTTCCGTCTCCTTCATGAGCTTAATTCTGCCTATTACTCCGGCTCCGCCCTTCCCTATTTTTATAAGCGCAAGGTTTGATAAAAAACAAAAAGCCGCGCCTATAAGCATAAAAAGGATACCAAAAGCGCTTAAAAGCTTAATAAACGCTAAACTGTCGGCAATCGTATACGGAAAATACTGCGCTAAAAAATAAATAAAAACAGGAGCAATTCCGAAAAAACCGATCACCGCCAGCGTATAAAAGAATATTTCTCTATAACCCACTAAAATTTAGCCTCACTTAATAATCTTTCAAGCACGTACACCGGATGCTGAGCATGTTTATGCTCCATACGCAAAACTTGCGAACGGCAAGAAAAACCGGTTATAAGACAACGCTCAAAAACACGCTTTTGAATTTCTCCCTTCCAATTGCGTTCATAAACTGCATAAGTCTCTTGCTGATTTGCCGCCATATGCCCGAACAATCCGGCCATACCGCAGCACGCCACCGGCACCGGGATCAAAGTTAACCCGAATTTTAAGAGAATATGCTGCCACATCTGTACGGCTCGAGGAACTAAAGCATTTTCAGTGCAATGACAGAATAAGTACCACTCACCTTTATAGGTAGGTGTTCTTAATAAATCGGAAATTCTGCCCTTAAACTCTTCAAGTTTGTTTACGACCTTTTCATTTCTTAAGGCAATTTCCAACCATTCTTCCGGCAATAGCACGTTGAAATCACAATGGAAAGCCCCCAGCATCTGACGATATTCATCGCGATAACAAATAGTTAAGGCAGGATCAAAACCTACGAGCGTAATTCCGGAACTTTGCAGGATCTGCATGCGGGCTGCCTGTTTTGCGGCATAACGGGCAAAACGTCTTCTATCGCCGCGGATCACCATGAGCTTGCCGTTAACGTATGGACGCAATACAGCGACGCTATAACCTAATTTTCTTATTAATTTAGCAAATGAAACGAGACCGTTTGTCTCATACGCTGCCGTAAAAGGATCGGCAACCAACACGACATCAGGCTTTGCAAGTTTTGCGTTTTTAACCGACAAATACGGAATTCCGTTTTGTCTGCAGGCATCACGTAATGTCGTTTGGCTTAAAAGCGGTAAATCTACCATGCCGAAAACTTTTTTCATAATAAAAACATTAAGCTTGTTTTCAATTATCGAATTCGTAAGCTTCGGCATTGCAGCAGCATACGGCAAAATCTTTTCTGCGTTTAAAACGATAAGATCCATCAAAGGACGCAGATAACGCCCGTAATACATGGATAAAAAACGTGAATTTAAATCCGCGGCATTAACATGTGCAGGACACTGCGTTTTACAAGACTTACAGGCAAGACAAGTCTTTATATGGCTTAAATATTCTTTATTAAAATCTTTTCTGCAAAAAAGCGTGTTGTAAGCGCGCTTTAACCATAAAAGCGGAGATATGCCGCGAGTATACTCTTCTATTTCCTCCGTCAAAGGATTGAAATTCTGCTCAGTCATAAGCCTGAGCCATTCACGCATCAACGCACTGTAGCCTTTAGGCGATTTGACATGATCTTTACTATATCGATAGCTTGGGCACATCAAAGCGCTCTTTTGATAGCTAAAGCACTGTCCGTTACCGTTGCAGTTAAGAGCGCCTTCAAAGCGTTCGCGCACGAGCTTTGGAATGGTTCTATCCAAATCACCTCGCATCGGGCTGTCGATATTTACTAATTGATCTTTACTGCCGTAAGGTACGCAAATCTTACCCGGATTTAAGATATTTTTCGGATCAAATGCGGCTTTTACTTCCTGAGCTTTGGAATATAAATCCTTAAAGAAAACTTCTCCATAGCAAGAACGGTAGCCTCTACCGTGTTCTCCCCACATCTGTCCGCCATATTTCTTAACAAGCTTGACCACCTCATCAGAAATCTTAAGCAGCTTGCGGCGATCCTCATCCGTAGTTAAATCGAGTCCCGGACGAACATGCATAAGACCGGTATCAACATGTCCGAACATGCCGTAAGGAACCTTCATGCTATCAAGTAAAGCCCTGAATTCAACTATATAATCGGCAAGATGCTCAGGAGGAACTACCGTATCTTCGGTAAAAGCGACAAGTTTAGCGCTTCCTGCCGCCGATCCTAAAAGACCTACGGCTTTTTTGCGCATACCGTAAACCGCGGCAATTCCTTCTTTAGTCTCGGTTACCTGCGCACCTAAAATTCCGCCTTGGGCATTCTGGGCTTTTTGTAAAACACCGGTATATAACCTTGTAAGTTTCTCTTTCTCTTCTTTTGCATCAAGCCCTGAAAACTCGACAATGTTAACGCCTAAAATCTCTTTTCCCGGAATATCCTGAATATAATCACTGACGCTTACCCATACCGGATCTTTTTTGGCAAGATTTAAGACTTTTGAATCAACCGTTTCAACGGATAAAGCTCCGGCTGCAACCAGATCAGGGGCATGGCGTAAAGCTGCATCAAAGTTTTCATATTTAATAATGACAAGTCCGCGATAAGTAGGAGCTAAGGTCAAATCCAAAACTGCTTCGGCAATCACGCCTAAAGTTCCCTCAGCTCCGCAAATTAAACGGGCTAAATTTAAAGTATCAGTACTTTCATCGTAAGCATGATACAAATCATAGCCTGTCAAAAAGCGGTTTAATTTAGGGAATTTCTCTTTTACTTCTTTAGTGCATCCTTTAAGCAAAGCATAAACTTTGCGATAAATTTCTCCCTCAAGACCTGACTTTTTAAGGCAAGCCTGCAATTCATTGCCAGATACCGGACCGAAAGTCGCAACCGATCCGTCATATAAAACAACAGTAACTTTTTTAATATGCGAAGAGGTTCTGCCGTATTTTAACGAGCCTTGTCCTGCCGCATCATTGCTTATCATGCCGCCAATAGTTGCGCGACTTGAAGTTGACAGCTCAGGAGAGAAGAATAAACCATGTGGTTTTAAAAATTCATTTAACTCATCTTTAATAACGCCTGCCTGTACCGTCACTTCCCGCTTTTCCGCATTAAAATCGCGATATTCTTTCATATGACGGGAACAGTCAATCATGATCCCTTTATTTAAAGATTGACCGTTAGTTCCGGTACCGCCTCCGCGCGGAGCAAAAGAAACCGATGAAAATTCCTTACTTTGAGCAAGAGACAAAGCAAGAGCTATATCTGCTGTATTTCTCGGGAAAATTACGGCTGCAGGTAAACATTGATACACACTATTATCAGTGGCACACAATAATCTTGCAGGATAACGATCTTCTATATCACCTGAAAAAGATTTACTTTTTAAAGTACTTAAATATTTTTTATATTCGGCACTAATTTGAGGTAATTGAGAAATACGAGGTATCACTTGGAGCTCCGCTTATTTTTGTAATTAAACTCACATCATAAGCAGGATTACTATTTAGATCAAATTGCTTTGTTTTAGTGCAAGAAAGCCCGCATAATGAACTCTACCCCGTAGAGTAGACCGGATTTAAGGTTAATGCTTTTGGGTTATTTTACGTCGATATTCATTTGGCGTTAAATAACCCAATTTCTTTTGGATACGTTCCTCATTGTAGTACTTCACATAATCGAAGACCATCTGTGAAACCTCCTCAAAGGACAAATTCCATCGTCCCTTACCCAATTGAGGATAAAACCATTCGCACTTCATTGTGCCGTTAAAACTTTCTATAACAGCATTATCAAGACAATTGCCTTTTCCGGATAGACTTTGGACAAATCCCATTTTATTCAATTCGCAAGAAAACATCGGATGTGTATAAAGACACCCTTGATCTGTATGAAATAATGCTCCCGGCTGTAGTTTATTCTTCAGTTGCTTAAGCGTTTGCATCCCCCAACCCAAATTTTGAGTTCGTCCGGTTACACAAGCTACTATCTTCGACGTGCCAAGGTCTTTCACCAAAGATGCATAACACCATTGTCCATCTGCTGTAGATAAATAAGTTACATCGCTAACAAGCTTTTGTCCCGGTTTATCCGCGTGAATTTCTTTGTCTAACAGATTTCCCGGCAGCTCTTGGCGCCGAGCCTGCTTAACCTCGCAGAAGTAATTGCGTTTCTTGCGAATTACTGCATTGAGCTTATAAAGTTTCATAATTCGCGCAACACGTTTGTGATTAACATGCAGACCTTGTCGTCGAAGTTCTCCGGTCATGCGATCGATTCCGTAACAACCTTTGTGTTTGCTTTGGATCGTTCGCAACTTTTCAGCTAAATTTCGATCGTTTGCATCCTTCTTTGAAGGCTTTAACGACTTGTAAACCGAACTTCGGTTTACTTGCAAGATAACGCATGCTCTACGGAGGCTAATCTTTCCTTGAGCTGCTTTCTTTGCTGCCTGAATTCTTTTTTTTTGATCGCATCCGGATGGCTCTCTTCAAGAACTTCCAACAGGGCCATGTTAACGATTAAAAGCTCCTTCATTTCCTGAAGCTCCTTCTTATTTAATGGCTCTTTATGCTCTTCTATGGATTGCAATTCTTTTTTAATCTTTTGTTTTTGCTCTTGGAGGCACTGCATAGAATTTCGTCCTTGGGGCAGTTGTACTACTCCATAGTTTACGAAATTTCGTTTTGCTGTTAACAATTTTGCAGTAGAAATTCCGTATTTAACAGCAATGAGCTTACAGCCTTGTTCGGTATTGAGATACTCATCGACAGCTCTTTGCAGTACGTTAATGTCTGTTTTGCGATATTGCGACGTGACCCAAGAGGTATCACCGGAACGAAATAATAAGTACCAATTAGTCACGGTACCCGGATTTAAGCCAAGTATTGAACTTGTGGCTCTATCTCCAAAACTTTGTTGAAAGAGTTCCAGTGCTTTTTGTTTAATCTCTTTTGAAATACGTTTTCCACCCATAAAAATACCCCGTCGGTTAATTGTCTACCAACCTAAAAGTTGCGGATCTAGATAAGTAACTCTAAAAATCCTCTCTAAACGGCTT
>NZ_CAJKVK010000072.1 GCF_905203285.1 uncultured Succinatimonas sp.
GCGAAACTGCCCTTCCTTCTTTCAAGTTATCGGGAATGACTATTTAGTCACCCTCAATGCCTGCGGAGTAACTCTGAATGAAAAATTTTGAACAAAAATTATATAGCGTATTGTCAAATTTGTGCGGAATTCTGATTTTCGTTATGACTATTTTGATTTTTACGCAAGTTGTTTGCCGTTATGTGATGCATAATTCGCTAACTTGGTCTGAGGAGTTAGGACGTTATTTGTTTGTATGGATTACATTTGTCGGTTTGCCTGTTGCTTTAAAAGCAGGGGCTCATGTTGCTATAGATCTTTTATTAAAAAAGACGAAAGGTAGATTTCATATAGCAATTTTAACGATAAATGCAGTTGCTACTGCAATTTTAGGTATTGTTATTTTCTATTCGGGAATAAGATTAGTATTGTTAGGCGTTGGACAAATATCTTCTGCGATGCAATTACCAATGCAATACGTTTATACAATTATTCCGGTTAGTGGTCTTCTTCTTTTGTTTTTTACCGTCACAGTATATTTAGAAGAAAGAGCTAAGGCATTACAAGGAGATAAATAATATGTTGACCGCCATAATTATTGTTACCTTCGTTCTTTTTTTAGTATTAGGCTTACCAATTGCGTTTGTGTTAGCCGTCTCATCGATAAGTGCTGCTTTATTTTTAGGTTTGCCTTTAGATATTATTTGCCAGCGTTTTTTCACTGCAATTGATTCTTTTCCATTAATGGCTATTCCTTTATTTATGTTGGCTGGTACCTTTATGAGTAAAGGAGGTATTACAGAAGCTATTATTGGTTTTGCATTGTCAATAGTTGGAGGAATTAGAGGTTCTTTAGCTCACGTTGTAGCTATTAGCGGTATTATTATGGGAGGCATTTCAGGATCTGGCGTTGCTGATACTGCAGCTCTAGGTACTGTAATGGTTCCTGAAATGAAAAAACGTGGATATGACGTTGAATTTTCCGCTGCTCTGGTAGCCGCTTCTGGTGCTATTGGTTTAATTATCCCGCCATCAATTGCGATTATTATTTATGGTGTAGCCACTCAATCTTCAATTGGTGATCTATTTTTGGCTGCTGTAATTCCTGGTGTGGCTATTGGTTTTGGTTTCTTAATATATTCTTGGTGGTATACCAGGAAACATAATTATCCGGCAGAAGGAGCTGTCCCTTTTAAAGAGAAGGTTCTTCGCTTTAAGACAGCATTCTGGGCTTTATTGATGCCCGTTATGATTATTTGGGGTATTCGTGGCGGTGTTTTTACTCCTACAGAAGGTGGCGCTGTTGTTGCAGTTTATGCATTGATTTTGAGCCTTTTTGTTTACCGTAAGTTATCAATTAAAGATATTATTCCTGTATGTATCGAAGCGGCCATTAGTACTGCGGCTATTGCAATAATTATTGCTTCTACGTCCTTGTTTGGATGGATACTTGCCAGTGAAAGAATACCGCAAATGTTATCAGCTGCATTAGTGGCAATTACAGATAATAAAATCATTTTATTGATAATAGTAATTGGATTGTTGCTTATTGTAGGAATGTTTTTAGATAGTTCTCCTGCTATTTTGCTTCTTTCTCCTATTTTGGCTCCAGCAATGCAAGCTGTTGGTGTAGATTTGGTTCAATTCGGCATTATCATGGTTATCACTTTAACGGTCGGCTTGTTGTCCCCACCTGTTGGAACTGCGTTATTCGTATCTAGTAATGTTACTAAAGTTCCGTTATTGAAACTAAGTGTAAGGGTATTGCCTTTCATCGGTGTCATGTTGCTGGTTACTTTGATAATTGCATTTATTCCTGAAACTGTAACCTGGGTTAGCTAAAAAGGATAAAGATTATGTCTAATAAGTTGTTTTTGGGTATTGTTGGCGATGATTTTACTGGATCAAGTGATGCTGCGTCTTTTGCAGTAAAGTCAGGATTAAAGACCATGTTGTTTGATGGCATTCCTTCGGATATCGATTTAGAAAAGGAAGGAATACAGGCTGCAGTTATTGCTTTAAAAAGTAGAATGGCGCCTGTTGCAGAAGCAAAAGAACAGTCTTTAGCTGCTGCAAAATGGCTTGTTGAACATGGCGCTCAGCATATATACAGTAAATATTGTTCGACTTTTGATTCGACCCCTAAAGGAAATATTGGACCAATTTTGGATAATTTCCTTGAAGGATTTGAAGCAAAAGCAAGCATTATTTGTCCTGCGCTGCCTGTAAATGGACGTATTGTTAAAGATGGTATTTTGTATATAAATGGTGTCCCTCTTGCTGAGAGCCCGATGAAAAATCATCCTTTAACTCCGATGTGGGATTCAAGTTTGAAGAATCTTATGGAAGCACAGTCTTCATATAAATGTTTTAATGTGCCTCATGATGTTCTTTATGATGAGGAAAAATTAAAAGCATTAATTAAAAATATTGAAAAAGATAATGAGCATTATTATTTAATTCCTGACTATGAAAATGATACTGATGCCAGTCAGATTGCAAAAGTATTTGGAGATATGTTTATCCAAAGCGGCGGTTCTGGTGTCTTAACAGCATTGGGAGAATATTACCTTAAAAAGGAAGGGGCAACTTTAGGTGTCTCTCATATTCCTAATTCAAAAACAGATGGAAAGGCTTTATTACTTGCAGGTAGTTGTTCTGTTGCAACACAAAAACAGATAAAAACTTTTAAGGAAAGCGGTAATCAAGTAATTAAAATTGATGCACATAAATTAATGTCAGGAGAATTGACCGCTAAAGATTTATGGTGTGACTATAAATCAGTTAAAGGACACTGTTTAATCTATTCAACAGCGCCGGCTGAAGAAGTTGCTGCCTTACAAAAACAGTATGGTACAGAAAAGTTAGCTCATAAAATTGAACTAACAATGAATGAGTTAACCAAACTTGCTTTTGCTGATGGCTTTACCAGATTTATTGTGGCAGGCGGAGAAACTTCTGGGGCAGTTATCAAAGGTTTACCTCAAGATGGTTATGTAATAGGTGAAAGCGTTGCTCCTGGCGTTCCTGTTATGGCTCCGTCAAAGCATCCTAATGTTCGTTTGGTTTTGAAATCAGGAAATTTCGGAGACGAATATTTCTTTGAAAAAGCAATCAAAATGACAGGAGAATAGAAAGTGTCTATTTTAGATTGTTCTGAGGTGCAAAAAAGCATTAATGATTGTATTAATGTCGCACATAGCCTTTTTAACCGGAATAAGGTTTCAGGTTCTTCTGCAAATTTAAGTTTTAGATATCAAGACTATGTTGTTATAACCTCATCCGGATCTTCTTTTGGAACATTAGATGTAGATGATTTTTCTGTAGTTTCTTTAGATGGAAATTTACTAGCTGGAAGAAAAGCTAGTAAGGAAGCTCCTTTACATCTTAGTTTTTATAAAAAAGATCCGAATATTGGGGCAGTATTACATACGCATAGTTTTTATAGTACTATCTGGTCATGTCTGAATCATAGTGATTCAAAAGATATTATTCCCAAATATACTCCTTATTTGGAAATGAAACTTGGCAAAGTAGGTTTAATTCCTTTTGCACCTCCAGGCAGTAAGGAATTGTTTGCTTTAGCAGAAGAGCATATTAATGATGCCAATGGATTTTTATTGGCAAATCATGGACCTATAGTGCCAGGGAAAAATATTTACGATGCTTTCTATATACTAGAAGAGTTAGAAGAAAGCTGTAAGATTGCATGGTATTTTAGGCAAGAAAAAGATATTGTGCGAATAAAGTAGCTCCTTTTAGCCCGCATTTTTCGCGGGCTTTTTTAATCACATAATTTTTCTCCTGCAAGGATATCTACGGCATCCTGAAGCAGCTTCCATTTCCCGTCCTTAAATTCAAATACGGTTACGGCACAGTTTTTCTGTTCACGGGTTTTTCTGAAAAACTGGGGCGGAAGTTTTTGTACAGCCATGATCACGGCGCGGATAAAACCTCCGTGACTAACGATTAAAATGTTTTTGTTGTCGACTGCTTCGTTTTTTATTTCATCTAAAAATATTTGTGCTCTTTTGACAATGCTAGGAATTGATTCACCTCTTTTAGGAGGAATAAAAAATTCCGGATTCATCAAGTAATTATGTAATGGATGATGCGGGTTTTTTCGTATATCCGGAATAAAATCTCCTTCACAAACACCGTAAGATATTTCAATCACCCGATCATATTTGAAAAGAGGACAATTTTTCTGACCCTTTAAGGCTCGTAATGCTGTTTCTTTGGTGCGAATGAGCGGACTGTAATAGCATTTGTCAAAGTTAATGTTAGAAATGGCAAGGCTTGCCTGTTCAGCTTGATTTTTACCAAAATCATTAAGCGGAATATCTGATTGTCCCTGAATTTTGTCTTCAAGGTTCCAGTCAGTCATTCCGTGACGCATAAAATAAAGTTTCATGCAAAATTCCTAGTTTGTTAATGTTGGCAACAATTTTATATGCAAAAATGGTGCTTTTTACGCAGTTTTAAGAAAAAAGCAGAATTTACGCACATAATATTTTTAAACTGTTTGGTTAATGTTGAGATAGATAATTAGAGAGTTAAAAATGAACGCTGAGAAAATTTCTGCAGTTTGTCAGGCTATGATTGATTACTATTCAGGTGATCCTAAAAGAATTCAGCATTTTATGAAGGTTCATGCTTTTGCTAAGTTAATTGCAGAAAAAGAATGTTTATCTGAAAATGATTCCCTTGTTATAGAAATCGCTGCATTAGTTCATGATATCGGTATTAAAAACGCTGAAATTAAATACCACTCCAGCATGGGTAAATATCAGGAACAAGAGGGACCATCTGAAGCTAAAAAACTTCTGGAGAGACTTAATATTGATGCACAGGTAATTGATAGAGTCTGTTATTTAGTCGGACATCATCACACTTATAAAGCTATTGACGGCATTGATTATCAAATTTTGGTCGAAGCAGATTTTTTAGTGAATATTTACGAAGACTCTTTGCCCCAAAGTTCGGTAGCCAGCGTGTTACATAAAATATTTAAAACCAAAAGCGGCATTAATCTGTTAAGAACAATTTATGCTGTGGAAGACTGATTTTTAAAAGAAAAAACTCCGCAACATCAGTTGCGGAGTAAAGGTACTATGGAGAGGAGTATTTATAAGGAAAACGCTATTTTGCCAGCTTTTCGTTAATCTCAAGGAACTCGCCATATCTTTCGCGAAGATATGCGTTGAGCTTAAGATCGGGCTCGATGATCTTCATCGGCTGCAGAGTTTGTTTGATGGCGTCATAGTAGTCAGAGTAATAACCTGCGCCTACAGCGGCACAAATTGCCGCAGCCTTGCATCCTGTTTGTTTTACCGTTGAAATTTCAATCGGCATATTGGCTGTTGATGCATAGATCCTCATCCACGGTTCGGAGTTGGTCGGACCGCCGTTCATACGAATGGTCTTGGCATTGGGCGTGATTTGTAAAATCTTGTCCTGATTTAAGGTATGGGAGAAAACAATACCCTCATAGATAGCGTAAACCACGTCTTTAATCGTATGATGAGCCTGCAGACCGTAAAGATTGGCATTCATGCCTATCTGGTAATTTGAACCGAACAGATAGGGCAGGAAGAACAAACTGGTTTTCTTGAATGCTTTTTGTATCTCGTCAACATACTTATTGCACTCGTCAAGGCTTAAGTGAGAAATGACATTATCACGCCACCATGAGAGGTTTGAAGCTGAAGTAGGTGATCCTTCATGGACGAAGAACAAGCCGGGAATACAGTAGCGGCCCCATACGTAGTGATGATCTTTTTTAGGAATTGATTTGCTTACGGCTGTTGCAATTGACCAGGTACCGGCTGCGGCACTTATTGCGGTATCATCAACGACACCTGAGGCAATTGCAGCTGATACTACGTCAAAGAATCCGCCGAATACCGGGGTTCCTGCGGCAAGACCTAATTCTTCAGCTGCTTTTGCAGTGATTTTGCCGCATTCTTCAGAAGATCCTACTATAGGAGCGGTTTTGGATTCACACTCTTCAACGCCGAACAATGACATAAGTTTAGGATCGTATTGTCCCGTTTGAATGTTGTACATATTGCTGCCGGAGATATTGGTAATTTCGGCTCCGATTTCTCCGGTCATACGGAAGCGAACGTAGTCGTGAACCATTAAAATGGCAGCGATTTTATCGTAATTTGCTCTTTCGTGTTGCTTTAACCAACTCAAGAGCGAGACAGGATGTCCCGTCCAGATTTGCTGCATTCCGTACGGATATGCTTTATCAGCAGTGCCGTCAGCAAGCCATTTTAAGACAATATCGACAGAACGGGTGTCTGAGGAGATGATGCCGTTGCGTACCGGATTTCCGGCTTTATCAATTGCGTATAAGCCTTTGCCATGGGAGGAGAATGACACGCCTTTAATGTCAGCTTTATCGATTCCTGCTTTTTTAACGGCGCCTCCGGTGACGATGCAGACAGCTTTCCACATCTCATCCATGTTTCTTTCAGCAAAGCCTTCAGCTTCGCTTAAAAGGTTGGCGGTGTGTTCGCATACTGCGACTTCTTCACCGGCAAGATTATAAATTCCGGCTTTGATAACAGTGCCGCCTAAGTCAACACCAAGGAAATAACTCATGGATTTATACTCCGAAATCGTAACTGAAAAACCGGAGAACTTGCGTTCTCCGGAATGGAAAGAAAGATCTGATTAGCTGCGGGCTTTCTTCTTTTCAGTACCGACGTAAATTGCGAAGAGAATGATGATACCTTTGATAACGTTTTGTACATACGGGTTGATACCGATTAAGTTCAAACCGTTGTTCAATACGCCAAGGAGCAAGGCACCCATCAAGGTACCGAGAATTGTTCCTTTACCGCCGTTCATTGCTGCGCCGCCTAATACTACTGCAGCGATGGCGTCCAATTCGAAAGCAACACCTGCGTTAGGCTGACCGGACATCAAACGGGAAGTGATGATTAAGCCGGCTAATGCGGAGGTTAAGCCTGAAATGGTGTAAACGAGGAAGAGAATACGTGATACTTTAATACCGCTTAAGCGTGATGCTTCATAGTTACCGCCGGTTGCGTATACGTGACGGCCGAACGGAGTATGATTCAATACGATATAAGCGATGGCATAAACGATTACGGTGATAATGATCGGAGTTTCAATGCCGAGAACACTGCCGCGGCCGAAGAAAGCAAATGCCTGATCAATGCCGGCAATCGGGTAACCGCCGGTATAGATGAGGGCTAGACCGCGGGCAATAGTCATCATTGCCAAAGTAACGATGAAAGGAGGCATCTTAGCGTATGCAACCATCATACCGTTTAAGCCGCCTAATACGCAGCCTAAAGCAATACCGGCAACGATAGCAACGCTCATTGGCATGCCGCCGGCCATAAGACCTGCCATAATAGTGCCGGATAAAGCCATTACTGAACCTACGGCAAGGTCGATACCGCCCGTTAAAATAGCGAAGGTCATACCGACTGCGATAATGGCGTTAATTGACACCTGACGACCGATATTTGACAGGTTGTTGTAGGTAAGGAAGCTGTCGCTTACAACGGTCATAATAATGAAAACGAGCAGGAATCCGATTAACGGATAGAAAATCGGTTGTTTGCTAAGAGCTTTAAAGGTGCTCATGGCTTTAGAGTCTTGAGAAACTTGAGTGTTCATTCTTATTTGTTTCCTGTAGCGTATAACATGATGGTATTGGAGTTAATGTCTTCACCGGTTAAATCGGCGACGATTGCGCCTTCCCTGAAAACTTCAACTCGGTCACATACACCGATAATTTCCGGCAGCTCGGATGAGATCATGATGATCGAAATGCCTTGTTCGGTAAGCTTGCGCATCAGCTCGTAAATTTCAGCTTTAGCGCCAACGTCAATGCCGCGAGTCGGCTCATCGAAAATGAGCACTTTGCAGTCATTGTTTAACCATCTGCCGATGACTACTTTCTGCTGGTTTCCGCCGCTAAGATTTTGAACTGCGGTCTCATGGCTAGGGGTTTTAACTCTGACCTTTTTAATCAAATCTTTTGCGGTTTCCACTTCTTTTTTATCATCGATGAATATTTTGCCGACTATCCACTTGGAGTAGTTGTTCATGGCAATATTCTCAGTGATGGAAAAAGGTAAAATCAGACCTTCGGCTTTACGATCTTCAGGCAGCAAACCTATTCCTTTTTGCAAGGCCACGTCAGGAGAGCCTAGAGTCTCTTTTTTGCCGTCAAGAATTACTTCTTTAGAGTAAACCGGATCGGCTCCGATTAAAGCGCGGGCAGTCTCAGTACGACCGGCTCCGACCAAGCCGAAGAAACCTAAAATTTCGCCTTTGTAAAGTTTGAATGAACTCGGTTTACCGTGCTTTTCACGAATAAGGTTGTTAACTTCAAGAATAACTTTTTCGTGAGGAGGAACTTCTGGTTTAGGAGGATAATTGTTTTCAACTTTGCGTCCGACCATCATTTCGACCAATTCGTCGACATTGGAATCTTTAACCGGTTTCGTGCCGACATAGGTTCCGTCGCGCAAAACGGAAATGGTGTCGCAAATTTCGAAAATCTCATCAAGGTGGTGCGAAATGAAGAACATTCCAACGCCTTTTTGCTTAAGTTCGCGCATGATGTCGAACAAGTGATCGGCTTCTTTTGGCGTAAGAGTTGAAGTAGGCTCGTCAAGTACTAAGATTTTGGCGTTAAGTGACAAAGCCTTTACGATTTCAACGAATTGCTGCTCTGCGACACTAAGTTGTTCTACAGGAACGTCAACATTAATATGAACGTCGAGTCGGTCAAGGATCTTTAATGTTTCGACGCGCATTTTTGCAAAATCAATTAATCCGAATGCATTTTTGATTTCGCGATTTAAGAAAATGTTTTCTACTGCGTTTAAGTAAGGAATTAAGGATAATTCTTGGAAAATAATGCCGATGCCTGCGTCAATGGCATCTTTATAATTGCCGAACTTGACTTCTTTACCTTCAACGAAAATTTTGCCTTCATCATTACTGTAAATACCGCACAAAATCTTCATTAAGGTCGATTTGCCCGCTCCGTTTTCTCCCAGAAGCGCGTGAATTTCACCTTTGTCCAAGGTCAAAGAAATGTTATCAAGTGCTTTTACACCTGGGAAAGATTTACTAATTCCTTGTAATTCTAATAGTCTTTCCATAGTAACCCCTATAAAACCATCCTTATTAACTAGTAATAAGGATGGCAAGAATTAATTATTTACTTATGAAAACAAAGAATTACCAGGAGAAGCCCTTAGCATTTTCTTTGGTGATCAAAGTAACATCAATAGGGATTTCTTTAGGAACATTGGCGCCCCAGTATTTAGCGAGGGCGATACCGATACCTACGCGGACCTGGTCACGAGGATACTGTGCTGAAGTACCGATGAATGGGGAGTTGCCTTTTGCGATTTCTTCAACAGCCTGCGGGTTACCGTCAACGGAGGTAAGTTTGATATCGCGGCCTGAGGACTGAATTGCTGACAGGGCGCCAAGTGAACCTTCATCGTTTACGGAGAACATACCCTTGAGGTTAGGAGCAGACTGGAGAATGTTCTCAGTAACGTTCATAGCGATAGCGCGGTCTTGCTGTCCGTTCTGGACGGTTACAATCTTGATCTTAGGATAATCCTTTAGAGCATCTTTACAGCCGCGGACACGTTCCAAAATAGGAACTACAGGGATACCGTCAAGAATTGCAACATCGCCTTCGCCGCCGATGGAGTCAGCTAAGAACTTGCAAGCTTTCAAACCTGCATCATAGTTCTTTGAACCGACGAATGAATCGATAGGGCCTTCTGCTTGAGCGTCAATTGCAACAGTGACTACGCCGGCCTTGTTGGCGTCAATAACTGCTGACTGGATGCCTACAGAGTCGGTCGGGTTAAGCAGCAGAATGTCAATATCTTTCTGGAGCATATCTTCAACGTCACTAATCTGTTTTGAAATGTCGTGACGAGCGTCGGTAATAACGACTTCAGCACCAACTGATGCGCAAGCTTCTTCCAAAGCTTCCTTCATGGTGACGAAGTAAGGGTTATTCATTTCCTGGAAAGACATACCGATTTTCAGCTTGTCGGCTGCATTTGCGCCAAAGGAAAAAGAAGCAATGGCAGCAGTGGTAGCTACAGCTAAAATGGTTTTGGTTAATTTCATAGACAACTCCTTAAGTTTTTTTACATGCAACGCTGCCTAATAAAATAGGGCAATGACAACGTTAACATGAATTTAATATATTAATTTTGGTGCGGTCTTTTCGTGATCGGGGACTAAAAAATCGACATTTTAATAATAAATATATAATTTATGTGACATGTATAGAATTTATAAAAATAAATAAAGTACAAAAAAA
>NZ_CAJKVK010000073.1 GCF_905203285.1 uncultured Succinatimonas sp.
GCAAATCATCCTGTGTTAAAACCTTATAATCCATAGCTTTACAAACCCTCCTGTTCCTGCCTTGGATTGATATAGCATAATTCCTTTATTTTTGTGCGCTATGCCCGCTGTCTGAACAGACAGCAGCATGATATAATGAAACCGTAATAACCGTTTCTGTTTTCCATTGTGGGGTATGACTTTATGAAAAAACAAATCGTTTCAGTTTTAGCCGCTATGTGCTTAACTGCAGCTGTCGCTACCCCCTCTTTTGCCGAAATGACCGTTTCAACCGACGGTTCAACTTCAATGGAGAAAGTTATCGGCTCTTTAGGCGAAGCTTTTTCCAACAAGTATGATGATGTAACCTTCACCTACAATCCTACCGGTTCAGGTTCAGGCATCACCGCTGCTGAGGAAGGACGCTGCGATATCGGTTTGTCAAGCCGTGCTTTAAAAGCTGACGAAGCCAAAACTTTGGACGGCGCCACTTTAGCTTTAGACGGTATCGTCGTTGTCGTTAACCCAGCTAACAAAGTTAACGACCTCTCAATCGATCAGATTGCAAAAATTTTCAAGGGTGAAGTAACTTCATGGAAAGATGTCGGCGGCGCTGACAACCCGATCGTTCTTATCGGCCGTGAAGCAGGTTCAGGCACCCGTGACGGTTTTGAAACCATCACCAATACTAAAGATGCCTGCAAATATCGTCAGGAACTCACCTCCACCGGTGACGTTATGACCGTAGTATCAAAGAACGAAAACGCTATCGGCTACATTTCCTTAGCTTCCATGAACGACAAGGTTAAGGGCGTTACTGTTGAAGGCGTTGCCGCTACCGAGCCTACCATCGCCGACGGCTCCTACAAGATTCAAAGACCGTTTGTTTTAGTTACCAAGAAAGGCGCCAAGCTTTCTGAAGGTGCACAGAAATTCATCGATTTTGCTTTCTCCGATGAAGCCAAGCCCATCCTTATCAAGGCCGGCGTTGTTCCTGTAGCCAAGAAATAATCTTAAGTAAAAACACTTAAAACCTAAATTATCAAATGTGCCCCAAGCAGGTCGTAAACCCCGATGACCTGCTTTTTTCGGAACAAAAATATGCTAAAAAAACAAGGTACCGGCATTAATGTCGAACAAATCGCCCATATGGTGTTTTTGTTTCTCGGCATTCTAAACGTCGGCTTCGTGCTGGTCATCTGCATCTACTTGGTTATAGCAGGTCTTCCAGCTATCAAAGAAATCGGTCTTATCGATTTCCTTTTCGGAACAAAATGGGCATCTACCGCAGCTAACCCGCAATTCGGTATTTTGCCGTTTATCTTAACTTCCATTTACGGTACTGCAGGCGCAATCATTATCGGTTTACCACTGGGCTTCTTTACTGCCGTATATCTGGCAAAATTTGCACCGCGTCACGTTTATAAATTCGTTTCCCCGTTAATCGATTTGTTGGCCGGAATTCCTTCCGTAGTCTACGGTTTTATCGGTATGTTGGTTCTGGTTCCAGGAATTCAGGTTATCTTCGATTTGCCTGACGGTTCAAGCTTGCTTGCTTCAATTCTTGTTTTGGCAATCATGATTTTGCCTTCCATCATTAAAGTATCGATTACCGCAATTCAAGCTGTTCCTGAGGAATACGAGTTAGGATCTCTTGCCTTAGGCGCAACCGAAATTGAAACCTATTACAAAGTAATGGTTCCTGCGGCAAAAAGCGGTATCGCAGCTGCCGTGGTATTGGGTGTAGGCCGTGCCATCGGTGAAGCAATGGCCGTTATGATGGTTGCCGGCAACGCTCCCAACATGCCGTCTCTATTTGAAAGCGTACGCTTCCTGACCACCGCCGTAGCAAGTGAAATGTCCTACTCCTCAGGCTTGCAGCGCGACGCATTGTTCTCAATTGCATTAGTTCTGTTCGTTTTCATTATGCTTATTAATGCAACCTTGAACCTCGTCTTAAAACATAGAGGTAAAAATTAATGCAAAACAATCTTCCTTTAAGACGTAAAGCCTACTGCGGCACCATGAATTTTATGATGCTGCTATGCACCGGCATTACCGTGGCATTGACCTTCTTCCTCATCATTTACATAGCAGTAGAGTCAATTCCGCACTTTTCCGTCAAAATCTTGACTACCAAACCGAGCTATCTTGATGACAGCATCGGCGTGCTGCCGGATATTTTAAATACCATTTATATCATTATCACCACCTTGGTATTCGTTCTGCCTTTGGGCATCGGTGCGGCCATTTATCTTACCGAGTATGCTAAATCTAAAAAGCTTGTAGGTATGATTGAATACGCAATTGAGTCACTTGCAGGTATTCCTTCCATTATTTACGGTCTTACCGGTATGCTCATTTTCTGCCAGTTCTTTTCACTAAAAACCTCATTGCTGTCAGGTGCTTTAACTTTGGTGATCATGAACTTGCCGACCATCATCCGTACTGTTCAGGAAAGTCTTAAAACCGTTCCGCAGGGATACCGTGAAGGCGCTTTCGGACTCGGCGCAGGCAAATGGCATATGATTAGAACCGTGGTTCTGCCCTGCTGCATCGACGGTATCGTTACAGGTTGTATTTTGGCAACGGGCCGTATGATAGGCGAATCTGCAGCGTTGCTCTTTACCGCCGGCTTTGCGCATGCGTTAAACGGCTTCTTTGACGCTTTAACCCATTCGGGTGCCACCTTGACCGTTGCTCTATATGTTTACGCTAAAGAGCAAGGCGAATTTGAAGTAGCCTTCGTTATTGCGGCAATCCTCCTCGTGCTCTCATTTATTACCAATATGTCAGCCTCCTACGTGGGCAAAAGATTTCAAAAAAGTAAAGGTTAATACTCATGGCTAAAGTATTTCAAGTTAAAGATTTCAATCTTTATTACGGCGATCACCGCGCGCTGATTGATATCAATATGGATATCGATGAAAACGCCATCACCGCTCTCATCGGACCGTCAGGCTGCGGTAAATCGACCTTCATTAAAACTTTAAATCGAATGAACGACCTCATTCCGTCAGTAAGAACCACCGGTTCAATTCTATACCGCAATGAGGAAATTTTAGACAAGAACCTCGACGTCACCTCTTTGCGCCGTCAGGTAGGTATGGTTTTCCAGAAACCCAATCCGTTCCCGATGAGCATTTATGACAATATCGCCTACGGTCCTCGTACTCACGGCATCAAAAACAAAGCACAGCTTGACGAAATTGTCGAAAAATCCTTAATCGACGCCGCGATTTTTGACGAAGTGAAAGATCGCCTTAAGTCTTCAGCCTTAGGCTTATCGGGCGGACAGCAGCAAAGACTGTGCATCGCAAGAGCCCTTGCCGTAAAACCCGACGTTCTTTTGATGGACGAGCCGACATCAGCTCTTGATCCGATTTCCACTTCAAAAATTGAAGATTTGGTCCTTGAACTTAAGCAAAAATACAGCATCATTATCGTTACGCATAACATGCAGCAGGCAGTTCGTATCTCCGATACCACCGCCTTCTTCTTACTTGGCGACCTAATCGAGTACGGTAAAACCGATCAGATTTTCAACACTCCAAAAGATAAAAGAACCGAAGATTACATCAGCGGGAGATTCGGATAATGAGAAACAATTATACAAAGCAGCTTGAAGAGCTTAAAAAAGAGCTTATTTTAATGGGATCTTTATGTGAAAACATGTTAAAAGACGCTCTTGACGCTTTTGAACAAAATGATAATGCCAAGGCTTCAGTCATTGCGGAGTCGGACGATAAAATCGACGCCAAAGAAAGCGAAATCGAAGCTTTATGTCTGTCGCTTATTCTTCATCAGCAGCCGGTAGCTTCAGATTTGCGCTTAATATCTTCAAGTTTTAAGATCATTACTGATTTAGAGCGCATAGGCGATCAGGCAAGCGATATCGCCGAAATTGCCCTGCGTCTTAAATATGAAGATAACGAGAACTTCAAAGAATTGTCCGAAATGGCAAAACGGACGCAAAAAATGTTCAAAGAAGCCATCGACTCTTTCGTAAAATTAGATATTGAAACCGCCAAAGGTGTTTTGGCTCAGGATGATATCGTAGACGAACACTTTATCAAGATGCGTTCACGTCTTATCTCCTTAATCGAGAAAAACGATCATGAAGCCAGAATTCCTCTTGATATGCTTTTAATTGCCAAATATCTGGAACGAATCGCCGATCATTCCTGTAATGTCGCCAACTGGATAATTTTCGCAATAACCGGACATCATTCCTCCGGCGAAATTATCTAAAGACAACGCCCTTAGCCGTGTAAGGCTAAGGGCATTTATGAGGTCATTATGATTTACTGTGTAGAAGATGATACCAACATAAGAGAAATAGAAATCTACACTTTAAAATCTTTAGGTCTTGAAGCCGAAGGTTTTGAAGACGGAAAAGCTTTTTTTACCGCCCTTGAAAATAACGTTCCCGATCTCGTTATTCTTGACGTTATGCTTCCCGATCTTGACGGTATCGAAATTTTAAAACGCCTTAAATCCAATCACAAAACAAGAGATCTGCCGGTTATCATGGCAACCGCCCGCGGTGCTGAATTTGAAAAAGTACAAGCACTTGATATCGGAGCTGACGATTATCTTGCCAAACCTTTTTCCATGATTGAAATGGCGGCAAGAGTAAAAGCCGTACTGCGCCGCTGCCATAAAGACACGTCTTCAATTATCACCGTAGATAAATTAAAGATTAATGAAGAAAGCCGCACCATCTCCGTTAATGACATAGAAGTGGATCTTACTTATAAAGAATTTGAGCTTTTACTCCTTCTAGTCAAGCATGAAGGCCGTGTATATTCACGCGAACAGCTTTTAGACATCGTCTGGGGAACCGACTACGACGGCGAAAGCCGTACCGTTGACGTACACATAAGAACCTTAAGACAAAAACTCATGTCCATGGACTATATAATAAAAACAGTCCGCGGCATCGGTTATAAGGCAGAATTTTGATTAAAGTAATTGAAAAGACCGCCAATATCAGCATGAAGCGTAAAATTTTCTGGACGGTCTTGAGTTCTTTTTTGCTTGTCTTGATCGCGACACTGACCATTGTGCTCGTGATCATGCACAACTCTTATGTAAATACTGAAAAATCCCGCCTGCAGCAATTTACAAGCAATGCTGCGGCAGAAGTAAACCATTTGGGGCCTAGCTTCCTTTCGCATAACATTTTAAACAACCAATACCGCTTAACTTATATCGCCGAAGACGGTACCGTGCTTTTTGACAACGAAAATGACAGTGACACAATGGAAAACCACTATGATCGTGAAGAAATAAAAGAAGCACGATTATCAGGTGTCGGCGAAAGTATGCGTTATTCCCATACTATGGAAATGCAAACTTATTATTATGCGGTAAAACTCAATAACAACGCTGTTCTGCGCACTTCCGTCACCACCGTAAGCCTACTTACGGTTACAGCCCATATGGCGCTATACTTTGCCTTCATCATTGTCTTTTTGGGCATGATTGCTTATTTCTTCGCTTCTTGGCTTGCCAATTCCATTGTCAAACCTCTTGATGAAATCGATTTAAATCATCCTTTGTGCAATGACGCCTACAGCGAAGTACAACCGTTTTTAAGAAAGATAGAGAAACAGCAGCTGCAGATTGAATCACAACTTGAAGAGCTTGTAAGTAAAAACGAAGAATTTCTCGTTATTACCAAGAGCATGACCGAAGGTCTGCTGCTCTTAAATCGCCAGGGCATCATACTTACCGTCAATAAAACCGCCCGAAAAATTTTCAATGTTTCAGAAGACTGCATCGGTAAAAGTATTTTAAGTATTGACAGATCCAATACCTACACTCAGGAATTTTTACTGCTGGACCGCAAAACCAAGCAAAAAATCGTTGAAATCCAAAAGGACGGCCGCGATTATCAAATTCGTTACAATCAGATTATCGTCAACAACCGGATTGCAGGTTTTGCCCTAATCGTTATTGACGTAACGGAAAAACGCCGCGCCGAAAGACAGCGCCAGGAATTTACGGCCAACGTTTCTCATGAGCTAAAAACTCCACTGCAGTCGATTATCGGCTGTGCCGAGCTTATTGAAAACGGTTTGGTCAAAAACGGCGATCTTGAAGCTTTCGCCGGGCGCATCCGCTCTCAAGGCACCCGCCTTGTCAGATTGATTGAAGATATTATTCTGCTGTCACGGCTTGATGAACTGCATGAAAGCATGCACGAGACCGTGAGCTTCAAGCAAATCACCAAAGAAGTATTCGAAAGCATTGCGCACAAAGCCGAAGAGCATCATATCAAGCTTATTCAAGAAGGAGATGACGTCACTTATTTCGGTGTCTACCGTTATTTATACGAGCTTATCTACAACTTGTGCGACAACGCGGTCAAATACGGCAAAGACGGCGGCTTTGTCAAAGTAATCACGGAAGAGACGGATAAAAAAATCATCTTGAAAGTCAACGATAACGGCATCGGTATTCCGATTGAACATCAGGCGCGCATTTTTGAGCGTTTTTATCGTGTCGACAAGAGCCATTCCCGCCGTATGGGCGGAACGGGGCTCGGTCTTTCCATCGTCAAGCGCGTAGTTTTGTTCCATAAAGGTAAAATCAAGCTTGAAAGCAAAGAAGGGATCGGTTCAACCTTTACGGTTTGCTTTAAAAAGCGCTTAGCTCCAAATCCCGATTCAGAACAAAACGTCGAAAAAGAAACTTCAAATAAAAAGTAAAACTATTTTTCTCTTCCACGTCATTTTACAGAGGAAGAGAAAAATCTATTTAAACGCATCAGCCAATTCTGAAAATATCACTAAAGACACATTTCCCATTTGTTTTGCTCTTTCTTCGCAGCCTTGAGTAAAGCCGTTTTTTGCAAACAAAAACAAATGAACATGCATGCAGGAAAATAATTTACTCTTTAAGGACAAATGTTCCAATACGCCTACATCAACTTTTTCATTAGTCCATTTGCATGAGGAAATGCTTTACGGTCGCCGTTTTTTTTTCGCTTTCTCATGCAGCGGGACTCCCATATCCATTATCCGGCAATATATTGAGCAGCAAAAAACTCCGACTTAACAACCGGTTTTATTTCCGTGGGGCTCTCCGACTGAAGAACGTGGTTTTTGCCACTGCTCTCTTTAGATAAAAATTATTAATTGCTTGTTTTTAATCATAACCTTCCTAGTCAAATAATCACATACTGTTGTATCCTTTAGCGCTCTATGCGGATTTAGGAAAATAAAATGTCATTAAAAATAGATTTGACTAAAGATAATTTATTTGATGAACTGGGAATTACACGCCTTAAAGAAAGTTATATGCGCCCGGAAGAAAATTCTCCTCAAGAGCGTTTTGCTTTTGTAGCCGAAACTTTCGGTACCGATAAAGAGCATGCCCAAAGGATTTATAATTACGCGTCCCGTCACTGGCTGAGTTTTTCCACTCCGATACTCTCCTTTGGACGAACTTCCCAAGGATTGCCGGTAAGCTGCTTTCTTTCATATATGGAAGACAGTTCTGACGGCCTAATCGATACGTTATCTGAAGTAAACCGACTTTCGATGTTAGGCGGCGGCATCGGCATTCATTTGGGGATCCGCAGCGCTGACGAAAAAAGCGTCGGCGTCATGCCCCATCTTAAAATTTACGACGCGGCATGTCTTGCATACCGTCAGGGAACGACGCGGCGAGGATCTTATGCCGCTTTTTTAGACATTTCTCATCCTGACATCATTCCTTTTATCGAAATGCGTAAACCGACGGGCGATCAAAACATGCGCACGTTAAACCTGCACCACGGAATCAATATTTCCGACGCTTTCATGCAAAAAATTACAAAATGCATGCAGGATGACAATGCGGATGACTCTTGGCAGCTTATCGACCCGCACAGCAAAAAAATTATTGAAACCGTAAGTGCACGCGATCTGTGGCAAAGAATTTTAGAATTGCGCATGCAAACCGGCGAACCCTATTTAATATTTACCGACACTGCAGAAAAAGCTCTTCCGCATTGGCTTAAAGCAAAAAATCTGCATATCAACGGCTCTAATTTATGTACGGAAATATTTTTACCGACAAATGCGCAGCGCACCGCCGTTTGCTGTCTCAGCTCTTTAAACCTTGAGTATTTTGACGAGTGGCGCCATGATTCTCAATTTATAGACGATGTCATGGAGTTTTTGGATAATGTACTGCAATACTTTATTGAACATGCGCCCAATTCTATTAAAAGAGCCAAATTGTCAGCATTCAAAGAAAGATCGGTAGGCCTCGGCGCATTGGGATTTCACTCTTATTTACAAAAGAAGGGGATCCCCTTTGAAAGCGTTATCGCCAAAAGCATCAACAAACAAATTTTTTCACATATAAGACAATGTTGTGAGCTTGCTGATAAACGGCTGTGCGCATTAAGAGGACCTTGTCCAGATGCGTCCGATGCCGGAGTAATGCGTCGTTTCTCGCATTGGATGGCGATAGCACCGAATGCCTCTTCAAGCTTAATTGTCGGCAATACCTCACCGTCAATTGAACCGCGTCGAGCTAATGTTTACCGTCAAGATACGCTTTCGGGTGCCTATATCACGAAAAATCGCCACCTACAGCAAGCGCTTAAAGAGCTTAATCTTGATACCGAAGAAATTTGGACGGATATCATTGCGCATGACGGCAGTGTACAGCATCTTGATATCCTGCCGCAGCAAATCCGCGACGTATTCAAAACCGCACAGGAAATAGATCAACGCTTTATCATCGATCTTGCCGCCGACAGACAGCAATTTATCGATCAGGGGCAATCCGTCAACTTGTTCTTCCCTGCCGATGTTCCAATAAAGTACTTGCATGCCTGCCACTATCTTGCATGGAAAAACGGACTTAAATCTCTTTACTATTGCCGCAGCGACAAACTGCGCAAAGCCGATCGTATCGGACTTAGCATCAAAAGACAGAAAATCGAAGACGATATTCATATGCAGTCTTTGCTTAACGAGAACACCTGCCTTGCTTGTGAAGGTTAATAATATGACAGAAAAATGTAATCTTTTAACCCAAAGCCGCGACTATTACAAACCCTTCGTTTATCCGTGGGCTTACGAAGCATTCATGCAAAGCGAGCAAATGCATTGGCTGTGGACCGAAGTTCCGATGGTAGAAGACGTTAAAGATTGGAAAATGCGGCTTAATGACAATGAACGCGACTTTCTGACTAAGGTTTTTCGCTTTTTCACCCAAGGCGACATCGATGTCAGCTCCGCCTATGTTCATACCTATCTTCCGGCATTTCCGCAGCCTGAAATAAGAATGATGCTCTCAAGCTTTGCCGCAAGAGAGGCTGTACATATCGCCGCATACTCTCATTTAATTGAAACTATCGGCATGCCGGATGCTATATACAATGAGTTTTTGCAATATGAAGCAATGGCTGCCAAACATGAGTTTTTTCACGGATTAAGGCTTAATCAAAAAGAAAGCATTGCGGCTAAAATGGCGGCATTTTCCGCCTTTACCGAAGGAATGCAGCTTTTTTCAAGCTTTGTCATGCTATTAAATTTTACGCGTAACGGTACCATGCGTGGTATGGGACAGATTATTGCATGGTCCATCAATGATGAGACCCTGCATACTGAGTCCATGATCAAGCTTTTTCGCGAGTATATAGAGCAAAATCCGCAGCTGTGGAATGATGATTTAAAATCCACCATTTACTCTATAGCGGAAAAAATGGTAGAGCTTGAAGACCGCTTTATCGATCTGGCATTCGGCGTAAATCAAATGCAAAAACTTGCAAAAGAAGATGTAAAAAAATATATCCGTTTTATTGCCGATAGAAGATTATCCGCAATGGGGATGAAGTCAATTTTCAACGAAAATAAAAACCCTCTGCCTTGGGTAGATGCCATGCTCGGAGTCACCCACACGAACTTCTTTGAAAATCGCGTAGTTGACTATGCCAAAGGAGCTTTATCAGGAGACTGGTCAGACGTTTGGGGCCAAGGAGCTTAAAGATAAGATCTGAAAAGGATGCATAAGATCCTTTTCAGACAATACCCTAAAACAGCAACAGAAAATGAAAAAACTATTTTCCAATCAAGGAATTTACCTGCCTAAAAAGTTAATAACTTTTTACTAAGCAGCTTGACATCCTCACCGGCCTAAAGGCCGATGATTCCTACTGCTAAACAACAATAGAGCTACTGTTGTAAGCTTCGGCGGGTTCCTGCTGCCGACCTCTTATGAGGTTCGCTTGACAGGCTATCCGGGCAAGTCCTGCCCTTCTTAAGATGTTTTGTGCGG
>NZ_CAJKVK010000074.1 GCF_905203285.1 uncultured Succinatimonas sp.
ATTTAAACAAAATTACAAACGAGCCTCAACTTTTGCAGTTAACGCTTTAATTTCAGCAGCAGTTTGATTAAAAGCGACACCGCCTATAACATCACGCTTTTTAATGATATTGCTAAGCTCCAATGCTTCATACACATCACCGCCGATGACTTTGGCAAATTGCTCAAATTCATCAACCGACAAATCTTCAAGAGCTTTACCCTTTTCAATTGCGTACAAAACGGTGCGTCCGACAATGGAGTGAGCTTCACGGAACGGTACACCTTTGCTTACCAGATAATCGGCAAGCTCGGTTGCATTTGAATATCCGCCCTTGGCTGCCTTAATCGCATTGCTCTTGTTAAGCTTAAGATCCTCAAGCACCAATGCCGCCATATATAGGCAGTCATGCCAGGTATCAATAGCGTCAAACAAGCGCTCTTTGTCCTCCTGCAGATCTTTATCATAAGCAAGAGGCAAAGCCTTAACCGTAACCAACATGCCTGACAAAGCTCCGACGACGCGTCCGCATTTTCCGCGAATGAGCTCTAAAGCGTCAGGATTTTTCTTTTGCGGCATTAACGAAGATCCTGATGTTACCTTATCGGATAACTCGACAAAGTTTGCCTCTCCGCTGTTGTAAATAATCAAATCTTCAGCAAGACGGGATAAATGGATCATGGAAATTGAAGCGCAAGACAAAAGCTCCAGCACATGATCGCGATCGGAAACTGCATCAAGACTATTGCGGGTTGCTCCCTTAAAGCCTAAAGAATGAGCTAATTTTTCACGGTCAACCTTATAGGCGGTTCCGGCAAGGGCTGCCGATCCCAGCGGACAGGTCGACATTAGTTCATATGCATTCTCAAGACGAGCATAGTCACGCTCGAACATTTGAGCATAAGCCATCAGGAAGTGACTGAAGGTAACCGGCTGTGCACGCTGCAAATGAGTATAGCCGGGGAAAATATCTCCCTCATGACGCTCGGCACAAGCCAAAAGAGTTAATTGTAAATGATTAATAGCTTTTAAAATCTCATCTACCGCACCGCGGCACCAGAGTTTTAAATCCAAAGCTACCTGATCGTTACGACTTCTTCCGGTATGAAGCTTCTTACCTAAATCACCGACCTTTTCAATAAGGCGTCTTTCAACATATGAATGAATATCCTCATCTCCGGCAACGGCAACTGCGTGCAGATCTTTACTTATTTCTTCTTTAAGATCTTTTAACGCCTGCTGTAAATCAGCACATTCTTTTTCCGTAAGAACACCGACCTCACATAAGGCTTTTGCCCAGCCTACCGATCCGTCGATATCTTCAATTGCCATGCGATAATCAAATTTTAAAGAATCGTTAAAATCTTTAAATCTCTGATCAGGTCCTTGAGTAAATCTTCCGCCCCACAAAGCCATAACAAATAATCCTGTATAAAAAAACGAAAAAGCCCGACTGTCTTTTTAGTCAGGCTCTATTTTGACATACCCTTCACTGTCTTGAGAAGGGAAAATACGCCTTTTAAGCGTATTGACACCTAATTACTGCTTACGCTGCTGCTCGTTTAAAGCGCGGATGCGTGAAGGCAAAGAGTACAAACGGATAAAGCCCTCAGCGTCTTTCTGATCGTAAACCTGGTCTGCACCGAAGGTTACGAAATCAAAGTTAAAGAGGCTGTTCGGAGAATCCTTCTGGATAACGTCAATATTGCCTTTATAAAGGCGAACGACGACTTTACCGTTAACGTCTTTTGCAATCTCGTCAGCGGCAGCCATCATGATTTCACGCAAACGGGTAAACCAGCGGCCGTCATAAACAAGCTGAGCAAAATCGATTGCCAAATGCTCGCGGTATGTGCGGGTATTCTTATCTAAAACAAGCTGCTCGATAGCGCGCAGAGCCTTGTAAATAATGGTTCCGCCCGGAGTCTCGTAGCAGCCGCGGGACTTCATGCCGACCAAACGGTTTTCAGTAATATCAACGCGACCGACACCATGACGGGCACCAATCTCATTTAAGAAACTGATAGACTCAAACGGAGTCATGTCTTTACCGTTAACCTTGGTAACAACACCCTTTTCTACGGTGATTTCAACAGTCTCGGGAGTATCAGGAGCCTTTAAAGGATCGGTAGTCCAAACCCAAACATTCTCGGAGGCAGGATTCCAGGTATTTTCAAGCTCGCCGCCTTCGGTAGAAATATGAAGGACGTTGGCGTCACGGCTGTAAATCTTCTTTAAAGTGGTCTTGCACGGGATGTTGCGTTCATTTAAATAAGCGAGCAATTCCTCGCGAGACTGCATATCCCAAATACGCCACGGGGCGATGACATCAAGCTGCGGAGCCAAAGCGGCAACGGCACTTTCAAAACGAACCTGATCGTTGCCTTTGCCGGTAGCACCGTGAGCAATAGCATCAGCACCTTCTTCAAGAGCACATGCGACCATGGCTTTAGCAATAACCGGACGAGCGATGGCGGTACCTAACATGTAATCGCCTTCATAAATAGCACCGGTCTTGAAAGTCTCATAAACGTAATCGCGAACAAACTCTTCGCGTAAATCCTTAATGATGCACTTTGTTGCACCGGAGGCTTTGGCTTTATCTTCAATACCGTCTAAATCATCACGCTCCTGACCTACGTCAGCGACGAAGCATACGACCTCGCAGCCGTAGTTCTCTTTAAGCCAAGGAACGATGGTTGAAGTATCAAGGCCGCCGGAATAAGCTAAGACAACCTTTTTATACTGTTTCTTCTCATGCTTTAACATCTTTTCTTTCCTCAAAAAGTCTTAGCCGACAAGTTTTGCCAGCAAAGCCATGTGAATATGCAGACGGTTTTCCGCTTCATCAAAAACTGCGGATTTAGGACCGTCCATAACCGAGTCGGTGATTTCATAACCGCGATGAGCCGGCAGACAATGCAAAACAATCTTCGCACCTGATTTTTCCACCATTTCATCATTAATCTGGAACGGCATATAAAGCTTTCTCACGCTGTCAAGCGGAGTATTATCGCCCATAGATACCCAAGTATCGGTATAAATGACATCAAATCCTGATATTTTAGAAGGATCGCTTAAAACTTCAAGTTTTGATCCGTTCTTACGGGCAATTTCAGCTGCCTTATTAAAGATCTGCACGTCAGGACCTTTGCCTAAAGGGCAGAAGCAGGAAACGTTCACGCCTAAAATAGCACCGGCAACAAGCAAAGAGTTGGTTACGTTATTGCCGTCACCTAAATAGGCAAGTTTTGCACCCTTAATAGTTCCCAAATGCTCGCCTACGGTCATATAGTCAGCCATAGCCTGGGCAGGATGATACAAATCGGATAAGGCGTTAATGACGGGAACGGATCCGGTTGCAGCAAGCTCTTCTAAAGTTCTTTGCAAAAACACACGGCCGATTAAGCAGTCAGTCCAGCGCGACAGATTTCTTGCATAATCTGCAATGGACTCACGCACCCCGAGCTCTCCGCTCTGCTCATCAAGATAAACGCCGTGACCGCCTAAGCGGAACAAAGCAAGCTCAAAAGTGGTTCGGGTACGTAAAGATGGTTTTTCAAACAATAAAGCTCCGGCTTTGCCCTTTAAGGTGTCGCTATAAGCTTTAGGATCTTTTTTCATTGAGGCTGCGGTATTGATAATATCAAGATACTCATCTTGAGAAAATTCAAAACCGGTTAACAGATGGCGCATACTGTACTCCTAAAGGTAAGTAGCAAAATGCAAGCTTTTAGGCTGCGTCTTAATTTTAAAAACGGCATAAAAACGCCGTCATCTTATCTACAAATGCAAAAGAAAATTATAGGTCAAGAAACAGGACAAATAACTAGATTGCACCAATTTCATGCAAAGAAAGTGCCAATGCTCCTATAGATCGTGCCTCGGCTAAAGGAGAATTGACATCAAAAAGTAATTTTTTAGCCTCATCTACAGATACTTTAATGATATCAATAGGTTCAGGCTCATCACCTTCTAATTTGCACGGATACAGATCGCGGCACAAAAACACATGCATTTTAAGTTCCAGCATACCCGGAGCCACGGTCATAGCCTTACGTAATCTCGTAAGGCGTTTTGCTCCTAAGCCTATCTCTTCTTTAAGCTCCCTGACTGCGGCCTCCTCAGGTGTTTCTCCCGCGTCAATCTTTCCTTTAACAAAACCTAAAGAGTAACCCTCAAGTCCGCAAGCGTACTCTGCGCTTAATAAAAAATCAGTACCGTCAAAAGGAATGCACATTACGGCACCGTTACCGCCGCAAATTTTCTCGTAGACAGCTTTTGTTCCGTTAGAAAACTGCAAATCGAGCTCTTCTACCGTAAAAATCCTTGAAACTTTTTGCTTACGCCTTCCCAAAATCTGCGGAGGATTCTTTTTTAACGCGCTAAGGTTCATAACGCTATCCCTTATTTTAGATTTCACTTATACTGCACATGTCAAATTAACACATTTTCAGGTTGAAGATTAAACTAAGTGAGCGAAGAAAAAGAAAAATCCGTTCGTATTGATAAATGGCTGTGGGCAGCGCGTTTTTATAAAACCCGCTCTATTGCAAGACAAATGATTGAAGGCGGAAAAGTCGATTACAACGGCTCTCGCGCCAAGCCGGCACGACCTGTTGAAGTTGGTGCCATAATAAAACTTTTGCAAGGCAACACCCGCAAAGAAGTCGTGGTGTTAGGCATTTCCGATACCAGAGGTCCTGCAAAGGAGGCACAGCTTCTTTATAAAGAAACGGAAGAAAGCATCAAGCGCCGCGAAGAAATCGCCCGCATGAATAAAGAATTGGCGCTTATAAATCCGCGTCCTGATACCAAGCCGAATAAAAAAGAACGCCGCGCTCTTATCAACCTTAAGCAAAACGGTTTTTAAACTAGAGGATTAAAAATGACTGAAGCTTTAAATCAAAATACTCAAAATAAAATCATTCGTTTCCTTTTTGAAAAACACGGTGTCCGCGGTGAAATCCTGCAGATGGATACTCCTTGCTTCAAGCTATTAGAGCATCATGACTATCCTCTTTCAGTAAAACAGCTTTTAATTGAACTTGCCTGTTCAGCGATTCTGATTGGCTCCACACTTAAAGCCAACGGCCAAATCATGGTGCAGATTTTAGGCGGAAAAGGAAATCATGCCGTTAAATATGCGTTAATCAATATCGATAAGGATTTATCTTTTTACGGCAGCGCAGCCTTAATTGAAGGCAACGACTATGAAAGCAATTTAAGCTTTAAAGATATCTGCGGAGAAAACGCAGTTCTGGTTATTTCAGTATTTCCTGAAGACGGAAATAAATGGCAAGGCATTGTAAGCCTTGATACTGAAAGTCTTGCCAAAGCTTTGGAAGGATATTTTAAAGAATCAGAGCAGCTTGATACCACTTTCTTTATTTATGCAAATGCCGCCGAGCATAAGGCAGGCGCCATCATGCTGCAGATCATCCCCGAAATAAAAGATAACCATTTATCGCTTGAGCATTTAAGCACTCTAGCCTCAACCATGACATATGAAGAAATCACTTCTTTGTCCTTATATCAAAATCTTCATAACCTCTTTGTTGAAGAAGAAGTTAAAGTTTTTGATCCTAAAGAAATTCAATTTAAATGCGTCTGCTCACGCGAACGCTGTGAAAGAGCCCTAAAAGGTCTGCCGCGTGCTGAACTTGAAGAGCTTATTTCCGAGAACGGTACTTCCATGACCTGTCAGCACTGCGGTAAAATTTATAGTTTTACTAAAGAAGATTTGGAAAAAATGATCTTAACCGTATCTCAGTAAAATTTAAACTATTTTTATGAAAGCAACAGATACAGCCATCAGCCTTCCTTCAGCCTCATGGTCAAATGTTTCGATCATGAGTCTTTCTCACTTTACAAGTGACTTTTTCTGTAACGTTCTGCCTATCATGCTGCCGATTCTTGCCGCCCGTTACGGGATCTCTTATTCCCAAAGCGCGGCATTATTCATGGTGTTTTCCGTATCCACCAATTTTCTGCAGCCGCCCATCGGCATTTGGGCTGATAAAAGACCGGTAAATTATTTAATGCCGTTGTCGATTTTAACCGGTGCTTTTTTTGCCAGCATCGTAGGCTGGAGTCCCAATATTTATGTCCTTATCTTTATCATCCTGCTTTCCGGGATCTGCAGCTCGGCTTTCCATCCGATAAGCGCCGGAATCGTGCATGATATTTCGCCAAAACGCCATCAGACTTTTGCCACCAGTATTTATATTGCAGGCGGTAATCTAGGCTTTGCCATCGCTCCGCTTATCATTGCTGCATTCATAGAACAATTTACCGATAAAAACCTGCCGTTTCTGTTTCTGTTCGCGCTTATCGTTACCCTGATGATTTATAAGCAAAGATTATTCGTAACTCCGCCGCGTAACGAAAGCAGCAGCGAGCCGCAGATAAACTTAAAAAGCATCATAAAATCCAAGCAATTTATATTTTTAAATACTTCAATTGCCCTCAGATCCTGGTGCTATTGCGCATTAGTTGTGTTCCTGCCTCTTTTGCTTACAGCTCACGGATACTCCACCGTTGAAAGCGGACTTGCTTTAATGTGCCTTTTAGTCGGCACCGTTTTCGGGGGATTGGCAACCGGAGGACTATCGGATAAATACGGGCTTAGAACTTTAATTGTTTCCACTTATGTCCTTACTATTGCGTCTCTTGGCTTCTTCTTGTGGCGTCTTGATATTTCCTTTATATCAATGGTCGCTCTTTTCCTGGCCGGAGCCGGAATGTACGGCTCAACACCGGCAGCAATCGTATGGGCACAGCGCTTGCTGCCGCGCAATGCCGCTTTTGCCGCATCAATGATGCTTGGCTTTACTTTCGGTATGGGATATGTTGAATCGGTCATTACCGGATTTGTCGGAGATCTTTTCGGTCTTAGAGTCGGATTGATTGCTACTATTTTCCCCGCTTTAGTTTTAGCCATCATCATTATTCTGGCATTAAAAGAACCGCCCAAAGCAACGGACGTTAACCTTAAAAACATTTAGTGTTACCTAGAATAGAGCATTGAGAATTAAACTCATGCTCTATTTTCTTTCTTCCTTCCTCTTTGTTTTATAATTGCAACAAAAATTCTTACTTACAGGGATTAAGCTATGAACGAAATTTATTTGGGCGTAAATATTGATCATGTCGCTACCGTCCGCAACGCTCGCGGCGGTACTTATCCCGATCCCGTAACCGCAGCCGCCGTCGCGGAAATGGCAGGGGCTGACGGAATCACTACACACTTGCGTGAAGATCGCCGTCATATCACCGACCGCGATGTCAGAATCATCCGTGAAACCGTACAAACCAAATTAAATCTTGAAATGGCGGTAACTGACGATATTTTAGGCATAGCCGTCGCGCTTGCCCCGCAGGCTGCCTGCTTCGTTCCCGAACGCCGTCAGGAAATTACTACCGAAGGCGGATTAGACGTTGTCGGAGAAATAAATAAAATCGATGCAGCAATCCGCAAACTTGAAAAAGTCGGAACCAAGGTTTCTTTGTTTATCGATCCGGTTAAAGAACAAATAGATGCCGCTGTAAAAGTGGGCGCTCCTTACGTTGAATTTCATACCGGAGCTTATGCCAATGCCGTAACCGACTCAAATCGCGATAATGAGCTTAAACGTTTAAAAGAGATGGCAGCCTATGCTCACTCTTTAGGAATTCATGTAAATTCAGGCCACGGACTTAATTACAACAACGTTGCCGCAATTGCCGCCATTCCTGAAATGGAAGAGCTCAATATCGGACACAGCATCATCGCTCGCGCTATTTTTACAGGACTTAGCGAAGCAGTCCGCGAAATGAAACGTATTATGCGCGAAGCTCGCCATAACGCTTAATAGCTTGTAAATACTTTCTTTACCGGTGCTTTTGCACCGGTTTTTGTTTACATTAGAAAAACTCTTTTTCTTCTAATTGCCGTCTTAACAAATATGTGATCTATCAACGTTTTTCTTCACAAGAACACCAAAATTCCTACTTTTGTCTTTGTCTTGCCTTTAAAAAACCTTACAATCTTTTAAAGGATTTTATATGAGCAAAGATAGTTTAGCCGTCACACGTTACGGATCGCCGCAAGGCAAACCTTTATGCATAATTCATGGCTGGGGCTGTGACAGCAGCTTCCTGTTGCCTGTTGCCAAAATGTTCCGCGATCGCGATATCTTCTTAATTGACCTGCCGGGTTACGGAATGAGCAAAGATCTTAAACATATCGCAAATTCTCTTGAAGAAACATCTTTAGCTCTCTTTAACGCATTGCCTAAACAGTGTGATGTAATTGCATGGTCAATTGGATCTATCTTTACATTTAAAGTTGCAAATTTGTACGATTCCCCTATTGATAAACTTGTGACTATCTGCGGAACTCCGCGCTTTCCTAAAGATCCGAACTGGCCAGGGGTATCCTATAACTTCATCATGAAGTGTAAAAATCTTCTTACTCCAAGGCGTTGCAACCGTTTATTAAAACTCTTTTTCCGTATGCAAACCGAAGAAATTTTGCATGGTAAGGATGAATTTACCATCCTGCATTCACTTTTAAGCCAATCTGAAGAAATTCCTTTTGAGGTATTAACTGCCGGTATTGAAATGATGGCTTATGCGGATGTTCGCGAAGACTTTAAGCATATAAAAATCCCTTGTCTGCACCTTTTTGGCAGAAAAGATCGCTTTGTTCCTTGTGCTTTGGCTCAGAATATGAATATTAATAAGCTGCATCAAACATTTATCTTTGAACATTCAGCTCATAGCCCCTATCTTACGGAGCCCGATCTTTTCTATGAAAAAGTTTCTGCTTTCTTAGAAGACAAAAATTTAAATTCCTAGAGACTTTCATCCATCTTCAAACTTGAAAGTAAAGCAGCTCCCTTCACGGTCAATAAGTACTTTTGCCGCGGATTATTTAATTTTTCAGGATACAACACTTTGACAAAACCCGACTCAATTGCCGGATTTAGATAATTTTTAAAGAATGTCGGCCGGTGCTTTAAACCGATTTGTAACATCAATTCCTTTACTGAAAGCTGCTGCGTATTAATCATCTTTAACAAAACTAAGGTATTAGGCTCAACTTGATCGGTACTTGATCGCTTTTTTTTGTTTCTTCTTGCAAAAAAGTTTTCGGCGCATTAATTACCAGATATCTGTTTTTTAACTCAAAATCAGTACCCGCAATTAAATTTTGAAAAAATCTTTCCAAGAACTCTACATTTCTTTCAATTTGAAGCTGTAAATTTTGATAGTTGGCACGAACTAAAACGTTACGAAAATACCAAGAATTTTTAACGAACAAATTATTTTCGACTTTAAATCCTAAAGATCTTAAGTACTTAATGATGAACACAGCTGTGGTTCGAGTATTTCCTTCACCGAAAGGATGAATTTGCCAAAGATCTGCTGTAAAGCGCGCAATATGATTGGCAATATCCCTTAAAGAAAGTCCTGAAAACTTAAATTTTTTTTCTTTATCCAAATCGTATTCAATAGATGCTTTAATATCAGGAGCAGAAACGTACAAAACAGTGTCGCCACGCAACCCCCACTCTTTTTTGGTGATGTTGTAATCGCGTATTTTTTCGGAAAATTAAAAAATTCCGTCAAATATACTTTGGTAAATGGATAACAAACCGACAAGAGAAAATGAAAAAGTATTTTCGCCAAGGATTTTGGCAATATTTGCAGAGGCTTTATCTGCCTCTTCCGTTTCTGAAAATTTTAGATCCCTGCTACTTTTTGACTGATAGTAACTTTTAATTAGATCTCTTGCTTCATCTATAGAGATATCACCATCAATATGTTTACGCGCA
>NZ_CAJKVK010000075.1 GCF_905203285.1 uncultured Succinatimonas sp.
AGCGGAAGTCTCCACAGGCTTAGACATCGGGATATTCCCCCCCCCTAGAGCGCAGGTCGCTACCCTCTTGCCGCAACAGTCTCAGTCCCTCGTTAAGAATATTGACTGCCGCCGCAAAATCTCTGTCGTTCAAACTTATTTTTGCGTACATCAAATTTTTGCCTAAAGCACATTTTTCTATACGCAAAATCCGCAATTTGTTGCCGACATCTGCCGACTAATGAGCATCCCCCCAATTTTCGCCGATACCGATACCGGCAAGCAACGGGACATCCAAGGTTACAGCACTTTCCATAAGTTCTTTAATCTTAGCAGTTGCTTCATCTAAGAACTCATTTTTTACTTCAAAAACAAGTTCGTCATGCACCTGTAAGATCATGCGCACCGTATCAGGCTCTAAAGAATCAATCCATTTTTCTATGGCAATCATGGCTATTTTAATAATATCTGCAGCACTGCCCTGCATCGGCGCATTAATGGCAGCACGTTCGGCTCCCGTTACAGCGATACGGTTTGTAGAATTTATCCTGGGGAAATCGATTCTCCTGCCTAAAATCGTTTCTACGTAGCCGTGTTCATGAGCAAACTTCTTGATGCTGTTCATATAATCACGGATTTTAGGATAACGGGTGAAATAGCAGTCGATATAAGCTTTTGCCGCTTTAAACGGTAAACCGGTTTGAGCTGACAAACCGTGAGCTCCCATGCCGTACATCAAACCGAAATTAGTGGCTTTGGCACGCGATCTCTCCTCATTTGTTACCTCATTTATATCTTTGCCTAAGACCTCTGCAGCCGTAGCTTTATGAATGTCATAACCTAATCTAAACGCTTTAATTAAATTAGGATCTTTAGCTATATGAGCAATAAGCCTCAACTCGATTTGTGAATAGTCTGCCGAAACTAAGGTATACCCCTGCGGCGCAATGAAGGCTTTTCTTATAAGTTTTCCTTCATGAGTTCTTGCCGGAATATTCTGCAAATTCGGATCGGATGACGATAATCTTCCTGTTGTGGTGCCGGCCTGATTAAATGAAGTATGGATGCGCCCGGTACGTTTTGAAATTAACAGCGGCAGCTTTTCGGTATAGGTACCGATAAGTTTTGATACCGATCTAAAGCGCAGCACCAGATTTGCAATATCGTACATAGGTGCTATCTCGGTCAGCACGTCCTCAGCAGTTGAATACTGCTTATTACCGTTTTTATCTACTTTGGCTTTTTTAGGGTAAGGAATGGCAAGATCTTCAAATAACACGCTGCCAAGCTGTTTAGGAGATGCAATATTAAATTCCTGCCCTGCGGCCGCATAGATATCTTTTTGTACGGCTAAAAGCTCAGCTTTAAGTACTTCTGTCTGACGATAAAGCTCATCAGCACTTACCAGTGCTCCGATACGCTCCATATCAAACAAAACATGAAGACACGGCATCTCCAAGTCAAACAAAATATTGTAAGCTTTACCTTCATCCTTAATTTTGGGCAAAAGAACATTAAACAAGCGCAAAGCAACTTCAGAATCTTCTCCTGAATAAGCGCAAGCGATATCAACCGGCACATTATCAAAAGTCACAGCTTTGCTGCCGCTGCCGGCGACATCTGAGTATTTGATTGTTTTATAAGATAAATATTTTTCAGCAAGGCTATCAAGCGCGCAAGATTGAACCGAATCCAAAAGATGGGCCATAAGCATGGTATCGGCATAAACACCGTTTACTTCTGAAAGACCTGAAAAATATAAAACCAATAAATCAAATTTTACGTTATGTCCGATTTTCTTAATCTTAGGATCGGCAAAAACCGGAGCAAGTTTTGCAAACACCTCGTCCTTTTCAAGCTGCAAAGGAGTACCTAAATAAGCATGAGCAAGCGGCAGATAAAAACCTTCGTTTTCTTCAACGGAAAAAGAAATTCCGACTAAGGTACAATCCTCAGGATGTAAAGAAGTTGTTTCGGTATCAAACGCAAACAGTCCTTTGCGCTTTATTTTTTCAATTAAAGCATCAAGCTTAACTTTGGTATCAATAAGTTCAAATTTACAGCCTATGCTTTTATAGTCACTTAAAATACCGCCGGATAAATCAATATCTGCTTGAGTTTTAACAGCCGCAGCCTGAGTTTCAGGGGCTTGAGAATGTTCTTCAACATTTAAAACTTCCTGAGACTCTTCAGCATAAAGTTTTGCAAATTCCAGTTCTTTATAAATATTTAAAAGCTCTTCCTTGTTTTTTTTAGGCACGACTAAATCTTCAATTGCAATCGGCAGATCAACATCCGTCTTGATAGTGGCCAAAGTATAAGAAAGACGGACATCTTCAATGCGCTCTTCAAGTTTTGCGGCAAAAGTTTTGGCTCCGCGAAAAGATAACGATGCAATTTCACTGCGCTTATTAAAAATATCTTCAATTCCGCCTAATGAATTAATTAAAGTTTTAGCCGTTACGTCACCTACTCCGGGCATCCCCGGAATATTATCCGAACTGTCGCCTTTTAACGCTAAAAAATCAATGATACGGCAAGGAGGAACACCATATTTTTCAATCACGCCTTTTTCATCATAGACATGATCGTTCATCGTATCGATTAGCGTAACCTTGTCATTGACAAGCTGAGCCAAGTCCTTATCACCGGTACAAATTAAAGAAGAAAGCCCTAAGCTTTGGGCCTTTTTGGCATACGAACCTAAAACGTCGTCTGCTTCAACCTTAGGGACGACAATTAAAGGGAAACCCATAGCTTTAACGATACGGTGCACATATTCCACCTGAATCTTCAGATCTTCCGGCATCGGGGGACGATTGCTCTTATATTCAGGATATAAATCGGAACGAAAACTCTTTCCTTTGGCATCAAAAACCACTGCGATTTTGTATCCGGCATATTGCTTCAACAGCTTTTTAAGCATGTTGGTAATAATAAGCACCGCTCCTGTGGGAATGCCGCTTTTAGTAGTAAACCCACGTTTTGCTGCATAAAAAGCGCGATATAAAAATGAAGATCCGTCAATAAAAATCAGGCAAGAATTAGCGTTCATAAAAATTCCTTAAATTATTTTCTTCATTTTACAAAGTTCATGTATAATTTACCTGCATTTTTTCCTGCGCTTGAGCGCTTAACTGTTTCTTAAGTATGCTTATGCCAAAAATTTCACCGACTTTATGTAAACTGCTGTCCTGGCACATTTTCATTATTGTGCTTAGCAATTATGCAGTACAAATCCCGATGAGCTTTTTCGGGATCACTTCAACTTGGGGTACTTTTACTTATCCCTTTATATTTATCACCACGGACTTAACCGTTAGAATTTACGGACCGCATCTTGCGCGCAAAGTAATTTTCGCCGCAATGATTCCGGCATTAATCGCTTCGTATTTTGTCGGAACGCTTTTTGCCCAAGGACAATATCAGGGGCTTAATTCACTTACCGAATTCAGCATGTTCGTCTTCAGAATCTCCGCAGCGTCTTTTAGCGCTTATGTAATAGGACAAATTGCTGATATTTTAGTTTTCTCAAGATTACGCCGCTTAAAGCAATGGTGGCCGGCTCCGGCTTGCTCATCGGTTGCCGGAAATATTCTTGATACCTTCGTCTTTTTCTCGGTAGCTTTCTATCACTGCCCCGATCCTTTCATGGCAGCAAATTGGGTAGATATAGGGATCTTTGACTGTACGGTAAAAATTCTGTGCAACGTCATATTATTCGTGCCCTTGTACGGACTTATCCTTTCATACCTTGCAAAATTCGTTTTCAAACGCCCTTTAACCGCAATCGGCGCTTAATTTTAATTAAGTAAGCGCAGGAAAATGCTCAAAATTCGCAGTTTGACTTCCGCAGTCAAACTGCAGTGCTAAAATAAGCCCTAGTTTTTATATCCACTATAGGAAAAAGAAATGAGCGACAAAGTCTTACACATTACCGACGATCAATTTGAAGCTGAGGTGATTAAATCAGACAAGCCGGTTTTAGTCGACTTCTGGGCACCCTGGTGCGGTCCGTGCAAAATGGTAGGACCGATCATTGAAGCTTTAGCAGAAAAAATGGAAAACGTAAAATTCTGTAAAGTTGATATCGACCAAAATGTTGAATGGGCCAGCAAGCTCAAAGTAATGAGCATCCCCACAATGGTTATTTATAAAGACGGCGAAGTAATGGCTTCACAAATAGGGGCACTTCCTGAAGAAGATCTGCGCCGTTTTATCGAAGCCAATATCTAAACTGATTTCAGAAAAAGGAGGATCTGCGATCCTCTTTTTTTTTGCCCATCAAACAGCTTTAGTCTAAAAAATATTTGCACTTGGATTCATCAAAGCTTAAGATCTGCCTAACTTCATTTAACCAGTTAGATTTATTATGAAAAATATTCTTCTTTTGTGCGGCGGCGACGGTGCCGAACACCAAATTTCCTTAATTTCAGCAGATTTTCTTGAGAAAAAGATTAATGAAATCGGCGAATATAATGTAGTAAGAGCCGAGATTCATGATAAAAAATTTATCCTAAAAGACGGGACAACCGGATATTTTGACAAAGATTCACGCTTTGTCACAGGCAGTGACTGTTTAGATATCTACTGTGCCGTACCCTGCATTCACGGCGTACCGGGAGAAACTGGAGATATTCAATCTTTTCTTGAAATCTTCAATATCCCTTATATCGGATGCAAGAGCGAAGCAAGCCATAACTGCTTTAATAAAATTACGACCAAACTCTATTTATCAGCACTTAATATTCCCAACACTCCTTTCCTTATTGTTCCGCGCCAAGACGAATTTTCTAAAGCTAGCGCGCTTAAAGCTTTTGATTCTTGGCAGGATGTGTACGTTAAAGCTGCAAGTCAAGGATCTTCTATCGGCTGCTATCACGTCACTAAAAAAGAAGATCTTTGGGACAGTGTTGTTGAAGCATTTACTTTCTCTGACGACGTAATCATTGAAAAAACCATAAAGCATCGTGAACTTGAATGCGCCGCTTATGAAATAGACGGTAATATTTACATCACCAATCCAGGTGAAATTATCATGCCCGATAATCTTTTCTATACTTTTGATGAAAAGTACAGTAAAGACAGCGGATCTATTACTACCGTTGAACCGCAGAATTTAAGCGACGAAATTAAGCAAGCGATTCGTGATTACGCCCGCAAAGCATATCTTGGATTAAAACTGCGTGATTTATCCCGTATTGATTTCTTCTTATCAGATCAAAATGAAATCATCATTAATGAAATCAACACCTTCCCGGGTATGACTCCGATTTCAATGTTCCCTAAGCTTTTAGAGCATAACGGACATCAAATGACGGAGTTTTTAAGACAGGCGATAGAACGCGCTGCAGCAGAGAAGTAGCAGATACAAACAAAAAGAAAGGCGCAAAAACTAAACTGCGCCTTTTTTGTATCTAAAAAATAATTAAGCAGAAGGATCCGCTTTTGTTTCTGCTTTTTCTTTTCTTACAAGACTTACGACATCGGCTGCGGAAACATCAGATAAACGAACGATCACGGGGCGCTGTCCTTGGAACAGGAAATTTTTACCGCTGCTGTCTTTATCTCCTAAAGCTTTAAAAAAAGCATCGATCTGGGTATTCAATTTTTCAGCTTTCTCGACTCTGAAATTAACGGAAAGAACCTGTCCGCCTTTTAAATAAATGTTTAACTGCTGAATATATTCTTCCATAAAAAGCCTCTTTTTTATTACTGATAATTTATATAACGACAATACGCCAATTATATTGAAATATCAAAAAGTAATTTTTACACATAAAAAATCCCGACTTGCTTTTTAGTCAGGATTTTTAAGAGATCTTCCGTTTAAGCGCGTTTCATCGCTTCAAAGAACTGCTCATTGGTCTTGGTCATGGATAATTTATCAATTAAAAATTCCATAGCCTCGATTTCACCCATCGGATGAACGAACTTACGTAAAATCCACATCTTCTGCAGTTCATCAGGAGTAGTTAAAAGTTCTTCACGGCGGGTACCGGATCTAGTTACATCGATTGCCGGATAGACACGTTTTTCGGCAATCTTACGGGACAAATGCAATTCCATATTGCCGGTGCCTTTAAATTCTTCGTAAATCACTTCGTCCATCTTAGAACCGGTATCGATCAAAGCAGTAGCGATAATGGTAAGGCTGCCGCCTTCCTCAACGTTACGTGCTGCGCCGAATAAGCGCTTGGGGCGCTGCAAAGCATTGGCATCAACACCGCCGGTTAATACTTTACCCGATGCGGGAACTACGGTGTTATAAGCGCGGGCAAGACGAGTAATAGAGTCCATTAAAATAACCACGTCATGCTTATGCTCGACAAGACGCTTGGCTTTTTCTATTACCATTTCAGCTACCTGAACGTGACGGGTTGCAGGTTCATCAAAGGTTGAAGCAACAACTTCGCCTTTAACCATTCGCTGCATTTCGGTAACTTCTTCAGGACGTTCGTCAATTAACAAGACGATTAAAGTGCACTCTGGATTGTTAACCGCAATTGAATGAGCGATATTTTGCAAAAGCATGGTTTTACCGGCTTTAGGAGGTGCAACGATAAGTCCGCGCTGGCCTTTGCCGATAGGTGCGGTTAAATCAATAACTCTGGCTGTGATATCTTCTTTTGAACCGTTGCCGAGCTCAAGGCGCATTCTGGTGTCGGCAAATAAAGGAGTAAGGTTTTCAAATAGGATTTTATTGCGGGCGTTTTCGGGTTTTTCATAGTTGATGGAATCAACTTTAAGTAAGGCAAAGTATCTTTCCCCTTCTTTTGGCGGACGGATTTTGCCTGAAATCGAGTCACCGGTACGAAGATTAAAGCGTCTTACTTGGCTTGGCGATACATAAATGTCATCAGGACCTGCAAGATATGAAGAGTCGGCACTACGCAAGAAGCCGAAGCCGTCCGGCAAAATTTCAATTACGCCTTCACCGAAAATATCCTCACCTGTTCGGGCGCAAAGTTTTAAAAGCTGGAAAATGATTTCTTTTTTGTTAAGACGCGCGGTATTTTCAATACCGGCCTGATCGCACATTTCAACTAACTGTGCAACGGGGGTGTTCTTAAGTTGAGTAAGATTCATATTAAAATCAAAAACGCAGGGGATGCGTAATATCAGTTATTAATGGTGAAAATTGCTAATTAACATACAGGAATATGTTAAGAAATCCGAAATCAAGGGAAACTGTCAACCGCCAAGCCGGCATTAAAGAACCGAACAGCTCCGGAATAATCCGCACTTGTTTCCTGCTAACAGCCAAACGATTCGCACCACAAACCACCTGACATCATCCGAGTCAAACTCTGAACCTTGTCTCGGAATGAACATGCCGTCAAACCAAGCTCACATAACAAGCTCTATGCATATTCCCAACAGGAAAAGTTAACGGAGCTGATAATATCACAATTTTGCCTTAAAGCAAAAGATTTAAAGCTTAAAGCTTATTTTAGCTATCTCAACATGTTCTGGTTATTAACATACTTATAAGGCAAAGCATTAAGATCATCATCGTTAAAACTTGAAATGATTTCTTTTATAAACGGCGAAGGTCCAGTACTTTCAAGCTCTTGCGAAAAATTGTAACGCTTCATGGCATAAGTAAGGACGAGCTTTTCTTTAGCCCGAGTAATAGCCACATACGCAAGCCGACGCTCTTCATCCTTATTTTTCTCCGCTCTAATTGAAGGCAGAATGCTTTTTTCCATACCGGCTACGATAACGACATTAAACTCCAAACCTTTTGCCGAATGAATCGTCATAAGCCGTACCGCACCTTCATCTATTTCGTCAGTACTGCCTTTTTCATCCATCTCCCCAGAACCGATTAAAGCAATATTGGAAATAAAAGCCGTAAGAGGAGAAATTTGTGCTTCCTCCTCATTAACATCGGCAAACATTCTTTCATAGGATTTATTAAAAATATGCGCATTATTTACAAGCTCAATGAGGTTTTCCTCTCGCATATTGTCTTTAAACTTATTACGTTCTTTTTCATCCTTTAACTGATAATACTCACGCAGTCCGGTCTGTTCGATAAGATTTTTCATAAAATCCTGCAGATCGTTATCCTTTTGTTTTTTAAGATTCTCAATCAAGGAATAAAACGCGCTAATCTTTTTGGCAAGTTTGATTAAAGCTTTATTATCGGTTTTCTTATCAATTTCAACGTACTTATAAACTTCTTTTAAAGCGGAATATAAAGAAATTCCTCTTTCCTTGGCGATAGCGCTTATCTCCTTTATAACCGCTGGACCAATCTTTCTTGAAGGAACATTAATAATGCGTAGCAAAGAGGTATCATCGTTTTGGTTAATCACCACTTTAGCGTATGCAAGAGCGTTTAAAATTTCCTCTCTGTCATAAAAACGCATTCCTCCTAAAACAACGTAAGGAACACCGTAATTTCCAAGCTCCGTTTCAATTAATGATGACTGCCTATTATTGCGGTATAAGACTGCAATTTCTTTATATTGCACTCCGTTATTTTTTAAGATTCGGATAATGCGTCTTATGCCTTCAGCCTCTGTGTGCCCGTTTGCAAAACTGCGGATCTCCACAGGTCCTCCGCGACCGCGATTACCGTGCAGTTCTTTTAAAACCATACGTTCACTGTTATGGGCAATCAAAGCATTGGCCAAATCCAAAATATTCTGCCGCGAACGATAATTTTCAATAAGCTTTATTTTTGTGACCGGAGTAAATTCATCACAAAATTTCTGCATATTACCGCTATCGGCGCCGCGCCATGCGTAAATTGACTGATCGTCATCGCCTACTGCCATAATATTGGTGTCAGGACCTACAAGGAGTTTCAATAATTTAAACTGCAAAGAGTTAGTATCTTGAAACTCATCAACTAAAATCTGTTTAAATCGGTGCTGCAAAAGCTCCCTTACTCCGGCATTATTTTGCAAAAGCTCAACAACACGTAAAATAAGTTCTGAAAAATCAACAAGATTTTCGCGTTGACAGGTTTTTTCATAACTTTCATAAGCTTTAAGTAAAACAGGATCAGCTTTTTTACTTAAATTTTCCGCATACGCGGCAACAGCGGCAAAGCGCAGTCCGTTTTCCTTAAAATCGGAAATAAGATCGGCAATCTGTCCCGGGTCATACTCTTTAGTATCAACGTTGAGCTCTTCTTTTAAAATTCGTTTTACAAGCTTTTTCTGATTATCAGTATCAAGCACTGTAAAATCCGGCAAAAGCCCTGCTTGTTTTGCATAATTGCGCAAAAGTCTCAAACTAAATGAATGAAAGGTATTTGCCCATAAGCCGTCAACCGAGTGCCCCATAATGAGCTCAATGCGCTCACGCATTTCTCTTGCCGCTTTATTGGTAAAAGTTACGGCCAAAATTTCTCGCGGCAAAAGCATTTCCACCTGTAAAAGCCAGGCTATGCGCG
>NZ_CAJKVK010000076.1 GCF_905203285.1 uncultured Succinatimonas sp.
TAACCTTGCCATGGTTAGGGTCGCGAGTTCGAACCTCGTTGCCCGCTCCAAATTACAAAAAAGGCACCATGAGGTGCTTTTTTCGTTTTTGTTCCTTCCTTTTTTCTTTCCCGAGTTTTTTCTTTGCCCTTGAATTTATTAAGACAAATACCCATGTGTTAAGACAGAAATATTTTTTATGGCTCTTGTATGCGTACAGCATAATTTAAAATTATCAATTATAATGAGAGCTTATGTTTTCAACCGGTGAAAAGTTAGCAAATGATTATTTCGACCATTGTCACAAAAATTATCGGCAGCAGTAACCAGCGCACGATTAAAAAACTAAATAAAGTTGTCAAACAAATCAATGCATTAGAACCCAAATATAAAGCATTGCAGGATCAGGATTTTAAAGAACTGACTGTAAAGTTTAAGGAACGTCTTAACAACGGTGAGACTTTATTGTCCATGCTCCCTGACGTATTTGCTGCAGTCAGGGAAGCTTCTTGGCGTACTTTGGGGTTGCGTCCTTTTGACGTCCAGCTTATGGGCGGTATCGTTTTAAATGATAATCAGATTGCTGAAATGAAAACCGGTGAAGGTAAAACCCTTACCGCATTGCTTCCTTGCTATTTGAATGCGTTAACGGGTCGCGGCGTTCACGTGGTTACGGTTAATGATTATTTGGCACGCCGTGATGCACTTTGGAGCCGTCCTTTTTATGAATTTATGGGAATGACCGTAGGCTGTAATATTCCCGGTATGTCTCCTGAGGACAAGCGTGCGGCTTATGCCTGTGATGTTACTTACGGAACGAATAACGAATTCGGTTTTGATTATCTGCGCGATAACATGGCATACACTAAAGAGCAGCGTGTTCAGCGTCCTCTTTACTATGCTTTGGTTGATGAGGTTGACTCGGTTTTAATTGATGAGGCTCGTACCCCGCTTATTATTTCAGGCGCCGCTGAAAACAGTTCTGAGCTTTATCGCCAAATTGATTCTATTATCCCGCTTTTAAAACAGCAGGATAAAGAGGACACCGAAGATTATCACGGTGACGGTCATTTCACTTTGGATCTTAAATTACGCCAAGCATATCTTACCGAGCGCGGACAGCTTTATATTGAACAGCTTTTGCGCGAAAGAGGATTGCTTCGCGGAAATGATCCTCTGTTCTCAAGTTCCAACATCGTTTTGCTTCACCATGTAATGGCAGCATTGCGCGCTCATACTTTATTTAAGCGTGATGTTGATTACGTTGTAGCAAACGGAGAAGTCGTCATCATTGATGAGCATACCGGACGCAAGATGGTGGGACGCCGCTGGTCAGACGGTCTTCATCAGGCTGTTGAAGCCAAAGAAGGCGTGGACATCAAGAGCGAGAATCAGACTTTAGCGTCCATTACTTTCCAGAATTATTTCCGTATGTATGAAAAGCTTGCCGGTATGACCGGTACTGCTGATACTGAAGCTTTTGAGTTCCAGCAGATTTACGGTTTGAATACTGTAGTCTTGCCGACTAATAAGCCGATGATTCGTACTGATTTCCCGGATCTGATTTATTTAACCGAGGCGGAAAAATTCAAAGCCATTATTGCCGATATCAAAGAACAAGTTAAAAAGGGACGTCCGGTTCTTGTCGGTACTATTTCTATTGAGAACTCTGAAAAACTTTCTGCTTTGCTTGATAAGGAAAATATTCCTCATCAGGTGCTTAATGCAAAGTTCCATGAAAAAGAAGCTCAAATCGTGGCTCAGGCAGGACGCCCTGCAACCGTGACTATTGCTACTAATATGGCAGGCCGCGGTACCGATATTATTTTAGGCGGTAATCTTAAAGCTGATATCGATGCTTTAGGCGAGAATCCTGATCCTAACGAAGTAAAACGTCTTACTGAAGAATGGCAGAAGCGTCATGACGCTGTGGTTGAAGCCGGCGGTTTGCATATTATCGGTTCTGAGCGCCATGAATCACGCCGTATTGATAATCAGCTTCGCGGTCGTTCTGGTCGTCAGGGTGACCCCGGTTCGTCAAGATTCTATTTGTCAATGGATGACAATCTGATGAAATTGTTCGGCTCTGATAAGCTGAAGAACTTCATGAAGCGTATGGGTATGGAAGACGGTCAGCCTCTTGAACATAAGCTTGTCACCCGTGCTATTGAGTCAGCTCAGCGTAAGGTTGAGACCCGTAACTTCGATATACGTAAGAGCTTGCTTGACTTTGACGATGTAGCCAATGAGCAGCGTAAAGTAATCTATGAAGAAAGAAATGCCCTGCTTGATGGTGAAGATATTTCCGAGACCATAGATAATATCCGCTCAGATGTCTTTAATTCGATTATTGATGAATATATTGCTCCTGAGTCCTTGGTTGAAGATTGGAAGCTTGAAGATCTTGAGAAACGTCTTGCATCCGAGTTCTTAGTTGATGTTCCGGTTGTCTCTATGGTAAAAGAAGACAGCTCTCTTGTTGAAAGTGATATTCGTGAACGCATTATTAAGCGTGCAACTGAGATTTACAAAGACAAGTGCGACAAGATTGGTAAAGAAAACCAGAATCGTCTTGAAAAAGGCGTCATGCTTCAGTGCATCGATACATTGTGGAAAGAGCATCTTGCCGCAATGGATTATATGCGCCAGGGTATCGGTTTGCAGGGTTATGCTCAGAAGAATCCTAAGAATGAATACAAGATTCAGTCTTTTAATTTGTTTACCAAGATGCTTGAAAATCTTAAGTATCAGGTAATTCGTACTTTATCGCGTATTCAGATTCAGATCCGTGCTCCGGAACTTACTGAGGAGCAAAAGGAAGAGCTTAGAAGAAGACAGGCTGAGGCTGAACAGCAAAAACGAGAGGAAGCTGTTCGTCAACTGCAGGAAATGGATAAACCCAATCCTCAAAGCGGAACTCCTTTTAAGAAGGTAATGCATGTAGGCAGAAATGATCCTTGCCCGTGCGGCTCAGGCAAAAAATATAAGAATTGCTGCGGCAGATTGTCTTAACCTTTTGCCATAATAGTAAAGGAGCGCTTAGGCGCTCTTTTCTTTTTTGTAAAACATGATATTTCAGCGGTTTTATTGTAGGTTGGTAAAAAGCGGGTAAAAAAGTGAGAAAAAGTGTTGACATAACAACGCTGAAATGATTTAATAACCGCCGTTGCCTAGATAGCTCAGTCGGTAGAGCAGGGGATTGAAAATCCCCGTGTCGGTGGTTCGATTCCGCCTCTGGGCACCACTCTTCTCCCAATAATTTTTCAGTTGTCATCAGGTGGCAAAATCGTATCTGCAGTCGATTATTGTCTGCTTTTGTGTGAAGACACAATCAATTGTTTTTCTTAAAAGAGCGTAAGTGAAGATATATTACGTCTTTTGAAATATTTAAAGTATCGGCAACTTTAGCAACAGCATCACGAAGTTGGAAAATTCCTTGAGTATTTAAAATATGAATTATTTCTTTTATTTTTAGGCGAGTACTGACGGAATTATCGGCAAAAACTTCTTCCTTGACTTTAAGCGTGTTTGAAATAATTAAATCTTCTACGTTAATGGCAAAATGTTCGTTATCATCATGCGTATTACCTTGAGGCGGCAATAAAATCGACATCATTTCGTCAAAAGGTGTGGAAATATCAAGATTGATGCAGAGCATGCCTATAGGCTGTCCTTTCGTGTTTTTGATAATTGTAGAAGTTGAACGCATAGTATGATTTTGCTTGTTTTTAGTGAAATAGACGTCTGCAAAATCAGTTCCGTTGTCTATGCAGTCAGTGAAAATTTTTAAAGCTTTATCAGTAACGGGTGAGCCGACTGAACGACCTGTTTTTTTACCGTTGTGGATGTAAATAACCGATGAATTAAGATCTTCAAAACTATGTAGAACAACTTCACATGAAGATCCTAAAAGCTGCCCTATGGCATCAACCATATTTTTATAATTCTCTAAAATTAATTTGTCATCTTTTGTGTATTTGTGATTTTTAGCTTTGATACTCGGTGACATATAAGGCTCTTTGTTGTTTTTGCAGTATTTATTTAAGGTATAAAAACAAAGTGAGATAACCTCAAAAAGTATATCTCACTTTGAGTGTTTATATATTAAAGAGATGCTCCCTTTTCAAGATATTTGGTCATTTCTTCTGCAGGAACCATACCGCCACCGGTTGCCCAGACGATATGAGTTGCATTGGCTAAAGTTTTTTCATCAAAACCCATGCGTTTTAAATATTCTTCGTTTTGAGCAACGCGGATCGGTCCTTCCATTCCGGCTAAAGCAGAAGGTTCAAGTTTGACATTTTCTTTTTTGTTTAATAAAGCAAGCAGTCTATACATTTCATCATCAGAAATAGTGTAGTAACCGTCAATAAGACGATGCATGGCTCTTCCGACAAATCCTGAAGGGCGACCGACAGCTAAGCCGTCTGCTGCTGTTACATTATCAATACCGATATCTTGTACAGAGATTTTTTCATGCAGACCGGTATAAACCCCCAAGTACATACAAGGAGAATGAGTCGGTTCAGCAAATATGCAGTGGGCATTATCTTTGTATTGGTTCTTAACACCAAAAGCGACACCGCCAGGACCACCTCCGACACCGCACGGCAGGTATACGAACAACGGGTGCTCCTTATCTACTATTATTCCCATATTATCAAGCTGATTCTTTAATCTTTCTCCTGCAACTGAATAACCTAAGAATAAAGTCTTTGAGTTTTCATCATCAATAAAGAAGCATGAAGGATCTTTTTTAGCTTCTTCTCGTCCTTGTGCTACAGCTACAGAGTAATCGTTTTGATATTCAACTACATTTACTCCGTTAGCTCTTAATTTCTTCTTTTTCCATTCACGGGCATCTGCTGACATATGGACACTGACATTAAAACCGAGCTTAGCACTCATGATTCCGATAGACAGTCCTAAATTACCCGTGGAGCCTACGGCAATTTTGTAATTTTTAAAGAAGTTTTTAAATTCTTCGGAAAACAGCTTTGAATAGTCGTCTTCAGGCTTTAATAAACCGGCTTTCATGGCAAGTTCTTCTGCGTGGAACAATACTTCGTAGATTCCACCGCGAGCTTTAATAGAGCCTGAAATCGGTAAATGACTGTCTTTTTTAAGTAAAAGTTTACCGGTAATTTTTGTACCGAATTTTTCTTCTAAAGCTTTTTTCATATTATCGATAGATATGATTTCTGATTCGATAATACCCTTTGTAACAGCTGTTTCGGGGAAAGCTTTACAAAGATAGGGAGCAAAACGCTTAAGTCTGTCTGAAGCATCTTTTATATTTGCGGCGTCAAGACCGACATCTTTTACAGCTTCGTCAAAAGTTGTAATTTCAGGATTGAACCAAGAACTTTCTTTAAGCTCAATCAATTCGGAAACTTTTGGAAATTTGGCAGTTAATTCTTTTACGTTAATAGCGGACATGTTGTTCTCCTTACATTACAAATGAGAGTGCATAGGTCATGATAAGTGCGATTACCGAAGCGATAAGGGTTGCACTGGTGTAATATTTGAAAATTTCATTCATTGTGGCTCCGCAGTATTGTTTTACGAGCCAGAATAATGAATCGGTAACAATGGTGCAGCCTATAGCACCGGAACCGATTGCAAGAGCAATGATTTCAGGGGAAATGTTAGGATATAGGGCAAGCATCGGGGTAACGATGGCGGTAGCTCCCATCATGGCAACGGTAGCGGATCCGACTGCGGCATGAAGAATAATGGCAACGAGCCAAGCAAGCAGAATCGGATGCATTTGCATATTAGCAAGAATTGAAGCTAAGTTTTCGGATATTCCGCTTAATACCAAGATAGAGTTAAAAGCACCACCTGCACCGATGATGAGTAAAATGTTAGCTATGGCGCTAAAGCAGTTTTCAGTATGTCCTAAAAGTTCGGACATGGTCATTTGACGTTTGATACCTAAAACATAATAGGCAACAAATGCGGCAATGAACATTGCAGTGATCGGATTGCCTAAAAACTCTAAAGTTAAATAGACGGTTGATTCTTTATTAAGATTAAGTTCGGCAACAGTCTTAATTAACATTAATACAATAGGCAGGAAAATAACGAATAAAGTTGATCCTAAAGAAGGAAGATCTTCTTCTGCTCTGACTTTAACATCAGCAAATTCTGCAGGTACTTCTTTAAACGGAACTTTATTCTTAATAAGTTTTAAGAATAACGGTCCACCGATTAAAGAAGCAATTAAACCGACAAATAGACCTGAAAGGATCACTGTTCCCAAATCTGCCTGTAAGTGGTTTGCGACGAATAATGCTGCTGGATGCGGCGGAACGATGCAGTGTACAGCCATTAATGCTGTGCAAAGAGGAATAGCCAGATTTAAAAGAGATGTGTTGGTCTTTTTGGCAATTGAGAAAGCTAGAGGAATAAGCAGTACTACACCAACCTCAACAAAGAGGGTAATTCCGCAGATAAGACCGACGATTACCATAATAACCGAGGGGGATAGGAATTTACTTTTAAGTAAGGTGATACCGATTTTTTCAGCAGCACCTGATACTTCAAGCATTTTTCCTAAAATAGTTCCTAAACCGATTATAGAGGCTAGGAATCCTAATGTACCTCCAATACCGCTTTCAATTCCCTTTAGTATTTCAAGCGGGTTTACTTGCATGACAAGACCCACATAGAAAGATGATAATAATAAAGCTAAAAAGGGATGAAGCTTTAATTTAATGATAGTAAAAACGATAAGCAGAATACTGGATATCAATACAAATATTGTTAATAAGCTAGAATCCATGGGAAAATTCCTCGCTAAATTTACTTTGTTTGGTTATTTAACTGCAATGCACTCGATTTCAACCAGTGCTCCTTTCGGCAGAGCTTTTACTGCAAAAGCCGAACGAGCTGGAAAAGGGGCTTTGAAGGTTTTTTCATAAACTTTGTTCATTGCGGCAAAATCAGCTATGTCGGAAAGCAAAACGGTAGTTTTTACGACATTGTCAAACGTTAGTCCTACTGATTCCAAAAGGGCTTCAACATTTTTTAATGATTGTGCGGTTTGTGCTTCAATTCCTTCCGGCATGCTTCCGGTTTCTGAATTTATCGGAAGCTGACCTGAAAGATAAACAGCAGATGCGGTCGCGATCCCAGCACTGTAGGGACCTACTGCTGCAGGCACTTTGTCTGAAGAAATTACATTTTTCATGAGTGACTCCAAAAAAGTTGATTATGTTTGGGTAAAGTATAAAGAAAAGTAAATCAATAAATGTTGATTGAAGTCACTTTTATTACAAAATATTTTTATTTAATAAAATTTTATTGATTTAAATTTTGATTTAATGTGAACAGATTTGGAACAAGCAGACAGTGAAAGATTGAAACGCAAGTCAGATTTTAGATTTAATCACAAAAATTTACGATATTAAGCGATAGAATTTTATGTGGGTTTTTTTCTATACTTAATAATTGACTGGTTAAATTTTGTTTGAGGAACATGAAATGGTGATGAAAAACGTAAATCCGACAACAACTAAATCATGGAAAGCATTACAGGAGTACTTTGATAAATCTAAGTCAACTCTTAAGCTTAAAGATCTTTTTAAAGATCAGGATCGTTTCAATAAGTACTCATTTACTATAGGCGGTGATCTTTTAGCTGATTTATCTAAAAATTTGGTAGATGAAAAAGTTCTCAAGATGCTTCTTGATTTGGCCAACGAATGTGATCTTAAACAAGATATTGAAGCAATGTTCACCGGCGAGAAGATTAATCGCAGTGAAGATCGTGCCGCATTGCATACTGCTTTACGTAACTTCTCCGGTAACCCCGTATGTGTTGACGGTGTAGACGTAATGCCTGATGTAAAACGCGTTCAGGCTAAGATGAAGGCTTTTAGTGAGAAGGTTATTTCAGGTGAGTGGAAAGGCTATACCGGAAAAGAGATCACTGATGTAGTTAATATCGGTATCGGCGGTTCTGATTTAGGTCCTTGCATGATTACTGCTGCCTTGACCCCGTATCATACCCGCCTGAAGCTGCATTTCGTTTCCAACATTGACGGTACTCAGATTGTCGAAACCTTAAAGGGTCTTAATCCTGAGACTACCATGTTCTTGATTGCCTCCAAGACTTTTACCACTTTGGAGACTATGACCAATGCCAACACCGCTCGCGATTGGTTCTTAAAGAGTGCAGGTGACGTTGCCCACGTTGCAAAACACTTTGCCGCTTTGTCTACCAATGCAGAAGAAGTTGCCAAGTTCGGTATCGATACTGAGAACATGTTTGAATTCTGGGACTGGGTCGGCGGACGTTATTCCTCATGGTCAGCTATCGGCTTGTCTATCGCTCTTGCTATCGGATATGACAACTTTGAGCAGTTCCTGCGCGGCGGTTATGAAATGGATTGCCATTTCAGAAATACTCCGTTTGAGAAAAACGTTCCTGTTCTTTTAGGTTTGATTGGTATTTGGTATAACAACTTCTACGGTTTTGAGACTGAAGCTATTCTTCCTTATGATCAGTATATGTATCGCTTTGCTGCATATTTCCAGCAAGGCAACATGGAATCAAACGGTAAGAGCGTAGATCGTGACGGTAAGCGTATTACCAATTATCAGACCGGTCCTATTATTTGGGGTGAGCCGGGCAGCAACGGTCAGCATGCTTTCTTCCAGTTGCTTCACCAAGGCAGAAAGATTGTTCCGTGCGATTTCATCGCTCCTGCCATTACTCATAATCCGATAGGCGATCATCATGTTAAGCTTTTGTCCAACTTCTTCGGACAAACTGAAGCTTTTGCTTTCGGAAAAGACAGAGCAACCGTTGAGGCTGAGCTTGCCGCTAAAGGTAAAGATCTTTCTAAGATCCAGGATATTATCGAGTGCCAGGTCTTTGAAGGCAATCGTCCTACCAACTCTTTCCTCGTTAAAGAGATTACTCCTCGTACCCTTGGTATGTTAATTGCCATGTATGAACATAAGATCTTCACTCAGGGCGCAATTTGGAATATTTGCTCCTTCGATCAGTGGGGTGTTGAGTACGGTAAAGTTCTGGCTAAGAAGATCATTCCTGAGTTACAGAATGATGAAGTTATCGCTTCCCATGACTGCTCAACCAACGGCTTAATTAATGCTTATAAGAAATTCAAGGCTTAATTAAGAAAAATGAATGGGAGGGTGACTAAATAGTCATTCCTGATAAATTGAAAGAAGGAAGGGCAGTTTCGCTGCTCTTTCTTTTTTTGATCATTTAAATTGCCGATTAAGAGCAGTTTTTTCGTCTTTTATCTTTTTATTCCGATAATGTCATGCTTAAAGTCGTTTCTTTCCTCTATTCCTCCTGTTTCTTATGCCGCAATCATCATTTTTTGTTCTCTTTGCGTTATTTGTTTAAAGTATTTCCTTAAGTTATGG
>NZ_CAJKVK010000077.1 GCF_905203285.1 uncultured Succinatimonas sp.
TGGTCGCGGGTTCGATCCCCTCACGACCCACCATTTAACACCTGATATAAGCTGGGTTGGGTCGTTAGCTCAGCTGGTAGAGCAGCGGACTCTTAATCCGTTGGTCGCGGGTTCGATCCCCTCACGACCCACCATCAAAAATTTGGACGCTTAGCTCAGTTGGTTAGAGCATCTGCCTTACAAGCAGAGGGTCGTAGGTTCGAGTCCTATAGCGTCCACCATCTGATTAGATTCCTTCTTAATTTTTTCAGTCTTTCTCAATAAAATTCTTATCGCACTCTTGCTTTATTGCAGTAAAATCTTCATAGTGTGCACTAAATCTCAATGTGCGCTATAATCGCACATCAGCTTTAAATGATTGTGCTTTATTTTTTGTTTATATAGATTTTAACAGCACATAACGCCGGACTTGGGTTGATACCGAGTGCTTTATTAAAATAAAGGCTGTAGGTATAAAAGCTCGGCATTAAGATCTTTTACTTATAAATAAGATCTTGCTTTTAGTTTAAAACGTTCGCATTGTTAAGGAGCAGGTATGAGCTGGCTTGAAAAGATATTGCCTAAAAGTGACAGCAACAGCAAACATGAAATCCCCGAAGGCGTGTGGACCAAATGCGATGCCTGCGACCAGGTTTTATATCGTGCAGAGCTTGAGCGCAATCTTAATGTTTGTCCTAAATGCGGTCATCATATGCGTATTAAAGCGCGTGTTCGCTTGGATTCTTTTTTGGATCCGCAGGATCGCAGTGAGATTGGTGCAGATTTAGCTCCTACGGATATTTTAAAATTTAAAGATTTAAAGCGTTATAAAGATCGCTATACCCAGGCGCAAAAAGCCACCGGTGAAAAAGACGCTTTAGTAGTGGAAAAAGGTTTTTTAAAGGGGATTCCGGTCGTTACTGCCGCTTTTGAGTTCTCTTTCATGGGCGGTTCAATGGGCTCTGTCGTCGGTGCCCGTTTCTGCCTTGCCGTAGAGGAGTGCATTAAAGAGCGCCGTGCTTTAATCTGTTTTTCTAATTCAGGCGGAGCACGCATGCAGGAGTCATTGTTTTCTTTAATGCAAATGGCTAAAACCTCAGCCGCTTTGTCAAGATTAAGCAAAGCGGGTTTGCCGTTTATCAGCGTTATGTGTGATCCGACCATGGGCGGCGTATCGGCATCTCTTGCTATGTTAGGTGATATCAATATCGCAGAGCCGAATGCTCTTATCGGATTTGCAGGTCCTCGCGTAATTGAGCAGACAGTGCGTGAGACTTTACCGGAAGGATTCCAGAGAGCCGAGTTCTTAAAGGAAAAGGGCGCAGTCGATATGATTGTTTCTCGTCGCGATATGCGCGATGTGATCGCTTCATTATTATCAAAATTGATGGTTCGCCGCGAAAATCCGCTAATTAAAGATACCGTTGATTCTCATGCCGAGGTAACTCAATCTGTATCTGAAACTCATTCTGCGCATACTACTTCAACAAAGAGCGGAACTGCCAAAAAACGAATCAAACCGCGTGTTTAATGACTGAAAATTTATCTGTTAAAAATCGATCTCTTCAAGAATGGCTAGGCTATCTTGAAGGGATTGATCCAAATCGAATCGAGCTTGGCTTAAATCGAGTCAAAGTCGTCGCAGCCAAGCTTAATCTCCTTAAAATAGCCGCATATACTATAGAAGTTGCCGGAACTAACGGTAAAGGCTCAACTGCAGCTTTAATTGCCGGTGCTTTAAATAAGTCGGGCATCAAAACAGGTCTTTATACTTCCCCACATCTGCATGTTTTTACCGAACGCGTTAATATCGGCGGTAAAAATGTTGATGAGGCTTTATTGTGCAAGGCCTTTTACGCTGTTTATGAAGCTGCAGAACAGTGTGGAGTAAGTCTTACTTATTTTGAATATACGACTTTAGCCGCTTTTTATTGTTTTAAAGCGGAAAATGTTCAAGCTGTCGTGCTGGAAATAGGTCTTGGCGGCAGACTTGATGCCGTTAATGTGGTTGATGCGGATATTGCGGTAATTACTTCCATAGGATTTGATCATACCGCCCTTTTGGGTAATACCCTTGCTAAAATCGCTTATGAAAAAGCCGGAATTATTAAAAAGGGAGCCGCAGCTTGCGTTGTAGGCAAAGTAGATTTTGAAGCACTTAACGTAATTGAAGCTAAAGCAAAGGCCGAGAATGTGCCCCTTTTTTGTGAAGATAGAGATTTTAACGCAGATTTTTCCGATGACGGATTTTGGTATAAGCAAGGAAATAGGTCTGATTTTTATCCTTTGCCCAAAATTCCGTATATTTGTGCGGCATCTTCTATTACGGTTTTGAATTTATTAAAAAATTTAGGAGCAGATATAACCGTCTCTGCTGTCAACAGTGCTTTAAAAACCGTTTCGTTGCCCGGAAGAATGCAGAAAATATGCAGTTTCCCTACTATATATTTTGATGTTGCGCATAATCCTCCTGCGGCTTTGCATTTAAAGCAAAGTCTTAGCAATTTGCCGCAAACAAAAGGAATAAAACGCGCCGTTGTCGGAATGTTAAAAGACAAAGACATTGAAAGCGTATTGCATATTCTTAAAGATTCGTTTGATATGTGGTATGTTGCTTCTTTGCCGGGCGCTCGCGGGCAAAGTAAGGAACGGCTGAAGGATGCTTTGGAACAGGAACTTGGGAAAAACGCGGTTTTCTGTAATAAAATTAAAGATTACTCCTGCGTAAAAGATGCTTTGCACGCAGCTGTCGATGAAGCGCATGCAGAAGATACGATTATTGTTTTCGGATCTTTTGTGACAGTTGGAGAGGCTGGCGATTGCGTAGACACAATAGTTAAAAGAGAGGAATAAGCATGGCTTTTGGTAGTAAATTACGAAACCGCATTGTCGGCGTGCTCGTGATTGTATCGATTATTTTAATTTTATTGCCGGTAATGATGCAGGATCGCCCTGTTCCAAATGAGCCGATAAATGAAAAGCCGATTGCTGTAAATGAAGATGGCGCAATTACCGATGCAAACGGTTTGCTTGCATCTCAATCTCCTGATTATGCCGATTTGCTTGAGCCTTATGATGATTTAAATAAAAACGAAGAGGTTTTAAACGCGCAGCCTTTGCCTGTCGCACCGACGGGAAAGGTTGAGGTTTTGGATCTTCCTGATGACGGTCCGTTTGCCGGATCAAATACCGGTAAACAAGCTGTAGCAGACGGTAATAATGCTCCTAAGGAGGAGATTTTGGTTGCTAAAAAGCCGGCCTCAGAGTCTAAGCCTGCTGAAAATAAGGTAACAAAACCTGCAGCTAATAAATCAGAACCGGCAGCAAAACCTGCCGATAAAGGTGCTTATACCGTGCAGGTCGGAGTGTTTTCACAAGATTCAAACGCTCAAAATGTCGTGAAGAAATTAAATGCCGCCGGAATTTCATCGAGGATTGAAAAAGTTAAAGTTAACGGACGCACTTTAAATCGCGTATACGCCGGCAGCGGAAATTCTCGTTCTTCTTTGCAGAAGTTATTGCCGCAAATTGAAAAACTTACGGGAGCCAAAGGCAAAATCGTCAGTGTGAAATAGGATCTTTTTATGGAAAGAAGCAAACTCATAAATTATCTTGATGAATATCTTTTGGTAAAAGATTTTGCATATGATCCTTCAGTTAACGGCTTGCAGATTGAAGGATTTGATGAAGTTGAGGTTATAGCTACTTCTGCCGATGCATCTTTGGACTCAATTGATGCCGCTTGCGAGCTTGGAGCTGATACGCTTATTGTTCATCACGGGCTGTTGTGGCAGGGAGATGACAGATCTATTACAGGCACGTTTAAAGATAGAGTAAATGCGGCTTTAGAGGCTAATTTAAATCTTATCGCTTATCATTTGCCTTTAGATGCACATCTTCAGGTTGGCAATAACGCGTTTTTATGTTCGCTTTTAGGGGACGGTGACAGTGATTATATTGTTCCCGGCGATAAATCTTCAATTGCCATGCGTAAAGTTTTAAATAAGCCTAAATCCGTTAGGGAGATTTGCGCTCTTTTATGCAGGAAACTTGATTGCCGCGTCGGTATCGTAGGTAATGTTTCGGAAGATTTTTTGTTAAATGATTTTGCCGTTTGCTCAGGATCTGGCGGGTCGGTGATTGATAAGTACCGCAGTCCTTCTTTTGACGCGCTTATCACCGGAGAAATCAATGAGCAGACGTATAATGCCGCAATTGAAAGCGGAACAGTTGTTTTTATCGTCGGACATCATGCGTCAGAACAGGATGGCGTAAGACTTTTAGGTGAGGATTTGGCGAAAAAGTTTAATCTTACTCACCATCATTTGCATTTTGCTTATGAAAAGAATATCGCGTGGTTTGAGTAATAATGAGTGAAGAGAAAGATCTTTTACCGGAAGCAAAGCTGGTTCGTGATGCTTTAATTGAGCGCGGTCTTGAGACTCCATGGCATGATAACGGTCTTGATGACGTTGAAAAGCGTCGCCGTATCGCTGCATGCATGACGGAAATTATGGAGACTTTAGGTCTTGACTTGCAGGACGACAGCCTGACAAAGACTCCCGAGCGTGTGGGTAAAATGTTCGTAAATGAGATTTTTTCAGGTCTTGATTACAGAAATTTTCCCAGCATCACTTTAATTGAAAATAAGATGCACTTTGATGAGATGATCAAGGTCAAGGATATCTCATTAACATCAACCTGCGAGCATCATTTTGTGGTTATAGACGGTATGGCAAAGGTTGCATATATGCCCGGTACCAAAATCATCGGTTTATCCAAAATCAACCGTATCGTGCAGTTTTTTGCCAAACGCCCGCAAGTTCAGGAGCGGATGACGCAGCAGATATTGGTAGCGCTGCAGACTCTTCTTGATACTAAGAATGTTGCCGTGACTATTACCGCAACTCACTACTGCGTGAAAGCTCGCGGAGTCAAAGATCCTACATCATCAACCACTACTACGGCACTTGGCGGACACTTTAAGCATAATCCGTCATCCCGCCATGAGTTTTTAACCGATTAGGAGATGGCAATGAGAAAAGAAGATTATCTTATATCTCTCATTGTGCCTGTATATAACGAAAAAGAGACTATCGAGCTTTTCGTTAATACAGTTGAGCAGAAATTGGCCTCTATTTGGCAGCATATCGAAATTGTTTTTGTCGATGACGGATCTAAGGATAATTCGGCGCAAATTGTTGAAGGTCTTATTGCTAAAGGCAAACCGATAAGTCTGATTAAGTTGTCGCGTAATTTTGGAAAAGAAGCGGCAATGAGTGCGGCCCTTGACTTGGTCAAAGGTGACGCTGTTGTTCCGATGGACGTTGACCTTCAGGATCCTCCTGAATTGGTGCTTGAGTTCGTCAGAATCTGGAAGGATGAGGGGATTGATACCGTTTACGGCGTACGAGTTGATCGCTCCCAGGATACGGAAATTAAACGCGTAACTTCAGGCGGATTTTATTATGTCTTTAATAAACTGTCCAATAAAGTGAAAATTCCGGCCAATGTCGGAGATTTTCGCCTTATTGACAGAAAAGTAGTGGAAGCGGTTAAAACCTTAGGTGAAACCAATCGTTTTATGAAAGGTCTCTTCGCCTGGCCTGGTTTTTCATCAAAAGGCGTTGCCTATGAGCGTCCGCAACGCTCTGCCGGTACCACTAAATGGAATTATTGGAAGCTGTGGAATTTTGCCCTTGACGGTATCGTATCTTTTTCATCTTTGCCGCTTAGAATCTGGTCTTATATAGGATGCGGCATCGGTCTTTTGGCGATTATTTACATGATTTTCATCATTGTCGATACTTTTATGTTCGGCGTGGATGTTCCCGGTTACTCTTCAACCATGTGCGTCGTATTGTTTTTAGGTGCGGTGCAGCTTATTTCCATAGGTGTTTTAGGTGAGTATTTAGGCCGCGTTTCCGAGGAAGTAAAACATCGCCCGGTATTTGTCGTATCTAAGATAAAAGGTGCGTTGTCCGACAAACTTGAGAAGGGAACTGTGAGAACTCATAACGGTTTATATGTAAACGACAGTAAAGAAAATGACGGACAATAATTTTTTAGTAAAAGTATCTCAAGGCGGAAAATTTTACGAGTTAGTCCGTTTCGTGATTGTCGGCGGAGTCGCCACCGTGACTGATTTGGCGGTATCAATCGTTTTATTCTTTGCCTTTTCCGATATGAGCGAAAACGCAATTACGACGTGTGCTTTTTGCGTCGCATTTTTTGTGTCGTATTTCGGTCATCGCTATTTTACTTTCAAACAGCACGGCAATATCTTTAAGTTTTTGCTTCTGTCCTGCTCCATGCTCGTGCTGCGCAACATTATCGTGTTTGTTTTAGTCAGGATCTGGATGACGGGGTTGGCGCCTATCATCGTTGCTATGGCTCTGGTTACGGTAATAACTTATTTAGTATCAAAATTTATGGTCTTTAAGCAAAAGTAGGGGGATGTGTGCGAGTAGCCTTAGGTGTTGAATATGAAGGATGGAACTATGCCGGATTTCAGCGTCAGCCCAATGCTGTTACCGTGCAGGGCGAGCTTGAAAAGGCTTTATCAATAATCGCCGATGAGCAGGTATCCTTAGTTTGCGCGGGACGTACCGACGCCGGGGTTAATGCCACGGGACAGGTCATTCATATTGACATCACCAAAGATAGAAGTGAAAAAGCTTTACTTTTAGGTACTAACACAAAGCTGCCTTCCGACATCGCGATCACTTGGGCAAAAATCGTCTCTGAAGACTTTCATGCAAGATTTTCGGCAAGAGCCAGGCGCTATCGTTATATTATTCAAAACACTATGCACCGTCCCGGGGTATTAAACAAAGGCGTCAGCGTTTATCACGGCGATTATGATATTGAGCTTATGCAAAAAGCGGCAAAGATCTTAATCGGAGAGCATGATTTTGCCTCTTTTAAAGGGGCAGATGAGCAGTCTTCTTCAACCTTTCGTTGTGTACACTATATTGAAATCTCGCGCCACGGTCCGTTTATCGTTTTTGATATTGCCGCTAATGCGTTTTTAAACCATATGGTACGTAATATTGTCGGCAGTCTGCTTTTGGTGGGTTCAAAAGTAAAGTCAACGGCATGGTTTGAAGAGGCTTTTAAGGCCCGTAATCGTGATGCGGCGGGACCTACGGCTCATCCTGACGGTTTATATCTTGTCGATGTAACTTATCCTATGAGCTTTAATTTGCCTCGCCGCGAGTTTATCGGGCCGTTATGGCTTAGCTGATGCTTTTAATACGGCGCTTTCTAAAGGCAAGGCTGCCGCAAATTACCAGAATAATTGCGCCAAAAGGAAGAAACAGCGCGTTTTCAAGACCGACATGCTCAGCTAGAAAGCCAAGTAACGGCGGAATCACCAAAAGTCCGGAGTAGCCGACAAAAGACACGATTGCTGATGCGGTCTTGGGGGATACGTCTTTACTTCTGCCGGCGTTTGATATGGCAATCGGGAATACCGGAGACAGTCCGATCCCCATGAAAACGTAACCTAAAAGACATAAGTAGGGACTTGGAGAGGCGATAACTATTGATATGCCGATAAGAGCAAGCGTTCCGCCGAATAAAATCATCTTGCTGTCGCCAAAACGGGCCCGGAAGTGATCGCCTGCAAATCTTGAAATTGCCATAAAGAGGGCAAAAGTGCCGTACGCAAGAGCGGCAAGACCTTCATCTGCTCCTTTTGCCTGATGCAAAACAATGCTGCCCCACTCGGCAACCGATCCTTCGGCACAATAGGAGAACATCCCCATAAGTCCGCAGAATACGATGAAAATAGGGAGCTTGGAAGTTTTGGTAGTTTGTTCTGCTGATTCTTTTTGAGGAGACGGCTCTGCTTTTACAGGGTCGCTTAATAAAAAGCGGCGTAAATAGGAAAAAACGCTTAAAAGTATTATGCCTACGATACTGAAATTGATAAGCAGCGATAAATCTGCAAAGGCAAAAATTGATCCGATGCCTGATCCTAAAAGACATCCGGCACTGTAGCAGGCGTGCATCGAAGAAAGACAAGGCTTTTGTCTTTTTTGCTCTAAAAAGATGGCGTGGGTGTTCATGCAGACATCAAGATAGGCACAGGCATATCCCCACAGGGCAAATAAGGCAAACAGAATTTCTCTTGAATGCACTAGAGACATTAAAAGGCAGATAAGGAGAAAAGAGCATAAAGAAACGCTTAAAACGGTTTTGACCTGCAGCTTTTTTAATACTTTGCTGATGGTAAGAAAACCGGTTAGTGAGCCAACCCCTAAAAGCATTAACGCAATTCCGACATCGGAATCGGTGATGCCGGTTTGCGCTTTTAGCGCAGGAAGTCTTGCTGTTACCTGGGTGTAAATGATGCCGCAGGAGAGGAATACGAAAAATCCTGAAAATAATGAATATTTACTGTGCATATGATTTTGCTAAGTTAAAAAAATTTATAAAAAATGAAAATTTTTCAGATAAATATGAGAGTTAGGCAGAAAACTATTCAAGCTGACAGTGAGTCGTGAAGAACATGCAACATACCGGAAGGTCGGTATCGGCAATGCATATAAAAGGTACAACGTCTAACATAAATGTACTTAGAAAATATACATCATCTTGATGAACGCGCATAAGCTTAGCACATTGAAGTTGATTGTAAAGCTTATTTAAAAAAGGATTTTTGAGGTGTTTAAGGTCTTGGCAAAACAGTCTGTCTGCTGCAGGTTGTAAAAATTTACAGGTACTGTTTATCAGTGAGATTTTCTGTATTCCCGACTAAAACCAGTAAATCTCAAATTCATGCTTTTATTTTGCACATAAACCTTGTTTTGCTGTTTTATCTTAGGGAAAAAAATGTTTATCAGCTCCAAAAATTGGCATTTGCTGAATACTCATTTGTGGATTTTTATAATCTTCTTTGCATTAATCGATAAGGAGAATTTTGATGTTTGACATCCTCACCGGCCTAAAGGCCGAAGATCCTACCGCTAAACAAACAATACTGCTATTGTCGTTTAGCCTACTAGGCGGGTTCCTGCTGCCGACCTCTTATGAGGTTCGCTTGACAGGCCATCCGGGCAAGTCCTGCCCTTCTTAAGATGTTGTGTGCGGCATTATGGTCGGCATGTGCCTCATACCCGCACTTTACACACCTGAATATCTCCTGCTCTTTGCGGTTGTCTTTGCTTATATGCCCGCATTTTATGCAGGTTTGACTGGTGTGTTTGGGGTTTACTTTAATCAGTATTCCACCCTTAAGTTTGAGCTTATATTCAAGATAAGTGAAAAATTTATGCCACGCTTCATTTAAAATAGAGCGGTTCAATCCCGACTTGGCTTTAACCTTAGTGCCGGGAT
>NZ_CAJKVK010000078.1 GCF_905203285.1 uncultured Succinatimonas sp.
ATCTAGTGTCTAATATAATAGACACTAGATCAGTAAAAACTCGCAACTTTTAGGTGCTTAATTACGGGGAAAATGAGATGAATTTAGATGTTTAATTAAAATTGAAGTTCATTTAAAAATTCAGTTACAGCTTCTTTTGTTTCTGCATCATCTGCAATCATGCCGCCGCGTCTTTCAAAACCGTCCAAAACATTACTGTCAGGCAATGCGTCTTCCAAATCACTTTGGCTTCTGCCTAAACGGCTTCCCTCATGCGTGCAGACAGGAATAACGTTCTTTCCTTTTAAATCAACATTATCAAGGAAAGTTGCTACTGCCATAGGATAAGTACCCCACCAATTCGGGAAGCTGATAAATACTGTATCGTAGGCAGACATATCAGGAATTTCCTGAAGCTCAGGTCGGGCTTGAGCATCCTGCTCTTCTTGAGCCATATCTACGGTTTCATCATAATCGGCAGGATATTTTTTGACAGTCTTTAATGAATAAAGATCGCCATTGGTAGCTTCTGCAATCATAGTCGCAAGAACTTCAGCATTACCTGCTTTCTTGTCAGCCTGTGAGTCATTAGATGCCATTTCCCTGTTTTGCAACAAAGTAAAATACACCACGGCAGTTTTGTGATTAGAAAAATCTGCCGCGTATACAGAACCAATACCGCCAATACATGCAGCAGCCAAAACACCTGCAGCTAAAAATTTTTTAAACATTATCTATCTCCTTTTTATTTAATTTTGAAACTGACTTCACTGTCGCCTGACTGCTCCAAAGCTGAAATTGCGTTTTCAGGCATTGATCCTATAGGAGCCAAATCGCTCGAACTTGAATAAGCTTTTCTAAAAACAGCCAAATTTCCCCACGGCACGTAATATGTCATATCACCGCGTTTTACCGATAAATGACTGTCGTAACCATCCATATCAAGCCGTTTAGGAAGATAAGCAACACGTTCATTTGATCCGAAATTCTCAAAACTTAGAGTTAGTGGCAAGGAGTTTAAAAATAATTTACCTGCTTGCGTATTCTCATCAACAGTTACTTTGTAATCAGTATCTGCGATAGTCATAATCACATCTTGTGCCATAACTTCATTTCCTATAAATCCCAAAGATAAACAAAGAGCAAGCTTTAATGAAATCGACTTTTTTAACATATGCCATCTCCAAAGCTGTTAATTCATTTGCTTTTCTACAAGAATATCCGCATTTTCAAACCTTGAAAAATACTATATTCATATAGTGATCTATACCTTTTAGCTATGACGTAATATGAAAGATTTTTGTCTGACAAAAGAGTGTACTGTTCATGATTTTTATTTATAAAACATAAAGTTCCAGATCAAAAAAGCCGGCAGTAAAGCCGGTATAAATTTATAGAAACAAGGATTACTCATTAACAAAATTTTTATCTAAAAATTTATTGATGATTTCATAATGTTCAATAGTTTCAGGAGCATTAGCGTTTAGATAGTACTGGGCGTGAGATAAAGCTTCATAGACAACCAAATCAGTGTTGACATCATTTAGCAGCAAACGCTTATGCATGCGTACCGTATTGCTTAAAAACAAATCGCGGGTGCCTGAAATGAGCAGCGTAGAAGGAAAATCTTTTAAAGCTTCATCTGAAGCATAAACCGGAGACAGCAACGGATCTTTAAGATCTGCTCCGTTTGCGTATGCTTGCGCTGCAGCTTTGATTAAATGATCATAATTGCCAAGAACGTTATCAACACCGTCATTTACAAAATAACTATCCCCGATTTTATCCAAATCAGCCCATGGCGTGCCTGAGACCAAAGCTTTTGGCTGAGAAATTCCTGCCTCATGAGCCTGTAATGACAAAATCAAAGTCATAGCTCCGCCTGTAGAAGTACCGAAAACCGCAATATTTTCAGCACCATATTCTTTAACAAGTTCTTTGTATACAGAAAATGCGTCATCAATTGCAGCAGGGAATGGATGATCAGGCGCTAATCTATAATCAACGCAAACAATTTTGTAATTATGTAGACCGGATAAATATATAGCTTCAGCTGTTCCGCCGACGCCGCTGCCTAAAACATAACCACCGCCGTGAATATATAAAATGACTTTATCTTTTTTCTCTGTATCAACTTTTACAGGTGTTAAAGTAAAAGTTCTAACCCCGGCGACTTTTCCTTCACTGATATCTACATTGTATTTTTTAGCAAGTGCAAACGCGTTTGCAGCACCTGCTTTAGCAAAATTGTCGGCAAGATTGTGCCATTCATTAATATTTTGAGGAACAACCTGCCATAGAGGAGGAGTGTTTGCATTGACTGTAACCGCCATTTCCGGACTTAAAGTAGATGGCGCGCAAAAATTATTACGCTCAGGTGAAACTGCGCACCCTGACGCAAAAACAGTCAATAAAACAAGAGGTAAAACTATTTTTAACTTATTACTCATATCGGGCTCCTTAAACTTTACATTTTTACTTTGCAAGCTCTATAAGCACATCGTAACTTCCTGACAAGTCACTTATATTCTTTAAGGGACAATCAATAACTCCGATATTAATCTGCGAGCCGTATACGGAAGAGTGTTCTTCGTCTTCAAATAAAATCGTGAAGTAATTGCCGTCTGTTGCAAAATCAATATCCCCGTTTAGCCACCCAAAATGCTCATCTTCTTTTTGATAAGGAAGAGGATCTTCCATAACACCGCAAAAATCATGGCTGTAGCGATTAAGCCTTACCGTAATCGGCAAACGGTCAATTAAAGCCTGCGCCGTATAACCGTCATTTAAAATTCCGGGGATAATCGTGTCGCCAAAATGCATATTAATTTTCGTACCTTCCTTTAATACGCGCGTCGGCATGGCAGAATTATCTCTTTGCATTAAAGCATTATCTGATGCTGTCACCTTGTTATCTGCAGCTACCGATAAAGACACTGATGCAGCAAGAAAAAGTGCCGCGATTGATCCTTTGATCACCATTTTTCCTTCCATCAACAATTACTCCCCAAACCGGCAAAGATAGTCTATTTGATAGGACAAAGATAATGGCGGCAAATGGCAATTACAAATACTTTGTTTTTATAAAAATCTATACCTAAAAAGCATGAACTAAATGAATGTCAGAGATATAAACATCTAATCTAAATAATACTTTTAAAGCATTAATAGTTATATAAATATAGTATTTTACAATAGATAAAATCTAAGCTAATTTAAAAAACAAAGAACTTATACTTGAGGAATTTGTCATGAAAAAATTGTTACCGTTACTTCTTTGTTCATCAATATTGGCAACAGGAGCTGCCGCAGCTGGAGAAACAGAAGAAAAAATGAAAAAAGCCCCTATTGATACCGTGTTTACACAAGGCGCAATTAACCCCTACGGCAAATTCTTTACCGGAACGTCATATCTAACAATGCTTTCAGAAAATGACTCCGTATTCAATGCGCCAATCGGCAATGTCACCTTCGAGTCAAAAACTCGTACCAACTGGCATAAGCATTCAGGCGGTCAAATCCTTTTGGTTTTAAGCGGAGAAGGACGTTACCAGGAACGCGGCCAAGCTGTACAAATCATCAAAAAAGGCGATGTCGTAAGAATTCCTCCTGAAGTTGAGCATTGGCACGGCGGCGGAATAGAGACATGGATGACCCATATTTCCGTTGAGACCAATGTGCCTAACAACAAATCAACCTGGCTTGAACCTGTGTCGGATGAAGACTTTATGTCAGATCCTCAATAAAGGTATACAGTATGAAAAAATTTTTACATTTACTTGTGGCAGCCGCATTGGCAACGACTGTTGCGTTCGGAGGAAATGTCATGGCACAAAATAGCAGCGAAGAAAACACTACTGAGCTTTATCAAATACTAAATCGCGTAACGACTAAAGAAACACCAAGCTATGTTTCTTTATCTCCTAAAATGCAGTCTTTAGTCACTATTGCAACATTAAGCGCATTGGGCGATGAAGATCTGCTTTCTGCAAATATCAGCAAAGCATTAAAAGACGGAGTTACCCCTGTAGAAATTCGTGAAACCATCTATCAAGGAATGGCTTACGTCGGTATGTCTTATATAACCCGCGCAGAAAAAGTTTTCATGCAGGAATGCAAAAAAGCTGATATAGCTTTACCGCTTCCTTCTGCAATTACTGTAAATGATGACAATCGCTTTGATGAAGGTCTTAAAGTACAAAAGGGGATCTTCGGCGCCGGCATTGATGCTATGCATAATGCCGCAAAAGAAGATGAGAAACACTTGTCTATCGATCTTTTAACCGGTTTTTGCTTTGGCGACACCTACACCAGAACCGGTCTTACGCTAAAAGAGCGTGAATTCTTAACCTTTGTTTACATCAGCACATTAGGCGGATGCGAGCCGCAGGTTAAAGCACATGCAGCCGGAAACATCTCCGTAGGGAACAGCCGTCAAATGTTAATCGATGCTTTGATCGTAATGGTACCTTATATCGGTTTCCCTAAGACATTAAATGCCTTTGGCATGGTAAATGAAGTTACCAATAATTAATTGAAGTAAATATTCTTTACATTGATCCCGAGGTTTTCTCGGGATATTTTTATGTAATCACGCTGCTTGATCCGTTGAAAATAGTACTGCTTTTCCTTAATATCCCCAGATAATATGCATATTAATAAAAATAAGGAAATCTAAATGGCCTTAATCATTAGAAAAGCAAAAGCTGAAGATATCAACGCGATCGCAAATATATATGCAAAGATCCACTCTATCGAAGAGCAAGGTTTGGTAACTATCGGCTGGCAAAGGGGAGTGTACCCAGAAAAGGAAACAGCCCAAGCTGCCTTAAAAAGAGATGACTTATTCGTCGCCGAACAAGACGGGCAAATTGTCGCCAGCGCGATCCTTAATCAGCAGCAGGTTGATGTATATGACAAAGGCAACTGGCAATATAAAGTCCCTGCAGACAAAGTTATGGTAATGCATACTTTAGTAGTTGATCCAGACTTGCAAAAAAGCGGACTGGGAAGAGCCTTCGTCGCTTTTTATGAAAAATACGCTCTAGAGCAAGGATGTCCGTACCTTAGAATGGATACCAACGCTAAAAATACCAACGCAAGAAATCTCTATAAAAAACTTGGTTACTCGGAAATCGGCATCATTCCCTGTGTTTTCAACGGCATTAACGGCGTTGATTTAGTTCTACTTGAAAAGAATGTTGCAAAGTAATCGATCATTATTCGCATGACTTAAATTTTCCGCTTTATGCGGAAAATTTTTACATTCCACAACTAACATACCCTATCTTATTTTTCATATCTATCTGCATCAAGAGCATTTGGCCAACTGTTCAAGAAATGCCTATAATCTACTGAGTGTTTTACAAAATATAAGAAGGGAAAAATGCATATTGTAATTGTAGGCGGAGTCGCTGGAGGCGCAGCCTGCGCGGCAAGATTGCGCCGTCTTGATGAAAAAGCTCAAATCACCATTGTAGAAAAAGGTTCATATGTTTCCTTTGCCAACTGCGGTTTACCCTATTTTTTATCCGGAGTTATTACTGACAGAGACAACCTCTTTGTAGCTGACAAAAAACTTTTTGAAAATCGCTTTAATATAAACGTTCTTGATAACACCGCCGCTACTTCTATTGATCGCGCCAATAAATGCGTAACATTACAGGATAAAAATAAAACTTATTCCTTAAATTATGATGTCCTGATTTTATCAACTGGCAGTACTGCAATCGTTCCGCCTTTTGCATCCGGCATTGACGGAGTGTTTACCTTAAGAACCGTACCTGATGCCGACGCCATAAAAGCCAGGATTAAAAATTGTGATGCTAAAAAAGTGCTTGTCGTAGGCGGCGGTTTTATCGGACTTGAATGTGCCGAAAACCTTAATCATATAGGTATTGAAGTAACTCTTGCCGAAGGAGCTCCTCAGGTATTGCCGCCTTTTGATTTTGAAATGGCGCAATTTGTTCATCAGGAATTAAAATCTCACGGGATTAAGCTTAAATTAAACTCCCCTATTACCAACATATCCCATGAAGGCGACAAGCTTAAGGCCGAATTTAAAGACGGCTCTTTCTTATTTGATGCAATAATTCTTGCTATTGGCGGCAGACCTAATTCAGTGCTTGCAAAAGAAGCCGGTCTGTCTTTAAACGATCGCGGATTTATAAAAGTCAACGACTTTATGCAAACAAGCGATCCTGACATCTACGCTTTAGGTGACGCAGTTGAAATTAACGATCCGCTTTTAGGCGGTAAAACATCTATTGCCCTTGCAGGACCTGCAAACAAACAGGCCCGGGTTCTGTGCTCTCACATAGCTAAAAACTTGTTAAATAAAGATTTGCAGGTTTTTCCCTATAAAGGAGCAATGGGGGCCAGCATCGTTAAAGTATTCGGCATTGAAGCAGCAAGCGTCGGTTTAAATGAAAGATCACTAAAAGGAAAAGTCGATTGTGATGCCGTTTGGCTGCATCCTAATCAACACGCAGGTTATTATCCAAATGCCGCACAATGCCATCTTAAAGTCATTTATGACAAAAAAAGCTTTAAGTTATTAGGCGCGCAGGCTGTCGGAGCGGAAGCTGCCAAACGTATTGAGATCATGAGTGCTTATTTAAGCAAAAACGGCTCGATTGACGATCTGGCATATCACGAGCAAGTTTATGCTCCGCCGTTTAGTTCTGCCAGAGACGGAATTAATTACGCCGGCTGCATACTTGAAAATATACGCGACGGTTTAGTTAAGACGGCGCGCTTTGACGAATTAAATACTCGTTTTAAAGACGCGATTTTTATTGATGTTCGAACTCCTGATGAATTTAAACAGCGTCATATTCCGGGATTTATCAATCTGCCGCTTGACAGCCTGCGCCAAAATTTAAATACGCTCAATAAAGATAAAGAAATAGTCATTACCTGTGCCGTAGGCATCAGAGGCTATAACGCCTGCAGAATTTTAAATGCCTACGGCTTTAAGACTTATAATCTTTCAGGCGGAGTACTTACCTACTTTACTGCAAATTTTAAAGCTTAAAATTTAAAATTGCATAAAACGCAATAAAGCGCTGCTTCAAAATTAAGCAGCGCTTTTAAAAACTTACTATATTTTTAAGACATTACTGCTGTCTATGATAAGTTATATTCAAATTTCCCTTTTTTAAAACAAGCTCATTATCTGTAACTTTTTCAATAGTTAAGATATCGGTGAAATCTCCGCTTTGTCCATTACCGATACTTTTACCTGATAGAATCAACTTATTTCCCTGTTGATCCCATTTTTCATACTGTAAAGTTGCCATATTGATAGAAGAAGCTTGTCCGCCTTTTGCAAGCTCTATTCCCTGAATGTTATTTTCCATTCCCGGAATCGGCTCCACCCATCTGCCCTCAAGGCTTACTGTTTCACTACAAGCAATCACCAGTGCCGAAGCAATACAACTTATTAACAATAACTTTAATTGCATTTTCAAGCCCCTTACTTTGCAAACTTATCATCCGACGCAATTTACACAAAAATTATTAGCAGAAACATAGCAGCTGTTACTAAAAGATCTCAAATCTAAAATTTTTCTTACTTACAAAATAAAAATTTTGTAAAAAATAAATTTTTCCTCTTTTAAAGTCTTTCTTTTAGGCAGATAATTGCGTCCGCAAAATCAAAGTAAAAACAAAATTATGTCCAAGTCATCTGCCAATATTCTTACCTTTATAAGTTCATCTCTTGCCGTTATAAGTTGTTTTATAGCAACATCCATGCCCATATCTTTAATGGCATTATGGGCTAAAGAACTTAATATGAGCTCAGCCCAACTTGCCGTTACCATGCTTTCCTACTTTTTAGGCTGCATCGTTTCTTTATTGTTTTTAGCAAAACTATCAAATGCTCTGGGACGTAAAAAAGCAGTACTTTGCGCTTTAATCTGCGCATTTGTGTCAACAATATTTTTTATTGACTGTACAAATGTATTTTTCTTGAATGCAGGACGCTTTATACAAGGCATATACTGCGGCATTATTACAGGATCGGCGATGAGCTGGGCGGTGGATTCAGCCCCTCCCGGAAAAGAATGGCTCGGTACTGCCATGAGCGTAGCCGGAGCTTCGTTGGGTTTAATGACCGGATCGCTTATTGCCGGTATCGGAGTTAACTTTAATCTTATAAGCGCTGACAGACTTTTTGAAATATTTTTAGGTTTTACTGTCTTTCTTGCTGTTTTAATCTGTCTTTCAAAAGAAAGTCTTAATACTAAATTTTCAGTAAAAAAGCTTATAACCGTACTTTCACCTACCTTCAAACTGCCTAAAGGAAAAACTGCTTTTTTTATTATGGCAGCTATAGGCTACATAGGCAGCTGGGGACAGACTTCTTTTTTTCAGGCTTTAAGCTCAAAAATAGCTCTTTTATTGTTTAACGATCAAGATAACGTTATCTTGCTTACTGCAATCATTTACCTTACCGTAACACTGCCGAACGCAGTAGGCGGTTTTACTGTAGGAGGATTAAACCCAGCCAAATCGTTAAAGCTTATCATGCCGCTTACTTTTATAATCGGCAGCATGATGTTTTTAACCATAGCTTATCCGCACGTTGTTATCTTTTTTATTACCTTGACTTTACTAAGTTTTTTAATCGGAGCCGGATTGTCTTTATTATTAAAAATACTATTAGCCGGCTCGGCAGTCACGGAACGCGCCGATATTATCTCATTTTTATATTTTATGGCTTATGTCGGATCGGCTTTACCAAACTTTCTTATCGGCAAAGTTTTTACTAACGCTACTTTCATACAAATTTCTTTTGCCTTTATTGTTTGGATATTTCTATACACGTCTGCAGTTTTTATCTTAAATATTTATTTATCCAAGCCCAAAAAGACCTATAAAAAACTAAACTTTAAAGAAACAGACAATACCTGAAACCAGCAACAATATATTGGATAAAAGCAAAAAACCTTTACCGCTTATTTTGTGATGAAGTCTGTTACCTAAATACACTCCAAGCAAAGATGGAATTAATATATAAAAACTCAATAGAGAATTTTGCGGAGTTATTTCCCCGACAATTCCTTCCTGTATAAGCAATATAGTATTCAATACTACCCACAATACAGAAAGAGTAGCTCTGAACTCCTCTTTGCTTTTAAAAGTATGCACCGCATAAACTACAACAAAGGCGCCGCCTGACACGAAAAGGCCTTGCATAAGACCTGCGCACAACATCACGAATACCA
>NZ_CAJKVK010000079.1 GCF_905203285.1 uncultured Succinatimonas sp.
TGCCTGCCTGTCACGCAGGAGGTCGCGGGTTCGATTCCCGTCCGTTCCGCCACTACTTACAATATTCAATTACCAAGAGAGCAGCTTTAATGCTGCTTTTTTTTATTTCTCCCTTTGTTCTTTCTTAACGTAATCAAAAAAGATCAGCGGCTAAAACCCCGTCCTTTAGGGCGGGGATACATCCGCGCGGTGTAGGCACTTTTTTAATCAGGTGTGTTCTGCCGGTCAATATATTGACGGATAATAGATATGGGAGCACCGCTGCATGAGGAAGCGAAATAAGAGGGAGACCATAAAGCCTTGCCCCAAAGCTGCGATTTGACGGATGGATAATTTCTGTTGCGAATGATAACGGAGGAAGTACCTTTCAATTTGAAAATATAGTGACAACGCATAATGATCCGGCTCACAAATCAGGAACATAGTTTTATTCTAAATACTTGATTTACGATCACATTTTTTAAATGCAATTCTGTGACTTTTAAAATGTGATAAAAAGATCAGAGTTCCTGCGAGGTTCTACTTATTATCTCTTATAAATCATAGAGTAAGGATAATAAAATATGGGTATTACCGATGACCTCGCCAAACCGATACGTCAGCTGCAGCGCAGTATTGAACTATCGGTAGTAGATCCGCGCAATCAAGCCTTAATTTCTTATCCTTTAAGTACTCTTTCGGTAATTATCGTTTTGGCAAGAATGTCCGGTTGTGAAAATATGACTGCGGCAGCGCATTTTTATGCGGAGAATAAAGAGAAGCTCAAAAAGTATATCTACGGGCTCGGAGATGAAAGTCCGACAGCGCAGACTTTACGCCGGGTACAAAGCATTCTTGACGGCAAACATGTACTTGAATATTTCTCGGAGTATTTCGTTAACTGTTGTATAGGGATAAAGACTGTCGATACGGAGCCGGAGCTTAAAGACCGTGACGTCATCAGCTGCGACGGGCAGAATATCCGGGCGACGCGCAGTACAAGCCGTGGAGATAAAAGAAAATCAACGGGTTATGACATAGTACAGATGTACAGTCATAAGTACGGCATAACCTTAAGTCAGAAAATCACCGATAAGAAGAATCATGAGGCTCAGGCGATTATTGAAATGCTGCCCATGATAAATGCAGTACACTGCATTTTCACGTGGGACGCAATCAACACGCAGCATAAAACTTTAAAGGCTGTGACGGAAGCGAGAGGAGATTTCATAGTCTGCGTAAAGAGTAATCAGGGAACTTTATATGAAGAAATCGTTACGGCCTTTGAGTACGAACTCCCCGATGAAGCGGTAAGTGCAGCCCGTACTTCAAGCGGGCACGGACGCATTGAACAAAAAGATATTGCCGTTCTTCCCGTTGAGCTTGCATTAACAAAAGAAATGCGCCGGAAGTGGCCGGATATCGCAACGGTGATATGCGTAAATACCACCCGCTATATTAAGAGCTCCGGTAAAGAGCAAACGGAAAAGCGCTATTTTATTTCTTCAATTGAGATTGATTATGACGATGAAGATTATGCTTCACAGATACAGGATGTTATTTTATTAAGATGGCAGGTAGAGGTAAGTCATTGGTATTTGGATATGTGCTTTATGCAAGACCGGTTGCCGCTCAGAAACCGTGATTACATTAACAATCATACTTACTTTACTAAGATGGCATTTAACATTCTAAGCTATGTCAAAAATCACTGTCCTGAAGATAGACAGGGACGGACACCGTCTATGGCAAGCCTGCAGTATGCCTGCCGGGATGCCGAAACGGCAATAAGATTCTGCATGGCTTATGTTACGCAGGACAAGCGTTACTTTTTGGAGGATGAAAGGCTATATCTTTTAAAGATACTGAAAAGGCCGGCAATAAAAGATGATTATGTGGAGCCCAAACCGGAGATTCCGGAAAACGGAATGGCACGCCTTGCCATGTTGGGAAGAAAAGGTATAAAAGCCCACGGTTAAAAATTAAAAAGTTTTAAGCACTGTGCTCTAAACAAGCGCAGAGATATCTATTGTCACGACAAAAAGATCCGCGCAAAACAATTAGCTTCGATCATTTATTTATCTTTATATTCACGGAATAAGCGTTTGTGATAATCTTCACATGAAGTTGTCGCCATAAGGATTTTTTTATATTAAGTTTAGGAACAAGGAATTAATTACGCTTGCCGTTAATATTGTTAATGACAAAGCGTGAGCAAAACATAAGTAGCAGCATGATAAAGCGGTATTTAAGGAGATTTTTATCTAAAGTTATTTTTAATTTAGGCTCATTAAAAAATTGCATAGCTTGTATAATCTTTCTATCTTGCACATAAAAAAGGAATTTAAACATGCAAATAAGAAAGGCAGAACGTAAAGATGCTGCAAAAATTCTAGAGTTTATTAATCATCTTGCCGTATATGAGCATATGGAAAATGATGTTGTAGCAACTCCTGAACTTTTACAAGAGTGGATTTTTGATAAAAACAAAGCCGAAGTTATTTTTGCGGTTAATGATGAAGGCAAAGAAGTAGGTTTTGCTCTTTTCTTCCATAATTTTTCTACTTTTTTAGGCAGAGCCGGTATTTACCTTGAAGATTTATTTGTATTGCCGGAATACCGCGGACAGGGTTTTGGTAAAGGGTTATTGAAAGCTCTGGCTAAAATTGCCGTCGAGAGACAATGCGGTAGACTTGAATGGTCTTGTCTTGATTGGAACACACCCTCAATAGAATTTTATAAGTCATGCAAGGCAGTGCCAATGGATGAGTGGACTGTTTATCGTCTGACCGGAAAAGCACTTAAAGATATGGCTGATTAAGGAGAGAAAAATGCCGGTGCGGCAATCATTTGAGCTTGTAAGTCCGTTTAAGGCGGCAGGCGATCAGGTGGAAGCGATAGACGCTTTGGTAAAAGGAATACAACAAGGGGATAAGGCTCAGACTCTTTTGGGAGTAACCGGATCCGGTAAAACTTTTACCATGGCAAATGTTATAGCCAAACTCAATCGTCCGACAATGATTTTGTCGCACAATAAAACTCTTGCCGCACAGCTTTACGGGGAAATGCGTGAATTTTTCCCGAAAAACGCCGTTGAGTATTTTGTTTCTTATTACGATTATTATCAGCCTGAGGCATATATCGCGGCAACCGATACCTTTATTGAGAAAGACGCCAAAGTAAATGAGCATATTGATCAGATGCGCCTTAGTGCGACTAAAGCACTAATGGAGCGTCGTGACGTCGTCATAGTGTGTTCGGTTTCGGCTATTTACGGTTTGGGAGAGCCTGAAACCTATCTGAAAATGATGCTGCACTTGTCTCGCGGTGAGTTTATCTCTCAGCGCGATATCGTAACCCGTCTTGCCGAGCTGCAGTATACGCGCAACGACGTGGCTTTTGCTCGCAGTACTTTTAGAGTTCGCGGTGATGTAATTGATATCTTTCCGGCAGAATCGGAAGGTTTTGCCATAAGGGTTGAGCTTTTTGATGATGAAGTGGAAAAAATTCTGCGCTTTGATCCTTTAACTGGAGCTATTGAAGCGGAATTGCCGCGTTTTACGGTTTTTCCAAAAACTCATTATGTTACGCCCAGGGAAATACTGCAGCGGGCAGTTGAAGAAATAAAAGTTGATTTAAAAGATCGCTGTGATTATTTTCTTGCCAATAATAAGCTTCTTGAAGAGCAGCGCTTAAGAGAGCGCACCGCTTATGATATCGAGATGATAAATGAAATAGGGTATTGCTCGGGAATTGAAAACTATTCACGTTATCTGACCGGAAGAAAAGAAGGTGAGCCGCCTCCCTGCCTTTTTGATTATTTGCCAAAAGACGGTCTTCTCATTATTGACGAATCGCATGTGACGGTGCCGCAAATCGGTGCCATGTATCGCGGCGACAGATCACGTAAAGAGAATCTGGTTAATTTCGGATTCCGTTTGCCGTCGGCATTTGATAACAGACCGCTTAAATTTGAAGAATTCAGAAAACTGCAGCCTCAAACTATCTATGTGTCGGCAACTCCTGCCGATTATGAGCTTGAGGAGTCATCCCAAGTTGTTGAGCAGCTTATCCGTCCTACGGGACTTTTGGATCCTGAGATTGAAGTACGTCCGGTTGCCACTCAGGTTGATGATTTAATGTCTGAGATAAGAACGAGAGCGGCTAAAAACGAAAGAGTTCTTGTTACTACGCTGACTAAGAAGATGGCGGAAGAACTTACGTCTTATCTTGAAGAACACGGTATCAGGGTAAGATATCTTCATTCGGATATCGATACCGTTGAGCGTATGGAAATTATCAGGGATTTACGTTTAGGCGAATTTGATGCTTTGGTTGGTATTAACCTTTTGCGAGAAGGCCTTGATATGCCCGAAGTCTCTTTAGTCGCTATTTTAGATGCCGATAAAGAGGGCTTTTTGCGTTCATCCCGATCCTTGATTCAGACAGTAGGCCGCGCTGCACGCAACGTGAAAGGCAAAGCAATTTTTTATGCTGACAAGATTACTGATTCAATGCGGGTAACGATAGATGAAACCAAACGACGCCGCGATATTCAGCAAAAATTTAATGAAGAGCATAACATCACGCCAAAACAAATTGAGAAAAAGATTGTTGATGTGATGGAAGTTGCTTTAACTCAGACTTCTGCCTTTAAAGTTCCTGAAGAGAAGCGCGAGAGACCTATATCATTTAAAGAATGGGATAAGCGTCGGCAAAAACTTAATGCAAAAGATCTTAGCGCCAGGATTGATGAGCTTGAGGAACAAATGTTAAAGCTTGCCTCCGAGCTTAAGTTTGAAGAGGCAGCTTCTGTTCGTGACGAAATGCAGGCATTGCAGCAGGAACTGCTTTTAATGCCGGGACGGGATATTAATTAATCTTTTACCGTGATGAAAGAAGGACGCTTTTTATAGAAGGAAAGACTAAGATTTTCCATAAAGTCTTTAACGCTTTTAAAATCGTCCTCATCAAGCTCGTCGCTGTCGGTATCAAGCTTGCCGATTTGAATAAGGGTTTTAAGATCGTCTTTTAAATCTTTATCTGTAATATCGTCAAATCCTTTTAAGTCACAAGACAGCCCTAAAGAAAGGCCATAAGCGCTTTGGGCAAGAGCGTATAGTCTTGTCTGAGGCTTTTCATCAGAAGATGGAAGCATAAGTTTAGGTGTATGGCCGTTTTTCAGCATTTCTTCGGCATCAATGGCAAAACCGGTTATAAGAGCTATTATTTCGCCGGGCAGCGGGTTTGAGTCATTTAAAAGCTCACAGACTTTTAAAGTAAGATGTCGATCTCCAGGGATGAATCCTTTAGCGGTAAGACCGAGCGTAAAAGCCTGCCATAAAGCCGGATCGTCGTGAATTCCGTAGCGTTTGAAAATTTGTGCGGTTTCTTTGTAATTATTTTTTTCTTCCATCCTTATTCTCCGTCATTGAGCAAAAGTCGCAAAATGAATATAATTAGCCTGTCTTAAAACATCAAGAGAGTTCTTTGTCATGCATCCTATGCTAAATATCGCAGTACGCGCTGCACGTGCTGCCGGTAATATTATTGCACGTAATTTAGGTCAAAACGATCAATTTGAAGTTACTGAAAAGCGCAAAGACGATTTGGTAACTGATGTCGATCGTGAATGTGAACAGACTATCACCTCGATTCTGCTTAAATCTTATCGCGATCATGCTGTTTTAGGCGAAGAGGGCGGTGTTCAGGGAAATAAAGATTCACAATTCCAGTGGATCATTGATCCTGTTGACGGAACAACCAATTTCGTCCAGGGAGTTCCTCATGTCGGCGTTTCTATTGCATTGAAGCATAACGGAAAGACCGAAGTTGCCGTAGTATTTGATCCGATTAAAAATGAAATGTTCACCGCTTCCCGCGGTGACGGTGCTCAGTTAAACGGACGCCGTATTCGTGTCGCTTCCCGTCCTTCATTGGAAGGTTCCATAATTGCCACTGCAGTTCCGGTTCGTTACCGTGAGCGCATGTCAGCTTATATTCCTTTATTATCACGTCTTATTGATAATTGTGCCGATATTCGCCGTATGGGTGTTGCAAGCCTTGATTTAGCGTATGTGGCTTGCGGTCGTTTTGACGGATATTTAGAGCAGGGCTTAAAGCCGTGGGATTTTGCTGCAGGTGAGCTTTTAATCAGAGAAGCAGGCGGTATCGTAACCGATTTTATGGGCGAAACCGGATATGTAAAATCAGGCAACATTCTTTGCGGTAATCCTAATATCGTTAAAGGATTGTTAAAGGTTACCGATCCTAAGACCCTTCCTGAAGTTTTACGTTAATCGTCATTTAAGCGGTGCCAGGTCACCGCTTTCCATCTTAATTGATACAACGCTTGGCTATTTCCAGTAATGACGGGCGCTTGTTTCCGTAAATTTCCTTTACTTGAGCTAAAAACACTTCCGCAGTGGCAACGCTGTCGGCAAAGGCGTTATGTGCACAGTATGCAGGAAGTTTTCTACGTTTGCGAATTGACGATAGACGTAAATCATTGACATTGCCGGTATGAGTGCTGAAACTTTTTTCAAGAAGTAAAGTATCTAAAAAGATAAGCGGCAGTAAAGAAGGATCTTTAAGTTCTAGAGCTTTTGCTAAAAAAGTTTTTTCAATTACGGCAGCATGACAAATGATAATTCGGCCTTTGATATGGTCTATTAACAGATTTAGCGCCTCATCAAGACTTACGCCGTGTAAAAGCATTTCAGGAGTAATGTGATTGATTACGGCACTATGGCTTTTGACTTTATCTGCAATATTTATAAAAGTATGAAATCCGCTTGAGAAATCAATTTCACCGCGGTTAATGTCAACACAGCCCATTGAAAGTATCAGATCTTCATTAAAATTAAGACCGGTTGTTTCAAAGTCAAGTGCAGTAAGCGGCAGCGAATCAAGAAAACCTGAGGTAATAATTTCTTGTGCAAAAAGAGTTTGAGCTTTTTTAGGAATATTGCCGTTCAGAATGGACTTACGTCTTCTTTTTTCAAGTTTTGTCAGCGGATTAAATAAATTAAGCATGATTAAATGCCTCCGCAAAACCTGAATTTGGCAGCATCTTGCTGCTTTGCGATAATTCTGAAAGCGTCTTTTAAATGATTACGCTCAAATTGGCTTAATGTGTCGGGAACAAGATTGTTAGAAAGTTCTTCGTTATTATTAAGCGCGTTAATCTGGTGTTTAAAGCGTAAGCTGTTTAAGAAATATAAAGCTTCACTTAATTCCCGTTCATCATCTTTGCTGATTTTTTGTGATTCTGCCGCGGCTTTGAGGCGATCGGGAGTCTCTGTTATAAGTGAGCCGGAGCTTAACGCATAAATTCTTGCAAGCTCAACAATTAAATTTACTGCTTGCTTTTTGATATTAAGATAAGGTTTATTTTGTCCGTCTTTAGTAAGGACGAACTGTTTGAAAAGGCCTAATGGCGGATTAACCGCAAGCGTTAAGTTGGTAATGATTGCAAGGAAACGACTGTTGTCGCCGGTGAGCTTTAGCATATGAGTCTTTAGCTTATTAAGTAAAAACTCATCTCCGTATATAAAGCGCAGATCCATAAATACTAAAACATTTAACAGATCGTCATGATCAGGATTTAGAATCCATTTTTCATAATTTTTGCACCAATTGGAGTAACTTAAGCACCATTTGGGATTAGATGCCATATAGTTGCCGTCACAAAGCGCATATCCGCAGTCATCAAGACCGTGACAGACAAAATCTGCCATATCTTTAAAATATTTAAGTTCAGTATCGTTGCAGTCGCGCTCTAAAATTAAGGCGTTGTCCTGATCTGATAAAAGCTGTACTTCGCAGCGGGCTAGGGATCCTGCGGCGATCCAGGCAAAATTGCATGGGGCTTTTTCGTGTTCATTAAGATAAATTTCGATAAGTTTTTTATTAAACGCATCAGCAATTTTGGACATTACAAGCTGAATAATTTGCGGGGAAACGTCATTTTCTACGAGAGTTTTGAAAATTTCCTGTTTTTGCGAGGATAATTTTTTAAGTTCGCTTATCTTGGTTTGCTGCTTGATTGCTTTAAGTAAAAAAACGGCTTGAAGCTGTGAGTTTTGCAGTAATTGAGAGGCTGTAATAACACCGACAATTTGACCTCTGTCGGTAACGGGCAGTACTTTTACGTTATGCTCAATCATAAGTTCAAGCGAATGATAAAGCGGATCGGTAAGATTTATAGTGACGGGATTTTTCGTCATTATGACGCTTACTTCTTTATTAGGATCAACTCCTGCCGCAACGGCACGCAATGCTATGTCGGATTTGGTAATTACGCCTATAAGTTTGTCATTGTCGACAATAAAAGCGCATTCGGCATGCTTTAAGCCGATTTCCTGAGCTGCTTGTCTTATGGTGTTATTTGGAGATACTAAAGCACAATCATTGATGTAAAAATCAGAAACAGGTCGGGAAAAATGAGAATTGGCGGCAGCTGATTTATTGGTTGTTAAATGATTGACGCTTGATAATCTTACCCAGTCTTTGGAGTCAAAATATTCACTTACATGTTGGTTTTTGGCAATGATAAATTCTAAAACCTGTTTGCTTATAACATAAAGCAGGGTGTTTTCCAAAAAGCGAACCGTATAATCACTGCTGCCTTTTTTATTAAGTTGAGTAAAGCCGAAAGAGTCTCCTACCCCAAGACGGGCTCTTAGCGATCCGTCTTTATTAATTTGTTCGACCGTGCCGGTTCTTATCATGAAAAGTCCGACTCCGGTGAGACTTTCATCCTGCAGTGTTTCTTCTGGAGTGTAATAAGAAATCTTTACCTGCGCGGCCAGCGCGTCCTGCTCTAAGGTATTTAAGCGCGTGAAAGGGTAGGTATGGGAAATAAAATCGTAAATATTGGGAAGTAATGACTGATCCATAGCTCTTTCCGAAATTTTTCTTTAATTCTACCTTAAAGCATAATTATGAGATTTAACTTTTAAAGGTTAGTTTAGACTGATTCTTTGGCTTTGCTGATATCTTTATCAGTACATTTTAAAGACTTTTTTATAATTTCCACCGAAATACCGTTTTCCAAAAGACCGCGGATATTTTGCAGAAGATTCTTTTTGGTTCCTATTTCAATTCCTTGTTTAATTCCTTGCTCAATCCCTTCTCTGATTCCACATTCTTTGAGCGTGGCTTGATCATGCAGGTACTTTTCATGCATCTCATAGGCATACCAACGCTCGTCATCCATCGTATACCT
>NZ_CAJKVK010000080.1 GCF_905203285.1 uncultured Succinatimonas sp.
CGTTTCCTCTGAAAATTGATACCTCATTATTTAATTTATTAAGAATTTCTTCTGAGGATAAGTGCGCGGTATTTTGGAGAATTTGTAGTATTTTTTCTACGCCAAAGAAGTTTCCTACTTCGTTTTGTGCTTCGCTTATTCCGTCCGTATAAAGAACTAAACTTTGTCCTTTGTTTAGTTTATAGGTAAATTCTGAGTATTGCAGATCTTCCATAACACCGGCTGCGGCACCTGAAAGATTTTCAAGCTCTAAAACTTCATTTTTACTAATAACAATCGGCGGACAATGTCCTGCGTTGCAAATAGTACAAATTCCGGTAGTTTCATCCAAAGTTAAGGCAATCATGGTTACGAACATCATATTGGGATTACGTTCTGCAAGACGCTTGTTTACGCTTGTAAGTGCTGATGCAGGAGTTTTTCCTAGTGATAATGCCTGTCGCATCATAGTTATGGTTGTTGACATGAAAAGAGCGGCCGGAACGCCTTTATCGGATACGTCACCTATAACAAAAGCAATATGAGTATCGTCTACTCTGAAAATATCGTAAAAATCGCCGGCAACTTCTTTTGCAGGATATAAGCATGAAGCAAATGAGATGCTTTTGCTTTGAGGCAGGGCGTCTTCTGACGGCAGCAATCCTTTCTGGATATCGCGGGCAGCGTTTAATTCACCTTCAATACGGCTTTGCTTTGAGCTTATAGTGATAAGCGAGTTTACATTGTCATTAATGGATTTACCCATATGAACGATGGCTTTTTCTAAAGTTCCGATTTCATCTGTTCCCGTTGCTTTTATATCAGAGAGCATCAAATCCATTGCTTTAGGATCTGACAGATCGGATTTGGCGATTTGATATGCTTTTTTACTTAAATTGGATAGAGATGCTGTTATGCTGCGGGTAAAGAGGAAGATCAGCATAAATGCTATTAGGACTGTAATAAGACCGACCATAATGACGAATTTTGTCAACGCAAGAATCGGTTCAAAAACATCATCTGAATCTCTGATGCTGACAAGATACCAATCCAGTGATTTAAAGTAATTAACTTTTAAAAAGTACTGCTTATCAAGAGAAACAAGTTCTGTAGGGAAATTTTGCTCTTTACTTCTTGTTAAGTATTCAAAAGGGAGCTGAGAGCCTAAATTAGAATTAGGATCCGTTTGTAAAATAACTCTATCATTTTTAAAAATTAAAATTTGTCCTGACCAATGTTCGTTAATAAAGTTGAGGCTCTCCCTTACGGAGTTGAGCAGGATTTGATCGTCTTTACTATATCTGTCACTTAATTCTTTGATGTTTTTAACTAAAGCAAAAGAACGATTATTTTTGCGGTTGTGCACGAAGTAGGCAAGGTAATAGTCATTATCGTGATTTATAGCCAGAAAATAGCCTGATGGAGAGATTTCTCCTTTTAAAGTGTTTTGAATATTACGATTTGCTTGGGCAGTTCCGGATGCGGTCAGTAAATCGCTGTCGGCATCATTATAAAAATAGCAGTCGGTATCATGATCGTAAACAAACAGGTGCAGATTAAAGTTATTTATTTCATGACTTTGGTTATTAAGCAGATTTTTGTAGTCTTTTGCTGACAGGCTGCTGATGAAGTTATTGTAATATTCGATTATGCTGGTTTTGTTTTTAAGATTTATTCTTTCGTTTAATAACTCGATAATCTGCTGATTGATATAGTTAAAGTATTGACTTGATACAGAATCTGCAAGCAGACCTGAAGTTGACTCCTGAAAGGCGATTTCTCTTTTTATGTAGTTTTGTCTTTGGGTGTTAAGCAGGTAATAACATATGCTGAATACTACCAAAAGAAGCAAGCAGGTGGTGATGAGGATGATTTTTGTGCGCAATGAAAATCTAAATATCTTACTAATCACGGCCGCCTCTTAATACAAATTTGCGGAAATTGCTTGAGAGAAAGTTATTTATAAGAATTCTCTTTTGAATTGTATCTTATTTTACGGCGTCTTAAAAACATTGATCTGAAAAGCTTTAGTCTTTGCAGATTACAACATGATTTAAGTGATCTTGGATCGCTTTTAGCACTTGCTCATAGAGCGATTTTTTGAGATTTTTAGCATTTGGGTAATCAAATTTGTATTGACTAAGTAGGTATGCATAGGCAGTAACTGTTTGTTTAATAACACGTAAAAGATATTTATTTTGATAAGAAGTGGGAGAGTTATTTAAAAGTATTTTCGTTTTTATAGTAGAGATAATAAGATTTAACTTTTTGCACAAAGTTTTTGGTTTCTTCAAAAGGCGGGATCCCTTTATATTTCATAACGTTTCCGGGACCGGCATTATATGCGGCAAGAGCCAAATCAGTATTTTGAAATTTTGTAAGCTGTTTTTTTAAATAACGACTTCCGGCCGTAATATTTTCCTGCGGATCATGTGGGTTCTTTACTTTAAGTTCAGCAGCTGTTTCTGGCATTAGCTGCATCAGTCCGCGTGCTCCTTTATTTGAAATGGCGTTAGGGTTAAAAGATGACTCCGTTCTTATTACGGCAGCGATTAAAGCTGCATCGACATCAGAAAGCCTTGCTGCTTTGTTAATGTAAGGAATAAGTTCTTTTAAACCTTTTGATCCCTTAAATTTAAGCAGCAAATCATTTGGCAGCATTAAGGAATAACGCAGTTTGTAGGCGTTTTTTGCTAATTTATATACGTCAATTGAATCAATGCGTTTTTCAATAGGTTTAGTTCCGGCAAAAGGTAAGGCATTAACCGTTTCGGTTGTTACCGACATTGAAATTGCAGGAGAAACACTATTTGCTTGCGCCTGATACCCGGCAAAGACACTACATGTCGTTACTATCAATATCAAGAATAATTTGTGTCTGATTTTTGTTGTCAATTCTAAAATAAGCATAATGCGTTGCTATTTCTTTTACTAAATGCAGCCCCAGACCTCCAATCGGTCTTTCTTCAAGAGGAGCGTTTAAATCAGGATCTTTACAGTTTAAAAAAGGATCGTATGCTTTGCCGTCATCGGTAATTTGAATCATGATGCAGCTTTTTCCGTCAAAATTTACTTCTCCGCAAACAAAGTAAGCATTACCGCCGTTTTGGCCGTCGTAAGCATAAGAACAAATATTTGCAAGAAGCTCTTCAACCACAAGTTCTGTCTTAAACAGCATGTGTTCAAGTTTACCGGAAAGAGTTTTTTCTAAAATTTTGTTTATTACGGTTAGGGTGTCGATAGTTGCCGGAAGAGTGATGGTTTCCATACAATTTCTCCTAACTCAACAGGTTAAAGAAGCAATCGCGCTGTCTTTATCTGCAAAAATTTTTATTATTGTGTTAAATCCTGAGAATTTAAAAACATCAGCTACCGGTTTTTGTAGGGCAAAACAAGCAAAAAACAGGTGCTTGGTCTGGCAGTTTTTAGCAATTTTTAAAACAGAGCGCAGACCGGCTGAGCTGATATATTCAAGGTTAGAAAAATCAAGAAGAAGAGGTTTATTATCCTTTTCCAGAAACTCGGCGGTTTGTGTGTAAAAGGTTTCAGCCGTTGTAGCGTCTACTCTGCCTTCGACGGTTAAGATGGTGTATTTTTCAAAGTTCTCAGGTGAAATCTTCATTTTTTTCTCGTAATATCAGTAAGAGTAACTGTATAACAGACCTTGGCTTAATTTAAGCCATCCGTCAAGAGTTACAAAAAGCATTAATTTAAACGGTAAAGATATGGTCATTGGCGAAACCATCATCATTCCCATGGCCAATAAAATATTAGATATGATTAAATCAATGGCGATAAAAGGAAGATAAAGTAAAAATCCTATTTGAAAGGCTTTTGTCAGCTCGGAAATAACAAAAGACGGGATAATGAAAATTAAGCTGTCTTTAGAAATAACATTATGAATTTCCTGAGGCCAAATTCTTTGTGCAGTATTGGTAAAAGCATTTAGTATCCTTTCATCGGTATTATGCTGCAGAAAGTTTTTTAGCGGTCCTGAAACGTTATCCGCTATTTCCAAAACGTTATACGGAGATGTTTCAACCGTTGAAACGTCCTGTTGTTGGAGAAGATCGTAGGTTTTTACGCCGACAGGAGCCATAACGAAAATCGACAAGATCATGGCAAGTCCGCTTAACACCATTCCGGGCGGAACCTGTTGGATTCCAAGTGCGTTTCTTATAAGGTAGGTAACAACAATAATTTTTATATATGATGTTGCTAAGGTAAGGAAAAACGGGACTAATCCCATTAAAGCAATGAGAAAAATAAGATTAATAGGATTGCTTATGGATGTAGTTGTTTCCATTACTTTCAGATCCTGGTTATTTGAAGGGCATTTTTGCCGCCGACTTCGATGATTCGACCGTAGCCGATAGTCTTTCCTTCAAGTTTTACGGCAATGTTTTCAAGAGCTGAATTATTAAGGTCCAGCACGCTGCCTTCGGTTAACTCTTTTATGGAACTTAAAGGCAATTTGATGCTTTCAAGAGAGAAATTGATGGTTAATTCAACATCTTCTATAGTTGTTAATTCTTCTGAATCTGCCATGTCGTCTCCAGAATCGGTTTTTTGTAAGGATGACAATAATGTTATCTGATGCTTTTCTGCATTATATTGAGCAGGGGCCTGTAAACCTTCACAAACAAAGTTTAGTTTACCTGATTTTATAAATTCGCTGTCAAAAATGACGGCATCTCCGGCCTTTAAAGATTTTATTTCGGCAAGAGTGAGTTTAAGAGAACCGATAACAAAATCGCAGTTAAGAACCAGATCTTCAAGCGGAACGTTAATTTTAGGTAAAGAGGTGATTCTTTGCAGCATAGCGGAAAAAGCATTGTCATCTTTGGCAAAAAGACGCAGGTTGAAAATAAGATCGTTTTCTGCGTCTTTATAATTAACGTCTATATGATGGCGGAAGGCTTGTAATCCATCTTCATCAATATAATCGAGTACTGTGATTTGAGTGTCTATAGCAGATCCCGTTTTCTGCAGATAGGGGAGGAAAGATTTTTCAAAAGCGGCGCAAAGAAGCGGAGCCGGAATATTGTCAGGAGTTTTAGCGTTAAGTTCGGGATAATTTTTTAAAAAGTCAAAATTATAGACTTGCACGGCAAAAAGAGAGGATGCGGCATTTAGCGTTAAAGCAACACAAGATTGCGGCGATGCGGTAAAGTCGTAGTCGCAAAAAGTAATATTTCCGTTAAGCCGCGGAAGTATTGCATTTAGAAAAATAACTTTTGAACGTTCGAGAGTAAGCACGGGAAAAACCTTAACCTAACTTATAGTATTTATTAAAGTTTAGTATAAATGTTCTCTTTGTACTATTTTTATTTTTCTTATAATTTTTCAGCTCTATTATGATGAAAAAGGATTTGGTCCGTTTAAAGAAGAATCTGTTATAGCCTCTTCATTATTCTCCGGATCGTTGATTTCAAGACGCAATCTTGAACTTTCATGTTTTTCAAGAGCGCGGTTTAAATCATTACGTACGGAAACGAGTTTCTTAAATTGATCTTGATTATGGGCATTTATTACCACACTTAAAAGTCCGTCAAGATCTCTTCTTAAAATGATTTCCGTGCCGGATAAGCCTGAGTTTTGCCCGAGGGTTAATCTAACTTCGCTGCCGCTTGTATATTTGGGATCGGAAACAAGTATTTTTTCTACTAATTCGTTGGCAAGCTTAGACAAATCTTGTGATTCAATAGAGTTATCCTGTGGCTGTTGAATATTAATAGATGATGCTTTGTCTTGATTTAAGGCAGGATTTAATAATGATGAAAAGATAGAAGACAAATCATTTTGACTTGAAGCATTACTATTTTTGTCTTCAAAATGCTTTTTAGGATCTTTTTCTTCGTTTTTTACTCGTTCAAAAAGCTTCACATCTTCAGACGAAGCATGAGATTTTTCTTTTACTTCGGAAGGGGTATTTTGTCCGTGATACGATTTTTCTTCAACTTTCATACGTCTGGCCTCCGAATTTCTTCAGATTTATTATATTAAATATTGTAGTGTAAATTGTATGACAACAATCTAATTTTAAACTTTTAAAACAGGTGTTTTTCTATAAAGAGCAACAATTCTATCAACAGATATTGATGTGCTATACTGCAAGATATAGTATTAAGTAAGGTGCTTATTTAATAGACAAATGTTGTTGAATTCATATTTCGGCACGAATAAAAGATTTTAAATGGGAAAGCGCTATGGATGCTGAAGTCGTTGATATTATTTCGCAGTGCTTTTATTTGGTGCTGATTTTATCGCTTCCTCCTATCTTGGTAGCGTCAGTAGTAGGTGTTTTATTGTCTTTAATTCAAGCAATTACGCAGCTGCAAGAACAGACTTTATCTTTTGGAATTAAGCTTATTGCAGTGTGCATTACTTTGTTTTTGACTGCCGGCTGGTTTAGTAATGAATTGTTAAGATTCAGCCAGAATATATTTGATCATTTCTTTATGCTGCAATAAGTTATGAATGCACTGCTTGATTTATTTAGTACAGATGCCTTTTCTCTTCACTTATCAGCATTTATTTTAGGTTCTATTCGTATCGGCGTCTTTATTGCCATGGTTCCTTTTTTCGGACCTCAGGTTTCAGTTGCCGTTAAAATGCCGATAACCGTTGCTTTGTATATTCCGCTGCACCCGTTTATGCTCACTATCATTGAGCCTTTGTCTTTTTCTGCCGTTGGAGATTTCTTTGGCTTTATTATCATTGTGTTAAAAGAAATTCTTATAGGAATTATTTTTGCCTGGCTATGTTCGTTGATTTTTTACGTCGCGTTGTCTGCTGGCGTGATTATCGATAACCAGCGCGGTGCCTCAATGGCACAAAGTGCCGATATTTTATCAGGGGCGGAATCGTCTCCTTTGGGCTCAGTTTTATTTCTTGCGATGGTCACTTTGTTTTTCGCGTCCGGAGCGTTTTTAGCGTTTTTAAATATTTTTTATACGACTTTTATAGCATGGCCTCCCACTGAATTCTTACCGGCGTTGTTGTCTTCAAATACCGCAATTTTTTCAGCGCAAAGTCTTAATTGGATGATGGAACAAACAGTGCTGGTGTGTGCTCCTTTTATTTTGGTAGCTTTGTTATGCGATATCGCTTTAGGTCTTATCAATCGTTTTGCACCGCAGCTTAATGTCTTTATTTTGTCAATGCCGATTAAAAGCGGTGTTTGTGCCTTTTTAATTATTTTTTATTTGTCGCCGTTTTTGGATCACAGCGAAGACCTGTTTAATTACATGCAGGAAAGTTTTAGCGTTCTTAATCAGATTTTCGGCAGATAGCTTTTTGTCTTGTCCTTTTATATTTAAAAATTATAGATATGACGATTAATTGGATAAAGCATAAAATTTGGCCTAATGAGAAAAACGTAAATATATAACCTACAGGGATATCCGGCTCTCTAAAAAACTCTGTAATAAATCGTGCTAAGGCATAAAAAATACCGTATGCGCATGCGATATCGCCGGATTTTGACAATTTATTTTTTAACGCATAAATAACAAGAGCGGCAAAGGGACCTTCAAAGACAGCTTCATAAATTTGTACGGGATGGCGAGGCTGAAAGTCAGCTCCTAGGAACACAACTCCCCACGGATGAGCTGTTGGCGTTCCCCATAATTCGCCGTTTATAAAATTTACGATTCGACCTATAGGTAAAACAACGATTGCAATTAATGCCGCCTTATCAAGATTATTCCAGAAGTTTTTTTTGTCAGCTAAAAAGACAGATGCGGATAATCCTATTAGTCCCCCGTGAAAAGACATTCCGCCTTTGTAGATTTGAAAGCACTCTAAAAGATGGTGAATATAGTAATCAGGCTCATAACAAACGATGTAGAAAAGTCTTCCGCCGACGATCGCGCCAATGGCTGCATATATACTTATATAGAGTCTGTAGTAAAAGGAGTTGTCATCATTTTTAGGATTTTGTTTTATTAAAAATAAAATAAAACCTAAAGCATAGACCAGTCCATACCATGAAAAATTAATGTTCACCGTTCATTTAATTTTTATCTTAGGCAAAAACTTGATTATTTAGCATCATAAGATGCTTTTTAAGAATAAAAATCAAGTAATTTTTGCGATAAAACATCACTGTCATTATTAAAACGCATTTTCAGCCGACGGCTTAGTTCTGATTTTACCTGACAGTTTAAAAGCGGTTTTAAACCAAAAACCGTCAATATACTGTTTAATAATTTATTGTTTTCAGAAAACACCTTGATATAGAGAATTTTATTTTTTCCGCTTTCACTTAAACACGGTACTAATAAGGCAGAGCCTAAGGCGTTTTCAATATCACTTTCGCTTACAAAAATCTGCTCTTCATTAAGACGTTTTAAAATAATTTTCAAAATGATTTTACTTATCAGCACTTCAAGCACGTCAAGCTTAATACTATGGGCTTTTTGCAAATTGTTGGTAAGAGTATTGATTTCTTTTGCGGATAACTGATGTTCAGGATGTTCGGTTAATATTTTATTTAAGCGGTTTTTAAGATCAGCGTTAGCAGATAATATTTCCAGATCTTCAATCCAGGGTAAATTTGCTTCTTTGGCAAAAATCTTAATTAGAAAATTTAAAATATCGTTAATTTCTTCATTAAGTAAAGAATTAACTTTTTTATATTCTAGTAGTTCTTCATAAGGATCATAGACATCACCAATAAAATAGATTGTTTTTGAGCTTGGCTTAATGTACTTGTGCAGAATTTTTTCAAGAATTCGATGAAAAAGCAGATCTGACGTATTGGCATCACAATCGGGATGATATTGTTTTTGCAGATATTTTAAGCGATATTCAAGCTTTAAAATGTTTTTCCAAATCATGAAAATAACGGAGTTGGCATAATTAAAAAGCGGAAATCCGGCAAATTCAGGAGAATCCGGAGTGCTGTTTTTGACCTTTTTGTTATGTTTAATAAAATTTTCTACAGCGTTGTGTTGTATGTTTACTTTTATGCTTTCACTTTGTTCTTTTACGCTGGCTTTAAGTTCTTCAAGAAAATTAGGGTTTAATTCTTTAAGTTTATCGTAGCGTCCGATTTTATCTATAGTTCGATGGGCAATTTTTCCGTTGCTTTTACGATAAGCCTCAACCACATAAATGTATTCGTATTTGCCTGCTTTTCGGATTTGTACGTACATTTTATAAACC
>NZ_CAJKVK010000081.1 GCF_905203285.1 uncultured Succinatimonas sp.
CAATTTTTTAACGTTTTTTATTAACTTCTTGATTTTATGCAAAATAAATTTTTACATTATTCACCGATAAATCCACCGGCTTGTCTCTCCCAAAGCTTTGCGTAAATACCGTTATGAGCTATAAGTTCTTTATGTGTTCCGCTTTCAACTATCTTGCCGTCATCCAGCACCAAAATTTTATCCATTTGATTTAATGTTGAAAGTCTATGCGCAATAGCTAAAACAGTCCGCCCCTGCATAACTTGAGCTAAATTTTCCTGAACAATAGACTCACTTTCAGAATCTAAAGCTGATGTTGCTTCATCCAAAATCAAAATCGGAGCGTTTTTCAAAATTACGCGCGCCAAAGCAATTCTTTGCCGCTGACCGCCTGACAATTTAGCACCTCGTTCCCCCACCATAGTTGAAAAACCGCGTCCGCCCCTATAATCGGAAAGATTTTTAATAAAAGACAACGAATCAGTAAGCTCTGCTGCTTTTTCCATTGAATTGGTATCGCATTCATTGACGCCGTATGAAATATTTTCCGCTATAGTACGATGCATTAAAGACGGATCTTGCGAAACCATTGCAAAATTATCCCGCATTTCATCTTGTGCCAATTCTTTAATATCTGTGCCGTCAAGAAATATAGTGCCGCCGTCAACTTCATAAAAACGTAATAGCAGATTAATAAGCGTAGATTTTCCGGCTCCGGATCTGCCGACTATTCCGATTTTTTCACCGGGATTTACTACAAAGCTTAAATCCTCAAAAACCTTTTTCCCGCCCGTATAACCGAAGGCAACATGAGAAAATTCGATTTTACCTTTAACCTTATCTAAGGTTTTAGGATTTTGCGGATCTTTTATTTCAACCGGACGGGCGATAGTATTCATGCCGTCATAAACCATACCGATATTTTCAAAAATCGCCCCGACTTCCCACATCATCCAGCGCGACATATTAATCACACGTATTGCCACAGCTACGGCAATGGCAATGCTTCCCGGTGTTATCGCATAATGAATCCAAAGCCATAATGACAAAACGGTAATGGAAATTAAAAGCGCATAATTTAAAAACTGCACGCTGACATCAAGCAAGGTAAGAATGCGTAAAGCTTTATACTCTGCTTTAATAAAGCCTTCCATTCCGGCTTTTGCATATTTTGCCTCACGCCCTTTACCGCCAAACAGCTTTACCGTAGCGATATTTACATAGCTGTCAACTACGCGTCCTACCATATCGGATCTGGTATCTGCCTGAACCTGCGCCTGTTTTCTCAAATTAGGAATAAAAATCCCCAAAGCCGCTGAATATAAAATAAACCAAACAATAAGCGGCAGCATTAAAAACAAATCGGCATCCCCGAGCATCCACAGCATCGTGGCAAAATATACGCACAAATGAACCAGCACATCAATTAACTTTAGTACTGATGTACGTACTGCCATGGCAGTCTGCATAACTTTATTAGCGACCCGCCCTGCAAACTCATCGGTAAAAAACGAAAGGGACTGTCCTAACATGTAGCGATGAATTTGCCAACGGATCTGCATCGGATAGTTTCCTGATACCGTTTGATGCAGAATAAGAGAGTGAATAACGGTTGCAAGCGGTAAAAAAACACCTGCAAGAAGCAGCATTAAAACCAGCTTTTTACCGTGATCTTCAATAAAAAAGGAAGGAAGAGTAGACGTTGTCCAATCTACGATAAGCCCCATGCAGGAAAAAAACAATGCCTCGCCTATTGCCATAAACGCAGTCAGCAATGCAATGATTATTAAAAACTTCCACAGGCCTTGAGTATAAAAAAGAATGAAGCGTACCAACCCCTTGGGAGGTACGCCGCGATCTTGAGCGGGAAACGGCGGGACCAGTCTCTCAAACCAGCGCCAAATCCTTTCCACCTGATTTTTTCCTTATTATTTTTCCATTGAAGCAAGCATATCGTTGATACGATTATTAACAATATCAACGTGGCGTGCCAACGCTGCGACATGATTTGGCATCATTGCATCACCTACGGTATTACCGCCTGCAAAAACATACAGAGGATCAAACTCGGCAATATAATCAAAGCGCTTTAAAGCCTCATCAAGATTTTCCTGACCGCCGCGAACTGCTACAGACTCATCTACTGCAGCCAATCCTCTAACAACATTACCGGCTACCGAAACTACGCCTTTTGCGTAATAAATCGCATCATCGGCTGAAAAATGTCCGATGCTGCTTGAATTTAAATAACTAAGTGCCAATTCGGTTACGGTTGAAGCATATTTTAAAATTTCATATACGTCATCGGATCTGACATTGTAAACGCCGGCTCTTTTTGTACCGTCATTAATCGATTTGGCCCAATCGTTCCAGTTCTTAATACCTTCGCGGTATTTGCCTTCACAATCATAAACAAACCAAAAGCCCCAGACATCCTGTCCGTATGCAAAATAACGACCGGATGCGGCAGTAAGTCTCGGGTCAATCGTATCACGCTCACCGGCACGTGCTGCTGTTTTTGCTAAAACATCAGAAGCCTGACGGGTAGCATAAATCACACCTGCCTGATAAGCTGATTTGTTGTCAAAAATCTTAGGAACAAAAAATAAATCGTTTAATTGCCAGCCAAATAAGGTATCAAGTTCCTGCTCTAAAGCAAAATTAACGCTATTTGCAATAATCTGTCCTCTTTGAGCATCGGTTGCATCTGCAGCAAGAGGCTCCGGTTTATATTGTTCGCGAGTGGTATTGGAGCAAAGACCTTCGGCAATCAAATAAACAGCACCAAATCCTATAACAACAGGTAATATGTACTTAAGCGGCTTTAAATTCATAACAAGCAAAAAACCTCAATACCTTGAATCAGCAAGGAATAATCAGGCTCCTCCAATACTAAAAAACCTATTTTAAAATTTAACCTAAAAGAACTTATTAAATACTTAGATTAACGCGTTCCTTTTACAAAAAGCTTAACAAAATGCTTTGAATGCAAAATGTTAGTATAACAAAATGTTTCTTTCAGATATACTCGCAGCTTACACGAATATTTTTGAAAAACCGCATGTTTTTGCAGAGTATTCCTGCATATTTTCTTACGTTTAAACGTTATTTTGTAAAAATGCGTTTAAAATTAAGCTTAATTCTAAAAATTGAGTCTTATTAACGGACACCATCATGTTAAAAAAATGTTTGCTTCTTGCCTTGCTGTCTTTAGGAATATCCTCATTCTCTTATGCCGACAGCAACGATTTATACATAATGAACTGGTCAGACTACATTGCGCCGGACACTATTGAAAACTTTGAAAAAGAAACCGGAATCAAGGTTCACTATAGTCTGATTGATTCAAATGAAATGCTTGAAGCCAAACTTATGGCCGGAAATTCCGGTTATGACATCATTACACCTTCTCTTCATGTTTTAAAACGTCTAAGCGATGCCGGATTATTACTTGAGCTTGATAAAACCAAATTGCCTAATTTACAGCATCTAGATAAAGATAAGATGGCTAAAATTGCAAAAGTGGATAAAGACAATACCTTCGGAATCCCCTATATGGAGCTCTCTACGGGAATAGGATATAACGAGCGCTTAATAAAAGAAATAATGGGAAATGACTTTAAAGTCGATTCTTGGGACGTATTTTTTAAACCAGAGATTTTAAGCAAATTGAACAAATGCGGCGCTACCGTGCTCGACAGCCCGTCCGACATGATTTGCACAGCACTTATTTATCTTAATAAAGATCCCCAAAGTACAAATAAAAACGATTATAAAGAAGCGGAAAAACTTCTTAAAACCATGATTCAAAATGTCACTTATATGCATTCATCACAATATGCCAATGATTTGGCAGGAGGCGAAGTCTGCATATCAGTTGGCTGGTCAGGCGATATTCAGCTTGCCAATCAGAGATCTCAAGAAGCAGGGCTTGACGCCATAAAGTACGTAATACCTAAAGAAGGCGCTTTAATGGGATACGACATGTTTGCCATTCCCAAAGATGCCCGCAACGTAAATAATGCGCATTTGTTTTTAGACTACATTATGCGTCCTGACGTAATTGCCGATATATCAAATTACGTCCGTTATGCCAATGCCAATGCTGACGCAACTCAGTTCGTGGATAAAGAAATCACTGATAATCCCGGAATATACTATCCCAAGGAAATGCTTGAAAGAATGCACATAGTTATTCCGCCAAACGGAATTGAACGAACTCTGACAAAGACATGGAATCGCGTCAGAGCAAGCGCAGAGTAAAAATAAAAACACCGCTTTATTCACTAAAGCGGTGTTTTTTAAGTATTTGCAAAAAAGCTTAACGCTTCATTACATCAGCAATGGCTTTAGCTAAAGCATCAACGTTGTCTGCATTAATGCCGGCAACACAGATACGACCGGAGCCAACAATATAAATACTGAACTCTTTACGCAAAACTTCAACCTGCTCTTTATTCAATCCTGAAAAAGAGAACATTCCGTTTTGCTCAGTGATGAAATCAAAATCACCTGCTCCCGCTTCTTTTAATTTTTCAACCAAAAGAACGCGCATATTGCGGATACGCTCACGCATTGCGGTCAATTCACTTTCCCAAAGAGCGCGTAATTCACTATTGGACAAAACGGTGGTAACTACTTTTTCACCATGAGCAGGAGGATTTGAGATTGCCGTACGAACAGCAATCTTCATCTGAGATAATACTCTTGCAGCCGTTTCTTTATCTGCGCTTACAATAGTCAATGCACCGACACGCTCATTGTAAAGACCCAAATTCTTTGAGTATGAGCTTGCAATAATCATTTCTTTGCAGCGAGAAGCAATGATGCGCAATCCCTGAGCATCCTCTTCAATGCCGTGACCGAAACCTTGATATGCAAAGTCTATAAACGGCAGTAATTTCTTTTCAGAAATAAAGTCAGCAATACGCTCCCATTGTTTAACGGTAGGATCGATACCGGTAGGATTGTGACAGCATGCATGAAGAACAACAACATCACCTTCTTCAGCCTGATTTAAAGTCTCAAGCATTCTTTCAAAAGCAAGACCGTGAGTTGCTCTGTCATAATAAGGATAACGCTCAAACTTAAGACCTGCAGCTGTTGCAATCTGATAATGGTTTGCCCAGGTAGGATCGGAGATCCACATCTTAGCAGCAACATTCTGCTGCTTAATAAAGTCAGCGCCGATACGCAATGCACCGGTACCGCCGGGGCAATGACAAGTAACGGCGCGGCCGTCATCAACTAACTCGCTGTCAGCGCCGAAAATAAGTTCGCGAGTCAAACGTCCGAACTCAGGTAAACCGGTAATCGGCAAATAAGATTTGGTAGTCTCAGTTTCAAATATCAGCTTTTCAGCCTGCTTGACGCAGTCAAGGATCGGAGTGACGCCTGCTTCATTTTTATAAACGCCTACACCTAAATTAATTTTTTTAGGATTCGGATCGTTTTTAAAAGTTTCGGTAAGACCGAGAATAGGATCGGCAGGAGCTGCTTCAATATGATCAAAAAACATCTTTTTTCTACCTACTGTTAACTGACTAATTCCCGGAGTCAAATGCATATATCCGGGGATTTTATTGTGTTACCGGCTTTTACCGATAACGGCAAACCATCTGTTCGCATAGTTAAGTGGTTTAACAGGATCATCTAACCCCGCAAAAACGCTTAAAAATCCGCAAAAGTCCTATTGTCCCATCATTAAAACAATCACTTCATGCAGACTGACATCCTCCTCTTGCTAAGCAACAATACAGCTGTCAGCTTCGGCTGGTTCCTGCTGCCGACCTCTTAAGAGGTTCGCTTGACAGGCTATCCGGGCAAGTCCTGCCCTTCATAAAAGCTTGTGCCACTATATCACAAAAACACACTGATATTTGATATAGCGCACACTTTTGTAGCAAAGTATTCCGTACAAAAACACTTTAACCTTGCCATCCTACTAAAAACTCAAGAAAAATTACTTAGTTTTGAGTATTAGTTCACTAACACTGCTTTTGTAAATAAGGTAAAATTTTAATGTTGGTTTTTAGATAAACCATTTTTTATTCAACGTTATGAACTATGGAGAGAGCTTCGTGTCACGCTCAATTATGCTTGTCCCGACAGCAAAGTCTACCGGGATTTTTACCGCAAGTTTAGGTTTAGTAAAGGCTTTAAAAGATAAAGGCGTAAATGCCGCTTTATTCCGTCCTTTTGACTGCTGCAAAAATGTTTGCGCCTGCAAAGACTCTTATTCAGTCAGCTTCTGCGACGCTGTAAAACAGATCGCTGCCGGCGAAAGAACTGAACTTTTAGAGAAAGTAGTTGCCAATTTCAAACGTTTCCTTGCTGACACTAAAGCCGACGTGGTCATCGCAGAAGGCGTCATTAATGACAAACTTGATCAAGATAAATTAAACGCAGACGTCTGCCACGCCCTTGATGCCGACATCGTTGTAGTAAATTTAGGCAAATGTGCTAAAGCTAAAGCTTTAAATGCAGTTACATTACAGGCTTTCGGCAACGCAGGTAAAACCCGCGTCGTCGGCAACATCATTTTAAACCGTAACGCCCCGAAAGACGCTCACGGCGAAAAGCGTCTCGTTCTTGCCGGAAACGGTGGTGAATTTACCGCTTGCTGTGATGATTGCGCAATTGACAATATTATTGCCGATATTCCTTTTGACATGTACAACTACGCCGTCCGCGCCAAGGATATTGCCGACTTTATCGGCGGAAAAGTCGTAGCAGGCGATGCTGAAGCCCGCGGCTTCCGCGTAGTGTTCGATCTTAAAGACAAGAACAAGAAACATGTCCTTATTACCGAGACTTTACCTACCGAAGCAGAATCAGGCATCGTAGTATTAGCTAAAGGCATTGAAGGCCAGTTATCAAATGTCAACGCCGTAATCAGCTCCGAGCAAAATGTTTGGGATATCGCCAAGACTTTGGCCCGCATGCCTGCTCATCTTGCCGCTGATGATACTGCTCGTGCCGATAAAGCTGCTGAATTTGCCGCTCCTTATTTTGACGCTGACGCACTTGCCTCTTTAGCTAAAGTTGACGCAGATCGTACTCCGCTCATGAGCCCTGCAGCTTTCCGTTTAAAATTAACCGAACTTGCCCGTGCCGCACACAAGCGCATTGCTTTACCTGAGGGCGACGAGCCGCGTACTGTTTGTGCTGCCGCTAAAGTAGCAGCATCAGGCATTGCCACTCCGGTTCTTTTCGGAAAGAAAGACAAAATCTTGGCAGTTGCTAAAGAACAAGGCGTAACTTTAGGTGAAGGCGTACAATTCGTCGATCCTGAGGAAGTTCGTCAGAATTACGTAGCTCGCTTGGTTGAACTACGTAAGAAGAAAGGCCTTACCGAAGAGCAGGCAATCGACATGCTGCAGGACAATGTCGTTTTAGGTACCATGATGCTTGAGCGCAATGAAGTTGACGGTTTGGTTTCCGGCGCTGTCCATACCACTGCCAACACCATTCGCCCGCCGCTTCAGATCATCAAAACCGCTCCTAATGCATCCCTCGTTTCTTCAGTATTCTTCATGCTGATGCCGGAGCAGGTTTACGTTTTCGGCGACTGCGCCATCAATCCGAACCCGACCCCCGCTGACTTGGCGGAAATTGCCATTCAGTCAGCTGATACCGCTAAGACTTTCGGTATTGATCCTCGTGTTGCGATGGTCACCTACTCAACCGGCACTTCAGGTAAAGGCCCTGATATTGACACCGTAGCAGAGGCAACCCGTATTGCTAAAGAAAAGCGTCCTGATCTTAACATTGACGGTCCCCTGCAGTACGATGCTGCCGTAATGCCTAATGTTGCAGCTCAGAAAGCTCCGGGCTCTTCTGTCGCGGGTAAAGCTACCGTCTTTATTTTCCCGTCTCTTGAAGTAGGCAACGTTGTTTATAAAGCAGTACAGCGTTCTGCCGACCTGGTCTCCATCGGACCTATGCTTCAGGGTATGAGAAAACCGGTAAACGATTTGTCTCGCGGTGCCTTAGTTGACGATATTATTTACACTATCGCCATTACTGCCATCCAGGCAACTCAGGAATAATATTACCTTGATATTTATAGGGCGGCTCTACATGCCGCCCTTTTCATATACGCACTATGAATATTCTTATAATCGGAGCCAGCGGTTATTTAGGCCGCGCCTTAACTTTAAAATTACACACTAAAGACAATACGCTCTATCTGCTTGGACGCGATAAAAATAAAACATACGAAGTTTTCAAACGAATTCTTTCTTCCTTTGTCCCTTTTCCTAAAATTTTAGATTACAAAGATGAATTACCTGATGCGGATATAGTTATAAATCTCGCAGGCGAAAGCATCGCTGCCAAAATACTGACCAAAAAGCGAATAAAAACACTGGAAAGCTCAAGACTTGACGTACTGGCGCACATTGAAAATAAATTAAAAAAATACTCCTGTAAATCAAGAATATTACTTCAGGCAAGTGCACTTGGCATATATGAAGACAACTCATCAAATATAGGCAATGACGAACTTGCCTTAATTTGTAAGACAGTTGAAGATAAAGCTTTAAGCTTAAATAATATATTCTCCCGCATTGTCGCATTACGGCTTGGCATTATCTTAGGCAAAGAAAGTCCTTTTATTCAAAAAATAAATAAAATACCCCCTATCAAATTCATCGGCAAAGAAAAGCATATCGGCTGGATTAGTATTGAAGATACGGTTAATGCAATTATTT
>NZ_CAJKVK010000082.1 GCF_905203285.1 uncultured Succinatimonas sp.
ATAAAAACGTTTAATATCAATAAGATAAATTATAAATACTTTTATAAATATTGAGTGGGAATAGTTAGTTTTTAACTTTTTTCATAAAAGGCCCTGATTTACATTTTAAAGGATGTAAGTCGGGGCTTAATTTTTGTTGCTTTCATAAAAAGAAATTCCAGACAGTGTCTGGAATATTTGAGAGGAAAGGCACTATCTAAAATTTCAAGGTTGTTTTCAAAAAGACTAATTGTATAGAATACTTTTACTTAAATATTTAGCAGGAATTTCATTTTGAAGTTTTAACTTAAAGTTGATTGGAGATTCTCCTTCATATGAGATAGGAGTTGCAAATCCAAGACAAGCATATGGAGCTAGAGTTTTATTCTTATTGTATTTTTTATCACGAACGAATAGCAACATATTGTTTTTAGAGTTGATTAAACGTTGTCCCTCTTTAGATTCTATTTTTACATTATTTGACGTTTGCCAGTGGAAGGTTTGGTTATCGATGGCATAGTCTTCATAAAGGGTGTTTTCGCTGTACTCATTAAGATTCTTATGTAATGTCACCATTAAGATGTTGATGTTATTTTTTTTGTCGTAAAAATGACCTTTGACCTGTGTAGTAGGGTTATCGTAGTCAAGAGCACTCAATAATTGATCTCTTGTATAAGTTCCGTAAAGATCAAGAGGGCTGTTAGTAGTAAGTGGTTTTAAAGGTACATCAATATTATTTTCTAAGACTACAATTAACTGTTGTAGTTCATCTTTGATGTTTTTACTAAACAAAAATCTCTTAAAGGCTTCAATATCTCCATTCTTTTCATCCCTGTAATAACTTATAAATAGCATTTTAAAAAATTGATTGGTGATATCAATTTGTTCTTCTAAAAGAGATTCTTTAATAAAAGATAAAAAACGCTGACTATTTATGTGACTTATCTTTTGGAAGAATTGAAAGCCTTGTTTTGAGTTGGTATAAAAATCTTCTTTGATGATTAATGCGTTAGTTAGCAATGAGCTAAAACTACGATTATTGTTGTATATATCACCTAAATCTAGTTGATAATACTCTATAAATTCTTGTAAAGAAGGAACTTTTTCAATCTGATCTCTAAGCTGCATTATTTTGGTTGTAAGATTTTTATTAGTATTTTGGGCAGATTTTATGTTGTCTAAAACGTTCTTCATGGCCTCTTTTTGAAGCTCAATAAAGCAATTTGGTGGTAGATTAATAAAACCGTCTTTAATTTCGTCTTGCAGGCTTTTCGTTCCTTTATTAAGAAGAGCTTGAAAACGCGAGCTGTAATTAAAATTGCGAGCTGCTTTTGCAATAAAGTCCAATACAACTAGATGATCTTTTCCAGGATATAAACGCAGTCCACGGCCTAATTGCTGCAAAAATATGGTTAAAGAATTTGTAGGGCGTAAAAAGAGGACAGTATTTACTTGGGGAATATCTACACCTTCATTGTAAAGATCGACTGTAAAGATGATAGAAATTTTTCCATCAATTAGCTCTTTTTGGGCATTGGCACGTTCTTGTGAACTGCTGCGCGAATTTAAGGCTAATGCTTTAACATCGCTATTTTGGTTAAAAAAGTTAGCCATGTATTGGGCATGCTTTATATTTACACAAAAACCTAAAGCTTTTGTTTTTTCGATATTATCAACATAATGTAAAAGTGTTTTTAATATATTGTCTGCTCTATAGAATGCGCTTTTAGAGTCGTCAACAAATACTTTTTCAAGTTGCTTTGTGTCATATTCGCCATTTTTCATGGCTATAGAGCTTAAATCAACAGTGTCGCTGATGCCAAAATAAGCAAATGGGCAGAGAAGACCTTTTTCTAGAGCTTGCGGTAACCTGATAGAAGCCGTTATTCCGTCATCAAAGTATTGGAAAATTTGGCGATCATCGTTTCTCTCTGGCGTAGCAGTAAGGCCAAGAAGAATTTTTGGCTTTAAATATTTAAATAAATCTTGATAACTTTCAGCGCCGCCATGATGTGCCTCGTCAACGATAATAAAATCATAAAAATTAGCGCCACCATTGACTGTACAAATGTTTCTTACATCTAAGGATTGGATGGTAATAAATAGATTCTCTCGTGAAATTGGTTTTTCACCCGAACAGCATATTTCTCCAAAATTTGGATTTCTTAAAATATATCTAAATGTTTGTAATGCCTGTTCAAGAATTTCTTTTCTATGCGCAACAAAAAGAAGACGCGAGGTCTGTTTGTTTTTATCTTGTTGTTGCTTAAAACGCAGGTAGTCAAATGCAGCAATAACCGTCTTTCCTGTTCCTGTCGCCGCAACTATTAGATTTTTATTGCGGTTATAAAGTGTTCTTTGGATAGCTAGCTTATCTAAAATTTCTTGCTGATAATCATATGGTTTGATATTAAAAAAAGTTGTATTTTGCGTATTTGTAATATTATTTTTTGGATTTTTTTCTTCCTGAAGAGCGTGTCTTAATTTTTCTATTTCTTCTACTTTTCCGCTAAACTCCTCAAAATCTGGAGAATTTAAGAAAAAATCAAAAGAATTTAGGACTTTTTGATATAAAAAGAAGTCGTAAAGTTCAGAAATCTTAATATTCCATTCAAGTCCGGAATTAAGCGCGGATCGTGATAGATTAGAAGAACCTACGTAAGCAGAACCGCAGCCGTTATTTCGTTTGAAGATAAAAGCTTTAGCATGCATGCGAACTTTTTTACTGTTGTAACATATTTTTATATGAGTATTTTTAAGCTTGGAAAACTCTTCTAATGCGCGTGATTCTGTTGCACCAATATACGTTGAAGTTAAGATTGTCAGATTTCCGCCTCTTTCTAAAAAGTCTTTAAGATCTCTTTCAATTTGCAGGAAACCGTAATATTTTATAAATGATATGAAAAAGCAGATATTATCGGCACTTCTAATCTCTGCTTTAATTTCATTGATAAAAGGGATTTCTCCATTTACGCCAGTAAAAATTTGATTGATGTTTAAGGGAAGGGTCGGTCTTGGATATGTTGGAATTAATTCATTTTTTCTTATTTCTTGTAAGATAGTGAGAGGATTGACAGGATCGCTAATGGTAGAAGATGGTAATTCCCTTACCGTTTGGTTAAGTATTTTGTATAGAGTTGGCAGTAGATTTTTATCATCTTCATGTTCATTAATATATGATCTTAAAATGTTTTTAATAAAATTAACAATTGATGAGATTCCCTCAGGATCTGCTTTAACAGATTTAGTTTCTTTGATTGTAATTTTTTCTTCTTTAATATCATTTTGATCTGCAATCGTCAGTAAACGATCGTAAATTCCGTTATGCAGCATTAAAAATCACCATTCAATTTAATCTGATAGTTATGCAGCATAAGAAAAAACGCTTTGAAGTTGAATAGATAAGTAAAAAATTTTTTAAGTCGGTCATGGCTTTTTATATGTTGTTCCCTTTATCTTTATTGTATTTTTTTATTTTGATAGAAGATTTATAGATGCTTTTTATGAACAATAATTTTTCTTTTAACTTATTAATATTAATAGATATTTACGCCTAGCTAGCTTTCCAATTACAACGTTTTGCGGTGTTTTGTTACAGTAAATTGTGGCATTTTGTTACAGTGTTTTGCGGTAAGACGAACCATATGAGTATGAAAAGCAAAAGAGACGGTTATTAAAGTTTTAAGCAGTACCTAAGATTTTGTCTATGATGTTTCGTTTTCTTGAAAATTTAAAGAAAACTCTAACTATATTTAACTGGCCGGTAACTTTCATAAAGAAAAGATCATTAATTAATTGTCTTCAAATGTTTTTCTATTTCATAAGGAGGCAACAGACACTGTCTGTTGTGTGGATCTTATTGATTTTTTTACTTAAAGTTTAAGCTCGGTCCCGTTTTTTGAAAAGCTTAACGGATATCATTTAATCTCTTTGATTTAACCTATCTAATAAATTAAGAAAAAACTATGCGTAATAAACCTGTTTTTGTCACTCTTTTTTCCATTATTTTGATCGTATATATTCTGTTTGGCGGTGACTCAGATGCTGTATCCTTTCTTTAAGCCTTAAATCCGTTTTAATTTTGAAAAAGAACTAAATATGCTCTTTTGCAAAGATTTTCTTTGCGGAAGACTTTATTTTTTCTGATAAATTTTAAATCAAAGATTTGCTTTTAAACTTACGGGGTTTACTCTTTATTTAAAACATTTCTTAGATGTTCAACAAGTTTTACCGCAGCTTTACTTGGTGTTCTTTGTTCTTTCCATACTAAAAAGCCCGAAGCTTCAAGTGCCGGTTTTAGCGGTATGAATTTCATTTGAGAATTTTGTTTTAAGTTCATGCAGTCTTTAAGACATACCATGTCGGCAAGATTTGCTTCGGCAAGCATATAAGCGTTTTGCGGCAAATTATAAGTACAAACTATATTAAGTTTTGATGTAGGGGCATTAAGCCAGGAGCGGAACTCCTCATTTTTAAGCGATTGAGTAGAGAACAGCAGCGGAATCCCTTTTAAATCACTGGGGGTAATATATTCTTTATCATATAAAGGGCTTTCAGGACGAGTGAGTACTCCCCAGGAATTTTTTAGCGGCAGCGTCAGATATGAGTACTCGTTAAGACCGATTTCACTTGCGGAAATGGCGACGCCAAAATCACAATTTTCGGTTTTCAGCAAATAACGCATGGTATCGTCGTTGCAGCTTACGATATTAAATTTAACTTTAGAATATTTTTGTTTAAATTCAGTAAGATTTTTGGCAAGAAAGTTTAAAACAGGCGATTCGCCCATGGCGATGCTGATAGTTCCGCTTATTTCATCATTTTTAGCAGTAATTTCTTCTTTGGTGTTATTGAAAAGTTCAAGAATCATTAATGCTCTGCGGTAGAAAAGTTCCCCTGCTTCGGTAAGAGTAATGTGCCTGCTGCCGCGTTCAAAGAGTTTTTTACCAAGCTCATCTTCAAGTTCTTTAAATTGGCGAGACAAAGTAGGCTGGGTAATGTGTAAAGCTTCAGCTGCAGCAGTGACGCTTTTAGTTTCAACGACGGCAACAAAATAGCGTAATACTCTGATATCCATAATTTTTTATCTATAAAAGTGAAATTATAAACAATGCTTTATAGGCATGAAAAAGCATAAAAATATAGTATTTGATTATAGATTAACACTAATTCATACTTAAATCACATAAAAAATTTAATTTATTCACAAAAGGTATAAATGGGGATTGATATGAAAAAAGTTTTTAAAGCTTTAGCCTTATGCTCGGCATTATCTTTGGCTTTGGGGGTCAGTGCTGCAGAAGGTCCTGACAACTTTTATAAAAGTGAGAGTGTTTCTTTACAAAAAGTGAGCTTTAATAATTTATATAAAATGAAAGTAGGCGGTAATCTTTACCTGCCCAAAGATTACAAAAAAGGGGTTAAATATCCGGCCGTTATTATCGGACATCCGATGGGTGCGGTTAAAGAGCAGGGCTCAAATCTTTATGCACAAAAGCTTGCAGAAAAAGGATTTGTTACTTTAGCTATTGATTTAAGTTTTTGGGGAGAGTCAGAAGGTCAGCCGCGTAATGCCGTATTGCCCGACGTTTATGCTGAGGATTTTTCAGCAGCTGTTGATTTTTTAGGCAGTTCAGATTTTGTTGATCGCGATAAAATCGGCGTTTTGGGTATTTGCGGTTCAGGATCTTTTGCAATTTCAGCAGCCAAGATTGATCCTCGTATTAAGGCCGTAGCTACCGCCAGCATGTACAATATGGGTAATGCAGTACGTCACGGACTTAACAATTCATTTACCAAAGAACAAAGAGATGCGCTTTTAGCTCAGGCCGCAGAGCAAAGATATGTTGAGTTTGCAGGCGGCAATCCTTTATATACTTCAGGAACACCGCATGAGATTAATGATAAGTCATCGGATATTGAAAAAGAATTTTACAATTTCTATCGCACTGAGCGCGGTGAATTCACTCCTGAAGGTGTAGATGAAAGTACTACCACCCATCCGACTTTAACTTCCCATGTTAAATTCATTAATTTCTATCCTTTTGAGGATATTGAGACAATTTCTCCGCGTCCGATGCTTTTTATAACCGGTGACAGCGCCCATTCAAGGGAATTTAGCGAGGATGCTTATAAGAGAGCGGGAGAGCCTAAAGAACTTTATATCGTTAAAGGGGCAAATCACGTTGATTTGTATGACGATACCTCGAAGATCCCGTTTGATAAGATAGCCGATTTCTTTAACACGGCTTTTAATTAATTTTTGATTTTCTCTAATTAGGAAAAACAAGGTCGGAGCGATCCGGCTTTTTCGTGTTTTAAATATAAAGGGTAAAAATGCAGGCAATCATTAAAAGTTCACCGCAAAACGCGCTAAGTCCGGTACTCATTACCTTGTGTTTGGGAGTAACCTGTCTTATAGCTTCTGAATTCATTCCGGTAAGCCTATTATCAATCATCGCTGAAGATCTTGAGATTTCAAAAGGAACGGCAGGCCAAACCGTAACTGCCGTAGGCATAGTTTCGTTTTTTTCAAGTTTGTTTTTATCTTCACTTTTTAAAAATCAGGATCGCAGAACTTTATTGCTTTTATTGTTGGCAATTTTAGTCGTATCTAATTTGATTATTGCCTTTGCTTTTAATGTGTTCAGTTTGTTTTTAGGGCGGGCTCTCTTGGGAATCAGTGTCGGCGGTTTCTGGTCTTTATCCAACGCTTTGGTTCAAAGACTTATCGTACCCGGGAAATTGGCTCAAGGGTTCAGCACGATGCTTTCAGGGGTTTCGATAGCGACGATTATCGCGTTGCCGTGCGCCAGCTGTTTGTCGCTTTATATATCTTGGCGGACTATTTTTATTTTAGTGGCAATCGTAAGTGCGTTTACTTTTATTGCTTTGTTTTTGACTTTGCCTTCATTACTGCCAAAGCAAAGTACGGGAATAAAGGTGATAAAGGAACTGATTTCGACCAAGATAGTATTTTTCGGCCTTTTAGGTACGTTTTTAAGTTATATGGGGTATCACGTAATTTTTACTTATATAAGACTCTTCTTTGAAGAAAAACTGCATTTTACGGATGAGTTTTTAACTTTTGCCATGCTGCTTTACGCAGGCTTAAATATTGCAGGAACAATTGCCGCAGGAAAATTATTTTCTCACGCCTTTAAGCGCTTTTTCCGACTGCTGCCGGTATTTATGATTTTGTGCGTCATATTAATGTTGGTTCTAAATAATTCTTTGTTTATGGCTTTGCCTTTATTTGCCTTTGCTTTCGGCTTCGGACTTATTCCGGTTGCCTGGTCTTTGTGGGCTATTTACGTAATTCCTGACAAGACGGAAAGCGCAGGAGGACTGTCGGTTGCTGTAATTCAGCTTGCAGTCGCTTTCGCTGCTTTAATCGGCGGCAGAGTATATGATTGGTTTAATCTTGACTACGTTTTGTATATTGCGCTTGCAATTGAAGCAGTACTGTTTTGGGTAACCGGCAAGAGTTTAAGTATGAAAATTAAATCTGTAACACAGGAAAATCTCAAGGCAAGTGAATCATTAAGTTAAATTTTAGTAAAATTTACAGATAGCTGTATCAGCCATGATTTTTTGCAGATAAGAAAGTCATGGTATCCTTTTTGCTTAATCGTTTTAATTTTTATTGTTGTTTAGAAGTGCGCTTAAATTTTTTAATTTCTTTATGTTCATTATCGCTTGGTTGTTTTGCCGTGTTCGGCGGAACAGTTCAGGCTATGGATTCTTTTAATGCGGCAAAAAAAATTTTGCCGTCAATCTATAAGCAGTTAGAAGATCCTAAAACTGTATACTGCGGATGCGATCTTAATATTGAGCGCAATCGCTTTATTGTTGATCTTAAGTCTTGCGGATATACCGTGCGTAAGCAGCCCAAACGTGCGGCACGCGTTGAGGTTGAGCATATTATGCCCGCTTGGGAGTTTGGGCATCAATTAAAATGTTGGCAGCAAGGCGGAAGGAAAAATTGCTCTAAAAGCAGTAAAGAATTTAAAGCAATGGAAGGAGATCTGCACAACCTTTTTCCTTCGGTAGGTGAGGTTAACGGTGATCGCTCTAATTACCGCTTTCAATTGTGGAATGGTAAGCCTTATCAATACGGTAAGTGCGAGATGTTGGTCGATTTTAAAGGACGGCGTGCTCAGCCGCCTGAAAGATCGCGCGGCTTAATTGCCAGAGCTTACCTTTATATGGTTTCGCATTATGAAGGATTGACTCTTGCAAGACAGCAAAGACAATTGTTTGAAGCGTGGAATAAAATGTATCCTCCAAGTGAGAATGAATGTCTGCGCAATGAATTGATTAAAAAACGGCAAGGAAACGATAATCCTTTTGTAACAGAAAAATGTAAGAGCAAATAATTACTTTCTTTATCAAAAAAAGATCAGCGGCTAAAACCGTCCTTTAGGGCGGAGATCATCGTGAGAAGCCGCTCAGGTTTTAATCCGGCGTTTTCTGCTGCTCAATATATTGCCGAATAATAGACAATATCGGAGCACCTGTGC
>NZ_CAJKVK010000083.1 GCF_905203285.1 uncultured Succinatimonas sp.
CGGCCGGTCCGTGTCATTGCGGATCATGAGATCCCGGTGCGGATAGGCGCAGGTGGCCCCGCTGCCGAAGGGCTGGGTGCGGTTAGCGTCCGGGAACACGTCATGGGAGTGGCGGTAGCGCTCCGTCACCGTCAGGGGCGTGTGGAGGGTCATCCAGAAAATCAGATTGGACAGCTGGCACAGCCCGCCGCCAATATCCCCGCCGATCTGTCCCAGAAACAGCACCATGCCCTCCTTGTAACCTTTCCGGGCGGTGGGCTTTCCGATGCGCCTCCAGTAACTGAAGGTCTCGCCGGGATACAGGATCAGCCCGTCCAGCCGCTTTACGGCCAGTTTCAGATTTGTCACCTTATTCTCCTGCCAGACCATTTCTTCTCCCCGGAGGTGTCGCATAAGCGGCGTGGCGTGGGAGAACTGGACATAGGGGAGCCGTTCTTCCTTCCGGGTCTTTGCCCAACGGTACTTAGGCGAGCACCACAGGAGATACCGCTTCCCTGTGTAATATGCCTTTCCCAGCCGCAGGCGCAGCCAACTGCGCCGGATGGGCGGGCGCAGGTCCATGGTCTTGTCCATGTGCTCCCTCCCCAGTCATTTTTATTAGTATGCCATACTGCCCGCTCCAAATCCACAACAAAGCGGTAACAATCGTGCTTTGTTCAGAAAATGTTAAAAGATTATTCATTCTTTTTTCGACAGAACCTCCTATAATCTCCCCGTACAAACCCAAGACCACTCTTAAAGGCGCCATTAAGAGTCGATTAAAAATTACTTGAAGGTATCAATCATGAGATTAAAGTTTTTAATCGAATATAAAGCCCATTGGGGACAGGAATTATTCATTAAAATTCTCAAACCCAAAGAACTGTCAATTCCTTTAACCTGCAGTGAAGATAAAAACTGGCACGGTTTTATCGATCTTAACGACGACGCTTTTTCTTTTATTGAATATATCTATGAAGTTAAAGCTAAAAACCGGATTGTAAGAAGCGAAGGACTGCGTTTTAGCCATAAGCTCTCTTTAAATATTGAAGACAAAGAAGCTGTAGTTGTCGACAGCTGGAGAGATAAGCTTAATGACTCTTTTTTATATACGGATGCTTTTAACAGTAAAAACGCTGTCTCTCCTGCAAACACTTTAAAACAATCTTTGAATTTACGCGCTTGGTGTCATCTTGACAATAACAGCGCCTTATTTATCACCGGAGACTGTAAAGCTCTTGGCAATTTGGATCCGCAAAAAGGCGTGGAACTCGTGCAGATAATGCCGAATTTCTTTAGCGCATCATTAGATAAAGACGATCTTCCTTCTTATTTTGAGTATAAATTTGCCGCAATTAATAAAGATAACGGTGAAATATTTTGGGAAATAGGTGCAAACCGTAATGCTTCCTTACAAAAGGGCATTTGCGAATATCCTCCTTAAAGTGAAGTTAAACTCTATCCTTTCTCCCCCAAAATTGCCGGCACGGCTATTCCCGTATTTTCGCTAAAAAGCAGCGGCAGCTTCGGTGTCGGGGACTTCGGCGACCTGAAATTGTTTATTGACTGGGCCATACAAACCGGACAAAAGCTCGTTCAAATTCTGCCGATTAATGACACAACAATTACCGGAACTTGGACTGATTCTTATCCTTACAACAGTATCTCTATCTACGCTTTCCATCCTATGTATATAGATTTAAGGCAGGTAGGCGAGCTTAAAAACACAAAATTAAACAACCGATTTAAAAAATTGCAAAACAAGCTCAATGCTCTTGATTCTATTGACTATGAAGCCGTAAATAAAGCCAAACGTGAATATTTACGCTGCTCCTATGATGAGAGCGGTCTTAAGATTTTAAGCTCTTTAAAATTTAAAGAATTTTTCAAGCGCAATCAATCATGGCTTGTTCCCTATGCGGCTTTTTCATATTTAAGAGATAAATACGCTACTGCGGATTTTAAGCGCTGGAAAGAGCATAAGTACGATCCTGCTGAAATTGCGGCATTATGCGATGAAAAGTCTGAAACCTATAAAGACATCGCTTTTTATTACTATATTCAGTACCTGCTGCATATTCAGTTAAGTGCCGTAAGTAATTACGCCCAAGCACACAATATTATCTTAAAAGGCGATATTCCTATCGGCATCAGCCGCAGCAGCGTTGAAGCCTGGGTGGAACCTTTTTACTTTAATATGGAAAGCCAAGCCGGAGCACCTCCCGATCCTTTTGCCAAAGACGGACAAAACTGGGGGTTCCCTACTTATAATTGGGAAAGAATGGAGCAAGACGGTTATGCCTGGTGGCTTAAGCGCTTTAATAAAATGTCCGAATATTTCGGTGCCTACCGGATTGATCATATTTTAGGCTTTTTCCGTATATGGGATATTCCGACGCATGCCGTACGCGGACTTTTAGGCAACTTCGTTCCATCTTTACCGCTTTCAGTGGAGGAAATCGAAAGCTACGGGCTTAAATTCCAGTACGATTTCATGACCCGTCCTTTTATTAATGAAGATCTGTTAAATCGTTTATTCGATGAAGACGCAGATCTGGTTAAGAAAAAATTTGTCCGTCATCTGCATCATGATATTTACGGGCTAAACGAAAAATTCTTAACCGAACGTCAGGTACAGGCGTACTTTAAAGATAAAAACGATGCAAAAAGTCTCAAACTGCGTGACGGACTTTATTCTCTTATAAGTGACGTTTTGTTTATTCCGGATAGAAATCGGCCCAACCTTTATCACCCGCGCATCGCTGTTTTAGATGATTATATCTTCTCACGCTTACTGCCTGCTGAAAAAGAAGCGTTAAGGTCGCGCAGTAGGCAAATTCGGTATCCTATATGCTTTCTTTGATGTCCTCCCGAGTCTAAAGGACGGAGATCCTACCGCTAAACAACAATCCTACTGCTGTTAACTTCGGCGAGTTCCTGCCATCGCTCATAAAAAAAGCAAAAAACAGAAAATAATTAAGTCCATAATGCGTCAAAGAACTAAATCTCAATGCAAATCTTTTTTTCTTGAGCTGCTTTTAACTTCAAGGTAGCATGTATGATCATAATTTAAACTTTTGCCTGCAATGATGAAAAAGTTATTCCTATTTTTTAAAGCGCTACTAACATCCTTACTATTAAGTGCCTGCTGTGAATTAAATACCGACAATATTGTCTATATAGTATCAACTAATGATATGCATGCTAATGTTCTTAACCATAATAAACAAATTGACTTAGCTTTAATTTCAGGTTTAAAAAAGCATTATGATGCACTGCTTTTTGACGCCGGAGACGCAGTGCAAGGTGCGCCGCTTGCTGCGTTATCAGACGGGGACGACGTTATATCCTTGATGAATGCAGCAGGTTATGATGCAATGACCCTTGGCAACCACGAATTTGATTATGGGCAAAATAAATTATTTGAGCATGCGGCAAGTGCCAACTTTCTTACTTTATGTTCTAATGTTTACAAAGACAAAAAACCTCTTTTAAATAACCTTAACTTACCTAACGAAGGGCGCTACGCTGTTTTTAACAAAAACGGTTTCAAAATTGGAGTTTTCGCACTCACCACCGTACAAACCTTACAATCAACGGATTACCGCTTGCTGAACACTCTTAACTTTGAAAATGAAGTTAAAAGTGCCAAAAAAATGCTTGATTTGCTGCGTCCCCTTAAACTTGACGCCATCATCCTGCTTGCTCATTTAGGTTGTGACGATGCGCCCTGCACGTCAAAAAATCTGGCTCTTGCACTTACAGGAGTTTATCAAGACGAGCTTGATCTTATCATTGACGGACACAGCCATCAGGAATATGTAAAGCACGTAAACGGCATTACCATTTCTCAAACCGGGAGCCGTCTTAAACAAGTCGGATTAAACGTTTTAAACTTTAAAGCTTCAGAAAAACCGCAAGTGAAAAGCATTTTACTAACCTATGAAGATCTCCTTAGTAAGGGAATAAAACCTGACGCCCAAACCGAAGAGCTGGAACAAAAATTCCGGCACAAACAAAATAAAATCTTGCAGCAAGAAATTATCTCATTGCCGTTTACACTTTACGGAGGTGAGCAATACGGGATCGATCTATCACGCGTTACTGAAACCCCGGCAGGCGACCTTGCCGCTGATGCTATTATGTACGCACTAAAAACAAAAATCTCTTCTAATTTTTTAAAGTTTCCTGCCGTCGCGATCCAAAACGGCGGAAATATCCGCGTTAATCTGGGCCCCGGTGCCGTAACTTATGCAAGCACCTTATATTTTGAGCCTTTTCTAAATACCCTGACAAGTAAGCTTGTAAGCCCTAAGATCCTCTACGACATATTTGAGCACTCTTACCGTTATTTAAACAATCTTTCAGCTGCAGGCACTTTGCAAAATATCAAAGACAGCGGCGGCTTTTTGCAGATCTCAGGATTAAAGATAATTCTTGATCCAAACAGTAAACCTAAGGTTAAAGCAATATTTCTTGACGGAGAAACAACAGCACTTTCCCGCTACGATACTAAAAGAAAAATCATTCTTGCCGGTAACGATTTTATCCTCTCCGGTTCTGACGGATACTCGATACTAAAGGACATACCGACGCTTACTGAATTTAGCGATGAGCAGGATGCTCTTATATCCTACTTAAAACACCTTAAAGAAAATGACGGATTTACACAGTATTTAAAGGCACAAGGACGTATCTCTTACACACAGTTGCCTAAGAGCGTCAGTGCTTATGTAAAGATACGTAATTTCCATCAACAAAATAAAAAACTTAAATTTCATTGCAGTGTTGACGGTGAAAAATTCCTGCCATGCTTTGCAGACAAAAACGGGCTTTTAAAGTTTGAACTTGCACCCGGCGACCATATTTTGCAAATTGCCGAGGCAACGCAGGAAATTTACCTCAACACTATCCTTGGGATTGGTATTAAGCAAGGATCAAACTTAAGTACAATACCCGCTGTAGAATTAATGCCAACAAAGGAATAAAAATATGCGCCGCAAAGATCGTGAAATTACCGATATTAATGAAATCGTCAAGATCGTTTCTGATTGCGATGTTCTGCATCTTGGCATGTCCGATAACGGCATCCCCTACGTGGTACCGGTAAATTTCGGATTTACGTGCGAAGGAAGAAAATTAACCTTTTATGTTCATTGCGCGACAAGCGGTAAAAAAATTGATATTTTAAAAAGCAATCCGCGGGTGTTTTTGCAGTTAGACTGCAGACATGAGATTATTTTAGGCTCGCAGCAAAAACCGTGTTCCTTCAGCTTTGCTTATGCAAGCGTCATGGCTGCAAGCCGTGCGCAATTTATAGACGATCCACAAGTAAAAAGTACCGCGTTAAATTTGATTATAGGGCACTGCGCTAAGACGGAAGATGAATTTACCTTCCCTCTTCAAATGCTCAATAAAACCTGTGTCATTGCCTTTAAGGCAGAAGATTTAAGCGCCAAGGCTCATAGCATTAACTAAATTGATCTGTTCCCCACCAATTAGGAACCAATGAACCTAAAGAAACAGACATCTTGCTTTCATAATCAGTCAGAACTTCGATTTTAGGACTGTCTTTTGATAACTGCATCATGAACTCACGGCAAGATCCGCACGGCACAATGATTGCGCCGTCGGTGTTTACAGCAAGAATTTTAGAAATATGTTTTTCACCGTTGGTTATCATGGTACTAATAGCGTTTCTTTCAGCACACATACCTAACGAACACGCCATATCAATGCAAATTCCGGTGTAAATATTCCCATTTACCGTCATAAGAGCCGAAGCAACCGGACCTGCGACAATAAAAGGCGATACGTCACGTCGTGTCTGAATACTTCTTGCCGCACAATACAGACGATCCCAGGAACTGTCGTAAAAGGCTAAAGCTTTTTGTTCATACTCTTTAACAAAACCGTCCTTACCGTCACAATAACCGTCAATGTCATAAGGAAACTTAATTGCCAAAGCTTTTTTTAACTTTGCATATTCTGCGCAAACATCATTTTGTACTCTCAAATAATCCCTAAAAGCTAAATGTCTTATAACTTCATCTAAATTGTCATATTTAAAAATATGGATCTGATGAGTACGCTCATCTCCGCCTTTGCGTAAATAACGTCTGCCTTTAATTCCGAACTCTCCTAAATATTCGTAGCCGATTTTTTCAAAGGCAGCTTTATTAATATCGACTAAAGATAAGTCTCGCACTTCCGCCATAATATCAATGATTGGTTTTGTAGCTAAATTTGCAACTGCAGTACTACCGATGTGATAGACAGCAAGGAGATTGCTGTCAAGAATCGCCATTATCTTCTGTTTTTCATGTTCATACTTTAATTGCCAGGAAGGATCATAATTTACCACGGTAATATGCTGTGCCATTTGACATCCTCACAGGCCTAAAGGCCGATGATTCCTACTGCTAAACAACAATAGAGCTGCTGTTGTAAGCTTCGGCGAGTTCCTGCTGCCTACCTCTATTGAGGTTCGCTTGACAGGCCATCCGGGCAAGTCCTGCCCTTCTTAAGATGTTTTGTGCGGCATTATGGTCGGCATTGGCCTCATAGCCGCACTTTACGCACCTGAATATCTCCTTGGTTATCAAATGATCCTCCTGTTTTATAAAAAGGAGGATCAATTTTACTTCGCTCTTTGTGGGGGTGCGGACAAAAAGTTGGACTTGATTTATTCCATAATACCTAAAGATTGTCGATATTGCACCGGACTTTTATATCCTAAACTTGCCTTTATCCTACACTCGTTATACCAATGAAGGTATTTATCAAGACTTAAGATAAAATCTTTTATTCCGGTTTTAGTCCAATCTTTATCGTAGAAAAATTCGTTTTTAAGTCTGCCAAAAAATCCTTCGCAGGCACTGTTATCCGGAGAACATCCTTTTTTCGACATGGAACGAATAAAACCGTTATCTTCCATACGTTTTATCCATCCGGGCCAACGATAATGGTACCCTCGGTCGGAATGAATGACCGGCTTAACCTTTCCGGCTATTTTATCAATGGCATTATCAAGCATGCTATTGACCAATTCAGCATTCGGTGAACAGCCTATAGTCCAAGAGGTTACCATACCGTCAAAACAATCAATTAACGGAGATAAATATACTTTACCTTCCGGCAATGCAAATTCGGTAATATCAGTCAGTAATTTTTGGTATGGTTTACAACTGTGAAAATTACGTTGAATTACATTATCTACAGCAGGACTGATTTCTCCCTGATAAGAAGAATATTTTTGGTGCGCTTTATTTTTACTTTTATGTTTTCCTGACACATTATTTTTCTTACGACTTTCTCTGAGATAACAGTGCCGGCATTTTTTAAAGCAGCATGAATACGTCTGTATCCGTAACTTTGATAGCTGTGATTGAAGATTGTTTTTATCGTTTCTCTCACTGCAGCATATTTGTCAGGTTTATATAAAGCAGTAAGCTGATAGTAAAACGAGCTTTTGGATATCTTTAATAAAGATAATAAATCCTGTTGCGAATATTGATTTTTTAAGGCATCAATCACTAAAGTTTTATCGCGGTTGCTTAGGTTTTGCGGATTGATGCCTTCCTCTTTTTTTAAGATTTCACCGGTTTTTTCCAGAATATCTTTTTCCATCTGCAGACGATATACATCCTTTTGCAGCTGTTCGTATTCTTTAAAGAGCTCCTGATATTTATTTTGAAGCTCGTTTAAAGAGATATCTTTAGGTATTTTCTTTTTCATCGATTTGAAAGAAACGTTAATTTGACTTGCCCACTTATAGAGTGTCGCTCGTTTGACCTTATGCTGCTCTGCTACTTTTTCAGCAGATCCGACAGGTGTCAGCAATGCTTTTACAGCTGCTGTGCGTTCCTGTTGATTATAACGTTTTTTACTTTTGACACTTGAAGTCCGATGTGTGCTATAGCCTTCTTGAGTATATGCCGACAGCCATTGACGCAAAGTATCCGAGCTTTGCGGATAACCCAAAGCTTTAAGTGTCACGGCTTTATTTCTTCCGTGTGAAAAATAATATTTTAGCGCCGAGTTTATTTGTTCTTTAGAATACTTTTTACTGTGGTGACGATTTTCCGTTTTATATTCAGTGTGTAAAGATTGATTATTCTTTATATATTCCTGATGCCATTGCTTAAGCGTTACTCGTGATGAAGGATATCCAAGGCATCTTAAGGTATATCTGAGTCTGTATCCTGATTTAATATAAAACTTTACTGCTCTAAGTCGATCTTTGTATGAAAACATAATGTCTTTCTCCCGGTTTCAGTCCAGGATTTTGTCCGCACCCCTTGTGGATCATTTTTACACTGTTGGTGACAAATGCAGTGTACTGCATTTATCATGGGTAGCATTTCAATAATCGCCTGAGCCTCATGATTCTTCTTATCGGTGATTTTCTGAC
>NZ_CAJKVK010000084.1 GCF_905203285.1 uncultured Succinatimonas sp.
ATAATATATTTATATCTGATAAATATTTTTAATATTACAATTCAAAGAATTACCTATTAATCAAATAAATCTTTATGTCTGAAATTATTTTAGGGATAGATCCCGGCTCGCGTAAAACCGGTTATGGAGTAATTAAATCCCAAGGATCTTCTCTTATTTATTTAGGATCGGGATGTATTAATGCCGGAAACGGCGTTTTATATAAGCGTTTGCAGACTATTTTTGTTGCCGTATCAACTATTATCGAACAATTTTCTCCTACGGTTTTTGCCATTGAGGAAACTTTTTTGTCAAAAAACGTACAGTCAACCGTTAAGCTTTCCGAGGCAAGAGCGGCGGCGATAATTGCAGGCTCTAATGCGGGTCTTGATATTTACGAGTACACTCCGCGTCAGATAAAGCAAGCGGTCGTGGGATATGGAGCTGCGCAAAAGCACCAGGTTCAATATATGGTTGAGCGTATTTTAAAATTATCGGGCACGCCTCAGTCTGATGCTGCTGATGCTCTTGCTTGTGCGATTTGTCATGGTTATACGAGCGCAGTAACTAAGGCAATGCGCACTACAGAGCCTGTAGGAAATTTCGGACACGGCAGATTTCAAAATTAAAGTAAGCAAAAACCTTCTTTTTAGTTTTTAAAAAAGCTCAATAAGATATAATTTGCCTTAAAAATTAAGGAGAAAAATTTTGTTTGGCAGTTTACGCGGAAGAGTTTTAAGAATTGACGGTGTTACGGTATTAATTGAGGTTAACGGCGTAGGTTATGAAGTTGAAATGCCGGTTACTTCTCTTGCAAAAATTTCCGTCAATGAAGAAGAATTTATCTATGTTCATCATGTAGTACGCGAAGATGATGAGCTTTTGTATGGCTTTTGTGATTTAAGTGATAGGACATTATTTAGAGAACTTATAAAAGTAAACGGAGTCGGTCCTAAACTTGCGCTAGCGGTTTTATCTTCGTTTAACGCACATGATTTTATTATTGCAGTGACAAGCGGCAGAACCAGCGCTTTAACTCAAGTGCCCGGAATAGGGAAAAAGACTGCCGAGCGCCTTATGGTTGAGCTAAAAGACAGACTTGATAAGTTGCCGATTACAAAAGACGCAAACGTTGCTGATTTAAATAAAGAAAGCGGTATGGCGGCAGTAATAGATAATATTGCCGTAGATGAAGCCGTATCGGCGTTAATCGGCTTAGGCTATAAAGAAACTTTAGCGCTTGAATATGTCAACAGCGTTGCCAAAGAAGGAATGGATACGAAACAAATTATTGTAGCTGCACTTGCCTTGATTTCAGGAGGTAAGCGCTGATGGTCGAGAAATATATAAAAGAAGATGAATTTTCTTCTGTTAAGGAAAGCGGCGGAATTGTTGCTGATAATTTAAGTATAAATTCGGTAATCCGTCCTGAAGCGGATGCAAGCGAAATTGAAGCAGAAGCCGGCGGTTTGGGAGCTGCTGAAGATAGGGCTTTACGACCTAAAACCCTTAAAGATTATATCGGACAGGAAGATGTTAAAAGTCAGCTGGAGATTGCTCTTGCTGCGGCTAAAAAGCGCGGTGAGGCTTTGGATCATGTTTTGATTTTCGGACCTCCGGGACTTGGTAAAACAACGCTGTCAAATATTATCGCCAATGAACTTGGCGTACATCTTTCGCAGACTTCAGGTCCTGCTTTGGAGAAAAAAGGCGATGCTGCCGCTCTTTTGACCAATTTGCAGCCTCGCGATGTGATTTTTATAGATGAAATTCATCGGCTATCTCCTGTCATTGAAGAATTTATGTATCCTGCGATGGAAGACTATCAGGTTGACATAATGACAGGCGAAGGTCCGTCTGCCCGCTCCATTAAGATAGGTCTTGCTCCGTTTACTCTAATCGGTGCCACGACAAAGGCAGGAACGTTAACTTCACCTCTAAGAGCCCGTTTCGGTATTATTCTACAGCTGTCATATTACACGCCGTCAGAACTTTTTTTGATTATCAAAGCCAGCGCTAAGAAACTTAAAATTAAAATAGATAAAGACGGAGCAATGGAAATTGCCGCACGTTCCCGCGGAACTCCGCGAATTGCCAATCGTCTATTAAAAAGAGTTCGGGACTATGCTGAAGTCCGCGGTAATGGTGAGATTAATGTATTAATAGCCAAAGCTGCGCTTGATCTGCAAAAAATCGACCCAGACGGATTTGATGATTTTGACAGACAGTATTTACGTTCCGTAATTCTTGATTTTAACGGCGGTCCTGTAGGAGTTGAAAGTCTAGCTGCTTCTTTAGGACATGATCGTGAAACTTTAGAAAGCGTTGTTGAGCCGTACTTAATTCAGCAAGGATTTATCCAGAGAACTCGCAGCGGCCGCGTCGCTACCAAAAAAGCTTATGACAAGTTCGGTCTTAGTAAAGCCGATTCAACTGATTTATTTAAAGATGCCGGTTTATAACATGAATGATTTTTCAGTAAATTTTCGTGTGTACTATGAAGATACCGACGCAGGCGGTATCGTGTACCACTCCAATTATCTTAAATTTTGCGACAAAGCTCGTACCGAATGGCTTCGTGCTATGGGTATGTCGCAAAATAAGATGCTTGAGGATAAAGAAGGCTTTGTTATTGTTAATTTGAGCGCTCATTATAAACATAGTGCAAAGCTTGACGATATGCTCAAAGTGACTTGTGCGGTCAGCAAGCTGCGTAAGGTAGCTATTTCTTTTTCTCAGCAGATTTTTAATGAGAAAAATGAACTCTTATTTGAGCTAGAATGTGATGTTGCTTTTATCAATATGAAAACGGGACTGCCCAAAGCGATGCCAAGTGAAGCCTATCAATACGCACAAGGCTTTTTAACACAAAAATCATAATATTGGAGTTATAAAAATAATGCAAGGAAGTGACGGCGCTCTTTCTTTTACCGAGCTTGTTTTAAATGCCAGTTTTTTGGTACAGCTTGTAATGTTGTTTTTGCTGATTCTGTCGGTTGTTTCTTGGACAATTATCATTCAGCGCAGTAATCAGTATAAATTAGGCCGTAAAAAGGCTGATGAGTTTGAAGAAAAATTCTGGTCGGGAATTGATTTGAACAATCTTTATCAAGATTGTGTTAAGCGTCAGCATTCTTTAATCGGCCTTGAGGTGATTTACAGCGCAGGCTTTAAAGAGTTCGTGCGCCTTGTCAATTCAGGCCCTGCAGATCAGGATGTGGTGATGGACGGAACCTACAGACAGATGAAGGTTGCGGCTTCTCGTGAAATTGAGAACCTTGAAACTCATTTGCCTACTCTTGCAACTATCGGCTCTATAAGCCCTTATATCGGATTGTTCGGAACCGTTTGGGGTATTATGCACGCCTTTGTTGCTTTGGCTGCAGTTAAAAACGCAACGTTATCCATGGTCGCGCCTCCGATTGCTGAAGCTTTGATTGCAACGGCTATGGGCCTTTTTGCCGCAATTCCTGCAGTCATGTTTTATAACCGTTTTACTACAAAACTTGAAGCGCTTGAAAACCGTTATTTAAATTTTATGGATGAATTTGCGACCATTTTAAATCGTCGTTTAGTTACCATTAAAAGCGCAAATGCAAAACGAGAAGAAGCACAAAATCAGGTAAAGCCTCGCAGCTTTAATGATTTTGCTTCAAGAAATACTTCATCTTCTTATCGTAATCAGGAATATGCGGAAAATTCTTATAAAGAAGAGGAGCGTTTTGTAAAAAAGCCGATGGCTGAAGGTCCTACTTATAGAGTGGGAAACATGCGCCGAAGTCATGAAAATAATGAAGAAAGTTCTTTAAGAAGCGGAGCTCCTTCAAGTTTGCGCAGCTTATCCGGTAGGGGCAATATCAATAACGGACAAGGGTCTTAAAGAAAATGCGTAAATATTCATCAAGGCGCCGTACCCGTCCTGTAGCGGAGATTAATGTAGTACCGTACATTGATGTCATGCTGGTGCTGCTTGTGATATTCATTGCCACAGCTCCGGTGGTTATGCAGGGTGTTACCGTTGATTTGCCTAAAGCTGAAGCGGAAACAATGAATGAAGATCAGAAAACTCCTATCATTGCAACAGTTGACAGGGCCGGACAGTATTTTGTGAGTATTGATACTTCGTCGACAAAAATGCCTGATTTGGATGCGGTTGGAAACTTTGTAGCTCAGGAATTGTCAAAAGATCCGTCGCGTCCTGTAGTTGTCCAAGGGGATGCTCAGGTGCCGTATGACGCGGTAATTCAATTAATGAACGCGCTTAAAAACAGTGGAGTCAACAGTGTCGGATTGGTAACCGATCCGCTGTGAGGTAAACGTGAAAATAAATTTAGGTACGGCCTTTGTCGGTGCTTTAATTTTACATTTGGCGCTTATCGGAATTTTGGCTTCCAATATTTCACTTGATAAGCCGGAAAAGCCCGAAGACGGGATGGAAAATATTATGCACGCAGTTATGGTTTCCCCTCCGGCAAAAGGAAGTGAACAAGGACGTAAAAAAGATTCTAATGTCGTAAAAAAACAAGATCCTGCAACTACTAAAGCTAATGAGGAAAAGCGTCGTCAGGCTGAAGCAGATCTTGAAAAACGTGTTGCAGAACAAAAAGCAGCAGAGCAAAAGCGCCAGGCAGATTTGGCTTTAAAGAAAGCAGAGGAAGCAAAGAAAAAAGCTGAAGCTGAAAAGAAAGCATTAGAAGAGAAGAAAAAAGCCGAAGAGGCTAAGAAAAAGGCTGAAGCCGAAAAGAAAGCTTTAGAAGAAAAGAAAAAAGCCGAAGAGGCTAAGAAAAAGGCTGAAGCTGAAAAGAAAGCTTTAGAGGAGAAGAAAAAAGCCGAGGAAGCTAAGAAAAAGGCTGAAGCCGAAAAGAAGGCTTTAGAGGAAAAGCAAAAAGCTGAAGAAGAGGCTAAAAAGAAAGCCGAAGCTGAAGCAAAGCGTAAAGCCGATGCTAAGAAAGCCGCTGATGCACTTGAAGAAGAATTGTTCGGTACCGCTGACGGAGTAGAAGGTGGGCAAGGCCTTGGAGGAGGTTCGGGAATTGCTTCGCAATACGGTGCAAAAGTTCAGACTTTGATTGAACAGCAGTGGCGTATCGATCCTTCAATGCAAGGAAAGACAGTTGTCGTTACGATCCAAGTAGGATCTGACGGGGTTATTTCCGGTGAAAAATGTCGTGGTGATAAACGTGTCTGTGATTCGGCATTGAATACCTTAAGACTTATCGGAATGCTGCCTATGCCTCCAAGAGAGTGCAAAGACTGTAATAACATAGTAATAACTATGACTCCTAAGCTTTAGCTTAAGCTATAATTTTTAAAAACTTAGAATTAAAAAAGGGGATTTTGATGCGTTTGATGAAATTTTTAGGCGCTTTGGGATTTGGCGTGTTTCTCATGTCAAATGCACAGGCTGCTCTCAATATCGAAATCACTGGCGGTATTAATGAAGGCCGTAAGATTGCGGTTTTGCCCTTTGCTCAGTCCGCAAATGTCGGAGTGGATGTTGCTTCCGTAGTCAGTGCCGATTTGATGCGTTCCGGCAAGTTTTCTCCTATTTTACAAAATCAAATTCCGGCAGGAGCTTTTGACGGGGAGAAAGTAAATACTGATGTTATGGCGGGTACCGGAGCTGAAGCTGTAGTTTTCGGCAAGGTTTATCCTGATGGCAATTCCTATCAGGTTGAGTTTTTATTGCAGTCTTTAGTCGGAGAAGACAAAGGTCAGATAATTGCGCATTATCGCGGTGCTTCGGGTCTTAATACCATGCGTCAGGCTGCACATCGCGTGTCCGATCGCGTTTATGAAAAACTCGTAGGACAAAAGGGTGCTTTCAGAACCAGAATTGCGTATGTGGTATTTCGTCACGGAACTAAGTTTCCTTATCAGCTGATGACTGCTGACTATGACGGTTTTAATGAAGTTCCGATTTTAAAATCGACAGAGCCGATTATGACTCCTAGCTGGTCTCCGGACGGAACAAAAATCGTTTATGTAAGTTTTGAAAATAAAAATCCGGCTATTTTTATTCAGGATTTGAATACTAAACAGCGTACCCGTATCGCGAACTTTAAAGGATTGAACAGTTCCCCGGCTTGGTCTCCTGACGGTTCAAAAATAGCAATGGTGCTGTCAAAAGACGGACAGCCTGATATTTATTATTATGATGTAAATACTCGTGCTATCCAGAGGGTTACCGCAGATCCTGCAATTGATACCGAGCCTAATTGGTCCGCAGACGGTCGACAATTATTCTTTACGTCAGAGCGCGGCGGCAGAGCTCAGATTTATAAATTTGATTTTAATACCCGTACGACAGAGCGCTTAACTTATCAAGGACAGATGAATTTGTCTGCAGAGCCTATTCCGGGGACTAATTCGGTAATTATGATTACTCGTCATAACGGTTATCGAGTTGCTCGTATGGATGAAGATGGCAGTATTTATATGCTGACCACTTCAAATTTGGATGAATCTCCCAGTGTTGCACCTAATGGCAGTATGGTAATATATTCTACGATATATCAAGGGCGTAAGGGCTTGGCTATCGTTTCTGCCGATGGGCGCTTTAGAGCTAATTTGCCGTCTACATCAGGCGAAATCAGCTCACCTGCATGGGGTCCGTTACTTGATAAATAAAGTTTAAGGAACTTAAGTTATGAATAAAAAATTCTTTTTAGCCGCAGTTTGTTTGTTAGCAGCATTTGCTTTCACCGGCTGTTCAACCACGGGAAGCGAAGACGGAAGAAGCGGCACCTTGGTTGAAGACGCAAGCGGTATGGGCGGTGACGTGCAGGTAGGTCTTGATCCGGATGGCGCAGTAACCGTTACCGGAGCTGACGGATACGGCAGCAATTTCAACGGCCCTGAGGCTTTGCGTGAAAACAATACCATTTACTTTAACTATGATTCCGATCAGATCCATGATAACTATGTAGGTGTTATGCAGGCTCATGCTAAATATTTGCGTGAGAATCCTGATGCCCATATTATTATCGAAGGTCATACCGATGAGCGCGGAACTCCCGAGTACAATATTGCTTTAGGTGAAAGACGTGCTCGTGCTGTTGCCCGTTATATGCAGAATTTAGGCGTAGACGTTAATCAGTTGTCCATCGTTTCTTACGGTGAGGAAAAGCCTCTGGTCGTCGGCCATAATGAAAATGCCTGGGCAAAGAATCGTCGTGCCGTGATTAATTATTAATTTTTAATTAATTGAGTTTCAAAGCGGCGTGTCATTTGATGCGCCGTTTTCGTATGGAGACAACATGCGTAAAACACTGCTTGCTTTATCTTTAATGTTGGGCGTTGTAAGCTTTTCTGTGTCTGCTGCTGACGCGTCGATTCAAAAACAGCTTGATGCACAGCAGCGCGCGATGCTGGAGATGCAAAATCAATTGGATTTTTATAATCAGCAAATAGCTTCATTGCGCGGGGACATTGAAAAATTACAGTATGATTTGAAAAAAGTTAAAGAGCAGATGGCAAATGCTGCCGTACCGCCTGCCAACACACCTGCTGAGCAAAAGGCAAACTCTTCACAACAGCAAAACAGCTCTTCTAACAGTAATAGCGCTGCAGCACAAAACGGAACAAATCAAGCTTCGTCACAAAGCTCCGGGTTTACGCTTGAAGGTAATTTAAAGACGGCAGATGATAAAGCAAAGGCAGCCTACGATAATGCTTACAAATTCGTTACTGCAAACGATCTTACTGCAGCTGAAAAAGAATTTTCAGCATATCTTCAAAGTTATCCTGATAACAGCTTGACTCCGAATGCATGGTATTGGCTCGGTCAGGTTCAGTATAAGCAGAATAAGCTTGATGAAGCCAGAGTAAGTTTTTTAAATGTAGCTCGTTTTACTTCTACTCCCAAACGTCCTGACTCTTTATATAAATTAGGACTTATAAGTAAACTAAAAGGCGATAAGGATAAAGCCAAACAATTTTTTGAGTTGGTGATAAATAAATATCCGGCAGATACTGCAGCAAATCTTTCTCGGCAGGAACTGCAGAATATGTAAATCAGGATAGGTAAGAAAAGGCGCAGATAGAAATATTTTGCGCTTTTCTTTTAAAGAAATTTTCTAAATAAAAATCAATAAGATATTTATTATTTTTGTCTTTTCATAATAAAAAATTTAAATAATTTTAAAAAAAAGTCTTGCATTGCCGCTGAATATCAGTAAAATAACGCTCCGTCAGGCAACAACGCCGGATTGATGAGTGGGCTGTTAGCTCAGTCGGTAGAGCAGCGGACTTTTAATCCGTTGGTCGAGAGTTCGAATCTCTCACAGCCCATAGGTCCAGTGAGTTGTTTTGTTAAACGGGTCGTT
>NZ_CAJKVK010000085.1 GCF_905203285.1 uncultured Succinatimonas sp.
ATAGTTGAAACCACTTTGGCATCGGTCATTCCGATTAACTGAATTGTTCCTGGCATGGCTAGCAGATTGCCGGCAAAACCGGTAATCGCGTTTATGAGCATCGCTCCGAAAAAAATAGCACCGACGCCAAGTTTCTCTAACATACAAATCTCTCGATAAATTAATTAAAACGCCGTTAAGATAGCACTTTTACAAGTGTTTTTTAAGCGTCTGCAAAAAAGTTGCCGCGGCAGGAGAAAACACCTGATATTTTTTCCAAACCAAAACCAAACCTGATTTAAGTTCGGGTTTTAATGGAATAAAGCACAAATCGCTGTCATCTCCGGTATTTATTATGTTGTCAATTGACACAATATATCCTGTACCGTTTTTAGCAAGCATTGCCGCGTTAAACAACAAATTGAACGTCGCTATTATGTTCAACTTTTCAAAGTCATCACCAAACCATTTGATAAATTTATTGTCCTCTTTGGCATCAATTGCCTGACGGGACATAATAAGCGGCAAATCTACAAGATCGGATTTTTCAATAAATTTCTTATAAGCCAAAGGATCATCTTTTCTCATGATAACGCCCCATCTATCGCTTGATGGCAGCCGTACATAATCGTATTTTGAAATATCCGCAGGCTCAATCAAAATTCCAAAATCTATAAGTCCTTTATCAAGCCGATACGTAACATCTGAAGCATTACCGCTGTATAAATGAAAGTGCATTTGGGGATAAGCTGTAATAAGCTCGTTTATAACATCAGCAACAAATCTTATTGCCGCGGTTTCACCGCCGCCTATATAAACATCTCCTGTAATTTCAGATCGGAAATTATCAAATTCAGCTTCGGTTTTCCCAACTAAATCCAATATTTCCTCAGCGCGCTTTCTAAGCAGAATTCCTTCCTCGGTCAAAGCGACGCTGTGACTTGATCGAATGAATAATTTATGCCCGAGTCTATCTTCAAGTTCTTGAATTTGGCGCGACAAAGTCGGCTGCGTGACATGAAGAGTATTTGCCGCTCGAGTTATGTTTCCTTCGCGTGCGATAGCCAAAAAATATATTAATACTCTAAATTCGAGCATAAATCACCTCTATTGAAATGCGTTTTAAGCATAGCATGAAATGAAAACAAAGTATTAGCTATTTCAGTATATAAAAACTATATTTTAGATACTAAAGGAGCAACAAAATGCTTGAAGATTTATTACTGCGGCGCAACCTTATTGACGCCGGCTGCGATGACAGGCAAATAAAAGAATTTTTAAAACTAAACGCGGACGGAATGGTCAACGCGCAAATCAATTTTTTAAAAGAACAAAGGCGACATCTGCTTGAATGTCTGCACTTTAGGCAAAACCAGATTGACTGTCTTGATTTTTTAATCGGCAGTCTGCAAAAAAGCAGTTGATTTTTTCAAACAAATAGAGGAAAAAGCAATGAAAATCAAATTTAAAACTTTATGTGCGGCCATTGCAGTAACCGCAGCTGCATCAGGATGTTCCAATCAATTTGACAACAATTACACATCAGGTATCAATATGCAGGAAAATATCAAACTTGAAAGCAAATGGGACAAGGTATTCCCTCAAAGTGACAAGGTTAATCACAGCAAAGTTACATTCCATAACCGCTATGGAGTAACTTTGGTTGCCGATATGTACGTTCCTAAAAACGCCCAAGGAAAACTTCCTGCAATTGCAGTAAGCGGACCATTCGGAGCAGTAAAAGAGCAGGCATCGGGACTTTATGCCCAAACTCTTGCACAAAACGGTTTTGTGACCATTGCCTTTGATCCTTCATTTACCGGTGAGAGCGGAGGAATGCCGCGTTACGTTGCCTCCCCTGACATTAATACCGAAGATTTCAGCGCTGCAGTTGATTATCTTTCAACAAACGCTCTGGTTGATCCAGACAAAATCGGCATTTTAGGCATCTGCGGCTGGGGTGGTATGGCCGTTAACGCTGCTGCCATAGACACCCGTATTAAAGCAACCGTCGCCGCAACCATGTATGACATGAGTCGCGTCACCGCAAACGGATATTTCGATTCAATGGATGCAAACGGACGCTATGCCTTAAAAGAACAATTAAACGCACAACGTACCGAAGACTATAAAAACGGTACTTATGCGTTAGCAGGCGGATTGCCTGACGTTCTTCCAGAAAATGCTCCGCAATTTGTAAAAGACTATTATGCCTACTACAAGACATCTCGCGGATATCATTCCCGTTCTTTAAACTCAAACGGCGGCTGGAATAAGACCTCATCATTATCTTTTATCAATATGCCGATTTTGTCCTATGCCGACGAAATTAAGAGCCCTGTGCTCTTAATTCACGGCGAAAAAGCTCATTCACGCTATTTTAGTGAAGATACTTTCAAAAAATTAAAGGGCGACAACAAAGAGCTTATGATCATTCCTGGCGCAAATCATACTGATTTATATGATAATTTTGAAAAAATCCCATTTGATAAAATCATTAAGTTCTATAAAGACAACCTAAAATAAGCCATTACAAATAGCGATTCAAGCCGTACCTTAAAGTACGGCTTCTTACTTTCTTTGACATTCTTTTTAATGTAATTGTTAACCAATAAAAAACCTGCGCTTGCTTCCATCTTTTTACTTTAAGTTCCCCTAAAGATTGAATGTAAATCCCCCTACTGCCATAATTACTGCGTATTTAACGATTATCTTCTGCAATTTTTGCAAAAACGGATGAGCTATGATCGTAGATGCTCTTGTAATAAAAATAGCCTCACTTTTTCTCATGATGTTTGCAGGCTATATCATGGTACGCTGTAAAGTTTTACAGCCTAAAGATGCAAAGCCGATTTCAGAAATATCCTTATATCTTATTTTCCCTTGCATCATTATCGTCTCTTTCCAAATAGAATATACTCAAGATATCCGCGACGGATTGATTCTTGCAACAATAGCTGCCGTAATCATTCATATCATCCTTTTGGGCGTCCCTTGGCTTTTTAAAAACAAGCTAAACCTTGATGCAGTTGAAAAAGTAACCGTTATTTATTCAAATTCAGGAAATTTAATCATTCCGCTGATTGCCGCCACATTAGGTCCTAAATACGTAATTTACACCAGCGCCTATACCGCAGTACAAACCGTGCTGCTCTGGAGCCACTGCCGTTACGTATTAATGGGCGGAGGAAAAATAAATATTTTAAGGATCCTGCTTAATATAAATTTACTTGCCGTAGCCGTAGGCGGAATTCTTTTCTTTTGCGGAATAAAGCTCTGGCGCCCGGTTTATGATGCTATGGCTTCTATGGGACTTATGATCGGCCCTGCCTGCATGCTGGTTACCGGCATGGTCATTGCTTCAATGAATTTAAAAAAGGTTATCCACTATCCGCGCCTGCCGCTTATCGTGGCATTAAGACTTATAATAATGCCGGCAATCATCCTTCCTTTTTTATGGATCTTAGATAGAATCGGCAACGTACAGGATTCTGCCGCTATTCTCCTCGTTCCGTTTTTAGCAACCGCCGCACCTTCTGCCTCAAGTATTACGCAGATGTCGCTTCTTTATCATAACAACACAGAGTATGCCGGACTTTTAAATATGGTCAGCACCATATTGTGCATCATCACCTATCCGGCTTTTGTATGGTTTTATGAACTGATTTTTTAAAATGCAAAATATGACTTTGCAAAATAACTTGCAAAAAACTTTGTTCTTTATTATCATCACTATGCTCAATGGGAGGCAGGCAGCCCTCTCGTACTTAGACTTAGTTTAATTGGTCAGGATCGGAAGGTAGCAGCCAGGATTAGGTTTTAAGGTACCGAGAACAGGTTGTCTGTTTCCCGCCCATGAAGATATTCATATGCCGTCTCTTACCTCTTACTCATCATCTCTTCAAGAGATCATTCTTTCGGATCAGCACTATTTAAGTAAAGCGCGCGATTTTGTTAATTTTTTACGTTTTCTAGACACACAGCCGCGGCAATTCTCCCCAAATTTCAGTTTGATTATAAGACCGCACGGTTTCGGCATGAGTCTGGCGCTTGAATCTATGGAAGCCATGCTGATGCGTGATGATTTAATATCTGAAGGCTTCTCGGCAAAACACAGCGAAGAACTCGATATGCCTAAAGCTCCGGCTTTACGCTTATCATTAAAACATCTTAAAGCGACCAATCCCCAAGAGCTTATCGAATCTTTAATAGATATCATGCAGGTTCAGATGTGGCGCCACCATATTAAGCGCAACATCACCAACTACTCTAATCCTAAAGCCTGCTTTGCCAAGCTGCTTGAAGATCTGGAACAAAAATATCAAGACAGCATTGTCGTTTTAATTGATAATTACGAGCTGCCTTTATATCTTGCATCTTTAATGCCAAAAAATCAGCAGGAAACGGCTATCTCCATTTACTTTGATATGCTCAATGCCATCAAACAGGCAGGACCTGCGGTTAAGTGGTGTCTTTTAAGCGGTCACGCCAAATTTGCGCTTGCCAATAATATTTCAGAGGGTATTCCGCTTATAAATGACTTAAGCTTCAGCGAACGCTGCGATACTCTTTTCGGTTTCACTCTTGATGAGATATCGGAATATTTTGATCAGGATTTAAAAATTCTTGCGCCAAGACAAGGTCTGACCGTAAGTGAACTTAAACACGCATTAAATAAATGCTACGGCGGATTTGTCTTTTCAAAAAGACAAATTCCGGTCTTGTGCAGTGCATCAGTTAACCGTGCTCTTAATAATGAAGGTGCTTTGTATCCTTACACTTATCATTCGGAATTTTCCTTTATTAGAGACACCTTAAAAAATGAAGATCCGGATTTAAGCTGGTTTTTCAATCGTGACGGACAAGATGCCGTATTTGAAAATTCCGTAAGTCTTGAGCCGACACGCAAAGATCTTGCCGCTTTGTTACTTCAGTACGGCTTTGCATCAATTGATAAAATCACAACCGATGAGGGACCTCTTTCACTGATAACGCGTTACCGCTATAACTGTCCTAACGTTGAAATGAGAAGGATCCTGAAAATTCTGCAGGGAAAAGCATCACCAAAACTTGCTATGCAAAGAATAAACCCTCAGGTTTTTGAAGACGGTGAAGACGCTTTTGATATAGAGGAATAATAATGTCCTGTGCTTTTTTTGATATGGACGGCACCTTGGTAAACGGTGACACCAACGATCTTTTTTTCAAACATCTTTTAAGCATCAAGCTTGTTGACAACAGTTTTTTAGAGCCGATGCATGAGTTTCATCAACTTTATTATGAAGGCAAACTTAAAATCGAAGATTTCATTACTTACGCAATAAAACCACTTATCGGAAAAAACTCAGAAGAAGTCTCTAAAATCGTAAAGCCGTGCGTACATGACTTAATATTAAAACACATCCGCAAAGGCGCGCTTGAGGCAATTGAATTTCACAGAAAACGCAACGATAAGCTTATCATCGTCAGCGCTACCGTCGACTACATCATAAAACCGGTTGCCGATGCTTTAAATATCGACTTTGCCATAGCCGCACCGACAGAAAAAATCAACGATAAAATTACCGGCAAATTATCAGGCACGGTTCCGTATCAGGATGGCAAAAGACAGCGCATTATGCAGTTTCTTAAAGAAAACAGCCTTAGCCTTGATGATGCTTATGCCTACGGCGACAGTGTTAATGATATTGAAATGTTCAAACTCTGTGCGCACCGCTACGCGGTTAACCCGACTAAAGAGCTGCAGGAAAACGCTTATTTTAAAGAGCTTGAATCTTTAGACTGGAATTAAGATTTCTTTTCTTTGCGAAACAAAACCTTTGATGCGCCGCCTGCTTCAAGCTTGCCTACATTTAATTTGGCAAATGCTTTATTGCGGGCGCTCACCGTCTGAAAAGCCGAAGTATCGTCAACAGAATACAGCTTTATATTCTTGCGGTGCGGATAGACACGAACTATCTGACCTAAATTAGGCTTTACAAGAAAAAACGATTTTACGGCACCTGTGTAAAAACGCGGTTTTAGTGCACCGCTTTCTTTATAGATAACGGCACTTTTAAGCACAGCTTTTGAGAAAAAGCGCTCTATGAATTTCTGATAGAAATTTAACTCGTCAAAAACAACTACTGCATATGCTTCTGCACTTACCGGTGCAGGATCTTTACGCAGTTTCCGTCTTAATTTCTTAAAATAAAATAAACGAATAAAGACGTATAAAAGATATAGGACACCTAAAAGATTAACAGCCACAAAATAGAAATTATTTAAGCTTATCTTAAATAATCCCGAGCAGTTAAAAAACAGCAAGAGCAGAACGATTATATAGCTGCCGATACCCAATCCTTTTGCGATAACGGTATCCACCACATTGACCTCAAAGCGGATACCTGCTTTTTTAAGATAAGAAGCCAAATAAAAGTTAGGCGGCAGATTCTTGTCCGTCACTTGCTGTTTCCTTTTGTCGTTATATATTAGCGATCTTTTACTTCAAGCCAGAATTTACGCTCAAGGTCATCAAATAATACCTGAGTTTGTCCGTCTTTTTTGTAAGTTAGGTTAGAAATTACAAAAATAGCTATGCTTGAAAGGATAAATCCAGGAACAATTGAGTAAAGACCGAAGAAAGCGCCAGCTTCCCAAATTATAACAGTTGCGGCACCTACCACCATACCGGCAATAGCGCCCTGCAGCGTCATTTTACGCCAGAATAGCGAAATTAAAATCGAAGGCCCGAAGGAAGCACCGAAACCGGCCCAAGCGTAGGATACGAGCTTTAAAATTCCTGAATTAGGATCAAGCGCAATCACATAAGCAATAACGGCAACTAAAAGCAGCATCATGCGACCGCACCAAACAAGCTCGCTTTGTGAAGCATGAGGACGCATCCAGCGGCGATAAAAATCTGCAGTCAAAGTAGTTGAAGCAACTAAAAGCTGACAGGAAAGCGTACTCATAATGGCAGCCAAAATTGCGGAAAGAAGAATACCTGCAATCCACGGGGTAAACAAAGTCTGAGTGACGATAATAAAAATCTGCTCAGGATTGCTTACGCTGACCTCAGGATGCTTTGCCGCAAAAGCTACGCCGTAATAACCGATTAAGACAGCGCCTAAAAGGCATAAAATCATCCAGGTAATGCTAATGCGGCGGGCATCACCCATTCCGCGAACACTGCCAGCTGCCATAAAACGAACCAGAATATGCGGCTGTCCCATATAGCCAAGGCCCCATCCGACTAAAGAAAGGAATCCTACGACCGTCATGCCCTTTAAGAAATGGGATAGCTCGGGATCCTGCTGCATGATAAGTTCATTGGCAGCCTCAAGACCACCGCAATCCATAAGCATGATAACGGGAGTTAAAAGCAGCGCAAAAATCATCAAAGATGCCTGAACCGTATCAGTCCAGCTAACGGCCAAAAATCCGCCGATAAAAACATAGAAAATCGTTGAAACGGCACCGATTAAAAGAGCATTGCTGTAATCCATTTCAAAGGTCTGCTCAAATAAGCGTGCAGCTGATACCATGCCTGATGCGCAGTAAACAACGAAGAAAATCAAAATAATGACTGCTGCCGCAACGGCGGTGATACGGTATTTATCGCAAAAGCGTGAGGCAAGATAATCAGGAAGAGTCAGAGCATCTGACGCGTTTGCGGTAAATGAGCGCAGACGGGCTGCGACGAATTTCCAATTGCACCAGGAACCTACGGTAAGACCGATGGCAATCCACGCCTCACTTATTCCTGACAAAAACAAAGCACCGGGAAGGCCCATTAAAAGCCAGCCCGACATATCGGAAGCACCTGCAGACAAAGCGGTTACGACACGACCCAAACTGCGGCCGCCTAATACGTAATCATTAAGAGATGACGTCATGCGGGCTGCCACAATACCGATAATCAGCATCGCCAAGATATAGACGATAAATGTAGTAGTGGTAGTAAACATAAGATAACTTCTTTTTTAAATTTTAATCAAAGTAAACCGGATCCGAGTACCCATCTTCAGGCATGCAGACACGGCAACTTGTCATAAACGATACCAACGCAGCTTCACGCTTTTATCGCATAAGACTCATATATGATAGCACTCAAAAGGTGCATATTATGAAAATAATAAATTCAATCTTATATAACACTTTGAAAATTAACATATATTTTTATAAATAAGTCGACGCATTAAATAATGGCATTAATTTTTATATCCATAAATGGGTTATTTTTAAAAATTTTCTTTAATT
>NZ_CAJKVK010000086.1 GCF_905203285.1 uncultured Succinatimonas sp.
AGAGCTTGAATATCAGCGCTTATCTTTATCTTTCATCCCTGATGAAAACAGTACGTCTCCTTTATGCGCGGCTATTATGGGAAGCGTACTCGTAAATACTATCCGTCATTTTTCTTACAATCGAGTTGAAGGCCTTGAGCCTTTGGCCGCAAAAAGAATTTGCGAGTTGTTTAAAGCCGATCATGCCAATGTAAGACCGATTACCATTGAAGCGGCATCTCGTGTGGTGTTCCAAAGTTTGACCCGTCGCGGCGATGTGGTTATGTCTCTTGATTTGCGTAAAAAGGAACATTGCAACAGCGAAAACCTTGCATATCGCTTTGTTAATTTCGGCGTTGATCCGCAAAGCGGCAGACTTGATATGGACGCTGTAGAAAAACAGGCAATGGAATGCAAGCCGCAGTTTATCATTGTTTCTCCGATTAATTATCCTTTGTCTCTTGATTACGAACGTTTTGCCGATATTGCGCATAAATGCGGGGCGATTTTGTGGTGTGATATTTCACAAACGGCAGGTCTTATCGCAGGAGGTGTCCTTCCTTCTCCGTTGCCGCATGCCGACGTTGTTACTTTCAGTGCCCACGGCGCAATGCAAGGGCCGCATTCATCGGTTATTTTGTGCTCAAATAAATATGCAAGCTCAATTGACCGCATGGCTATTACCGCAGGTCATAACGGATTGCAGTCTGCAGAACTTGCTGCTTTAGCTGCCCGTATGTCCGAAATGAAAGATTCAGTTTATAGTCGTTATGTCCACACGGTTGTGGATAATGCCAAAGCTTTGGCTGAGGGGCTTGCTACAGGCGGAGCTAAAGTCCTTTTCGGCGGTACGGATTCTCATTTGGTAATTATTGATACCAAAGGATGCGCAGTATCTGCCCGTGGAGCGCAGGAACTTTTGATGGAAGCTGGTGTTAATGTAAGAATTTGTACGATGCTGACATCTGATCCGAATATCAAGTACGATGCCGTGCGCTTCTCTACTTTACCGTCAACCACTCGTGGAGCCAATGCCAATCAGATGCGTGAAATGGGCAAGATCATCGCTGAATTTTTGCAGCGTCCTGATGAGGCTCACATCAAGGAGTTAAAAGAAAAAGTTTCTCTCATTACGGTAGGTCTGCCGGCATTTTATGATCAGTGGCTTTCCGACATAGTAAGAGAGAACTTAAGCCGCATGAGCTATATGACCTCTGATTCTGCAGTTATCAGGGATTCGGTTCATCCCAGCCGTTTAAGTATGCTAACTAAAAAATTAAAGAATAATAATTAAAGTGCAAAAGCAATTTGAACTTTCAGGGGCCATGCGTTTTTCTGTGGCCCCGATGGTAGATGTTACCGATTCCGTTTTCCGCCGTATGGCGCGTCTTTTTTCCAAACAATCCATGCTTTATACCGAAATGATAGCAGCTGATGCTGTCATTCACGGTAAGAATTATCTGCTTGAATTTCATGATGAAGAGTTGCCGTGCGTGCTGCAGCTTGGCGGTTCTGATCCTAAAAAATTAGCCGCAGCTGCCAAAATCGGTGCGGATTTTGGCTATACAGAAATAAATTTAAACGCAGGATGCCCGTCAGATAAGGTTCAGTCGGGAAATTTCGGGGCGGTGTTGATGAAAACACCGGCTCTTATAGCCGACTGCGTTAAAGCCATGCAGGATGCAGTGTCAATTCCCGTAACTGTAAAAACACGTATTGGTGTTGATGAAGATGACAGCGTTGCTTTTACATTAAAGCTTATTGAGACAATAGCTGCCACCGGCTGTCCCCATGTGATTTTGCATGCTCGCAAAGCATGGCTTAACGGTTTATCGCCAAAAGAAAATCGTACTATCCCGCCGCTTGATTATGAAAGAGTTTATTTGGTGAAAAAGACTTTTCCTAATCTTAAAATTACTATCAACGGCGGTATAACGACTATTGACGCTGTAAAAGAGCAGCTGCAATACGTCGACGGGGTGATGTTGGGGCGCGCTGTCATTGATAATCCTTTTATTTTAAGCAAAGTAGACAATGAAATCTTCGGCAGTACAAAACCGTTGTTCTCACGGGAAGAACTTTTGTATAAAGCTGTTGATTTATCAGCAAAAATAAAGGAAGAGGGGATCCCGGTGCATCATTTGATGCGGCATCTTTTAGGTTTGTTCAATTCATGTCCCGGTGCCAGATTATACAGAAGGTACTTGTCAGAGCACATGACGCAATTAGGTGCAGGACCTGATGTTTTAATTAAAGCTTATAAATCCATGACGGATGCTCGTAAGCAGGAAGGCAATTATGGAAATTAATTCACGTGCAGTTTTAAATAACGGTGTTTTGATGCCGTATTTCGGTTTGGGAGTTTTCAGATCTCCGGCTGGTGAAATAACCCGCAGTGCGGTAAGGACCGCAATTGAATACGGTTACCGTATGATTGATACAGCGCGAGTCTACTGTAATGAAAAAAGCGTCGGACGCGGCATTAAAGATAGCGGTATTAATAGAAAAGATATTTTCGTGACTACGAAATTGTGGAAAGACGATTTCAAAAATCCCCGTCAGGGGCTTCTTGAGTCACTTGAAAGACTGCAGCTTGATTATATTGATTTGTATCTGTTGCACTGGCCGTTTGCCGGTTATGTGGAAGCGTATCTTGAGCTTGAAAAACTGCAGAAAGAAGGTTTGATCAAGGCCATAGGCGTATCCAATTTTAAAATTCATCATTTAAAACATTTAAAAGACAGCGGAGCAAGTGTTATTCCGCAGGTAAATCAAGTTGAATGCCATCCTGAAAATCAGGAAAACGAACTGCTTGATTACTGCAGAAAAGAAGGAATTTTAATGGAAGCCTATTCACCGCTTGGCGGTCAAGGCAGAACATTGGTGAACGATCCGCGCATTTGGACCATTGCTGATTATCATCATGTCACGACGGCTCAGGTAATTCTAAAATGGAATTTACAGCGCGGTGTTGCGATTATTCCGAAATCCGTAAACTTTGAAAGAATTTTGGAAAATTCACAGATTTTCAGTTTTGATTTGACGCCAGGCGACATGGATATTTTAAATGACATTAATCTTAATCTGCGTCGCGCTTATGATTCCGATAAGATTGATCAAAGACCTGAAGAGTCTTTCCCAAGACTTATTGATGAAGATTAGTTAATTTTTAAGAAAGTTAAGCCCGCGAGTGCGGGCTTATGATACGTAAATTAAATAAAATTAAGGCTTGATAAAGTCGTCTGAAACGATTTTCCCCTCAAAAACTCTGATGCACGTCATTCCTGCAGCTTTAACCCCTTGAAGTCCGATGGGAGTATCTTCAAACACGAGGCATTCGGCAGGTGTTGCGTTTAAACGCTTGCAGGCTTCAAGATAAGTATCGGGAGCCGGTTTGCCGTTTTTAATTTGATCTGCGGTAACCACTGCATCGACGTAAGATGTAAGACCGAAAAGTTCAATTAGATAATTTGTTTCCTTTATTTGTGAGCCGGTTGCGATAGCGGTTTTAATGCCGCGATCATGCGCTTCACGCAAAATAGAGCAGATTGATTCGAACTTTTGGGTTTTAGGTAAAAAGTTATCAAAATAATTTTGTGCTTTTTCGTCGGCAATAATTTGCGGATCTACATTTATTCCGTATTGTTTGCAGAACATTTTGCTTAAATTGATGGTACTGATGCCGCCTATTTTGATTAATAATTCATGGGTAATGGGCGGCATGCCGTATTTTTGCGCTACGGCAGTCCAAGCATCGGCGTGCAGATGCTCGGTATCGCATAAAGTACCGTCAAGATCAAAAATAATATATTTAAACTCAAATATTTTATTTTTATCAATCATAGAAAAACCTGCTGTTTTATCAATTGATTTTTTGATGCTCTATCTCGTAACGCTTTACGATATCATCATCCCAATCAAGCGGATTTACTGAAATCAGTTTACCGTTTTCATCGCGCAGTACCACTCTTGCGATTTGGGCATTTAAAATAAGGCGTTCGCACATAGCGCAGGGACGCATTTGTGCGGTCGGTTTATTAGTTGCAGCATCGGTTCCTGCTAAATATAAAGTTCCTCCGACGATATCTAAAGGATTTCCGTTGATAATGGCATTAGCTTCGGCATGAACGGCACGGCAGAGTTCATAGTGGGTGCCGGGTTTTATTTTAAGTTCTGCTCTAAGGCAGGATTTTAAATCAGAGCAATTGGCACGATGGCGCGGAGCTCCATTATAGCCGGTAGCAATGATTCTGCCGTCTTTAGATACGATAATGGCACCATAGCGGCGGCGTATGCATGTAGAACGCATGGAAACCGCTTGGGCAATTTCCATAAATGATTCGTCTTTTGACGGGCGGATAAAATCTTGAGTCATAATAAAATACCCCGAATAACTGTGCAGATTATACCTGACAAATACATACCTTTAGCCCTTTTCCTTTTTAATAAATTCTGCAAAAGCCTTGTTTCCCTTGATAGATTGGTCAATTTGCTTTTTAATGGATAGGTGTAAAAAATTAAGGGTAAAAGGAGAGAAAAATGTTAAGAATTTCAGCGTGTGTTGCTGCTTTAATGATGACTGGGATTGTTAGTGCCGCTCCTATTTCCTGGCTTGAATCAGCAGTGAATGCGGAATACGGTAACACGGTAGAGATGCGTCATTATCTGCATCAGCATGGAGAACTTGGTAATCAGGAATATGAGACCCAAAAGTATATCAAGGCTTTTTTGGAAAAACAGGGAATTAAAACCGTAACGGGTTTTAAAGACGCGCCTACCGCCGTTATCGGAATTATCAATGAAGAAAAAGGAGATGCAATAGGTCTTAGGGCGGATATTGATGCTTTGCCAATAAAAGAGCGAAATGATATTGATTATGTCAGCACTGCAAAAGGCAAGATCTTCGGTGAAGATACATTCGTTTCTCATATGTGCGGACATGATGCGCATATGTCCATGCTGCTTAGCGCCGCTAAGATTATGGCTGAGCATAAAGATGAAATTGACAGGGCTGTGGTTTTTGTGTTCCAGCCTGCTGAAGAGGGGGACTCTTTGGTAAATCCTTATGCGTCCGACAATTTACCTAATTCAGGTGCAAAAGCTTTAGTTGAAGATAATTTGATTGAGCGTTTTAAAATTAAGCATATGTTCGGCATTCATGTCATGGCGCGACAAGATGCGGGTAAAATTCTTATTTCCAAAGGTGCTACGTTAAATAGTATTGACGGTTTTAAGATTGATGTCGAGGGTGTGCAAGCTCATGGCGCAATGCCGTGGAGCGGTGTCGATGCGACTTTAACGGCATCGCAAATCGTAGTCTCAATGCAGCAGCTTATTTCAAGGAATATTGATTTGTCGCAAGGCATGGGTGTAATTACGGTAGGAAAGCTTCATTCAGGAGAGGCCGATAACGTAATGAGCGGCAAGGCTCAAATGACAGGAACAATTAGAAGCAACAATAATGAAGTCCGTAAGGTTTTAATAAAGCGCCTGCCTGAAATTGCGTCAGGTGTCGGAATGTCGACGGGGGCTAAAGTTACTACTAAAATTATCGAATCTTATCCTGTGACCATGAATGATCCTGTGCTTGCTGAAAATACTGTTTCTTTATTAAAAGAAAATAATGTTGATGCAAAGATCTCAACCTGGAATCCCGGTGCCAGTGAAGACTTTTCTTTTTACGCTCTTGAAGTTCCGAGTGTCTTCATGTTTTTAGGTGTTGATAAACCGGGAACTGAAAATGCAGCTAATAACCACAGCGATAAATTTATGATTGAAGATGAGGCGATGAAAGCCGGGGTTAAAGCGCATATCATTGCAGCGATGCAGACAAAACTTAATTAAAGATCTTTTCGGCAGCTATTGTTATATAGTTGCCGGATTCATGCTGTGAATGTTTTAATTTTTGTAATTTTACGCTATAATTTTGCGCGCTAAGTTCCGGTCGCAGAACTTAACACCATGTTTAATTTTTTATAGAGAGTTTTTATTATGGCTATTACTTTAGATGCCGTTGTACGTACCGACTTGGGGAGAGGTGCGAGCCGCCGCCTTCGTCGTGAAGAACGTATTCCTGCTATTATCGTTGCTCCCGGTCAGGAGACCGTTTCCATCACTTTAGATGAGAAGAAATTAATCGTAGCAGCATTGAAAGATGAATTTTACTCCGAAACCGTTACTATTAATCTTGACGGTTCCGCTATTGCCGTTAAGCCTGTTGCTATGCAGCGTCATCCGGTAACTTCACGTATTATTCACGTTGACTTTATGCGCGTTTAATAAGCTGTAGATTTAAAGTCAATAAAAAGGTCGTCGCAAGGACGGCCTTTTTTGTGCGCAAAATTCAAAAAAAATCATGTTTTTTTGATAAATATGTGAACGTTTTGGTTCGTTTTCGCAAGGTATTTTCTTTTGCGGTAGAATAATCTCAAATTCATTAATAATTGCAAGGTAAGGTTATGGCTGATACATTGATCCCGGGACGCATGTATGAACTTACGGTAAATAAAATTTCCGATCAGGGGGCAATGGTAGATGCGCATGAGCATGGTGAATTATTTGTTCCGCGCCGTCAATTGCCTCAAAATTTGCAGGAAGGTGATTCTTTACGCGTGTTTTTATATGTTGACGGCGGCAGAATCTTAGCGACCGCTCGCCATCCTTATCTTGAGCTTGGTATGACAGGACGTTTGCGCGTAACCTCGATTGATTGCGGCACTGCTTATCTTGATTTGGGCATTCCCAAGGAATTAGTGGTTCCAGTATCTGAACAGCGCGGCTCTTTTGAAGTAGGCAGAATGGCTCTTGTCTACGTTGCGCTTGACGATCAGGGAAGGTTGTTCGGTACTCAGCGTTTTAATCGTTATATCAATGATTTTGCCAAACCGGGAGAATATAAGCCGGGACAAAGGGTGTGCCTTGTACCGGTATCGCATACTCCGCTTGGGTTTAGAACTATTGTTGATGATCATGTCTACGGTCTTATTTATAAAAATGAGCAAAAAGGTGAAATCCAAATAGGTAAGCGCTATTCAGGATGGATCATAAATGTTCGTGAAGACGGTCGTATTGATGTTTCTTTGCAAGAGCCGGGACGCAGTGGAGTAGAGCATGCAGCTGCCGATATTTTGCAGGCCTTGTTAAATTCAGGTGGAGAGCTTGATTTTAATGATAAGTCTGATCCTGATGAAATTGAGGATTATCTGCATATGTCAAAGGGTAAATTCAAAAAAGCTATAGGACATCTTTATAAAGAGCGCTTAATTGAAATTACCGATGAAGGTATTAAATTAACCGAAAAGGGTTTTAATGCGGGTAAAAAGGAAGAAGAGTTTTTTGAGAAAGAGGATATCGGAGAAGAAGATCGTCAGGAAGAAGCTCCTGATGTGTATATAGCACGTCAGGCCAAATTTGTAGGGTATGATATTGACCCTAATGTTAAGTATGATCCGTATAAAAAATTCCGTAAATAAAGTAGGACAGATATGGCAGAAAAGAAGCCTAAAATTGTCCTTACAATTGTAGGCAGATTAGGAAAAGTTGGTTGTCATCGCGGTCATAGAATAGGAGATTCTTTTGACTTTGATAATGATCGCGGCAAACTTTGTCCTATGGCTATGCATGTTGCCTTTCCTTATATAGATATTTTGCGTTACGGAGGGACTCCTCCGCGAGCCAAAGACGGTAAAATTAAGTTTTGCTGTCCTGATTGTGATACTGTAAATGTTTTTGAGATAACTGTTAAAGAAGATATTCCTTAGTCATATTAATATCTATAAGGATCAGTATAGCGTGATATGTTATAGAATGAGTTGCATGATTATTAATAATTAATTGTTTTATGAAAGTGTTTATATGATTGATTTGACTAAACTGCCTTTAAGCATTACATCATTTAGTGATTTTTGTGAAAGGAATAAAATCTATATCGATAAAACGGATTTAGTCGCTAAATTGGCTCAATTTGATGCTCCGATTTTTTTAT
>NZ_CAJKVK010000087.1 GCF_905203285.1 uncultured Succinatimonas sp.
TACGGAAAGGGACATTCCGACGTATCCTGCACCTATAACGCAAATTTTTGCCATAAGAAAATAACCTTTGTTGTAAAAACATAATATATTATACTATCTTGTCACAAAATATTAAGAAATTAGCAATTTAATATATAAAGTGTGTAATGTTTTTTATTATGGAAATAAAAAATTGAAAATTTTCATAAAGAAAAAAGACGATAGTCATCAGACTAGTTTTATTCGCGGATACAAGCAATTTTGGCCTTTTTTGAAACCAATATGGATGATAGGGGTATTAGGAATACTTTTAACAATCCCTGTAGGAGCATTAGATGCCGTTATAGCTTCATTTTTAAAACCTTTTATTGATAACGTAATGGTTGAGCAACAAAAGTCTTTTGCTGATTATGTTCCAATTATCATTATCGGTTTTACCTTAGTTCAGGGAGTTTTTATTTATTTATCTGCCTATGTAAATAATTATGTAGGTACAAAAATTAGTTTTTCCATCAAGACTGAGCTCTATAAAAAATTGTTGTTTTTAGATACAAATTTTTATGATAAAAACTCTAGTGGAAATGTTATTTTTCGTTTTTATAATGATGCAGATAATGCATCAAAAGGTCTAATTTCAAACATCAAATTATTTTTAACGCGTTTTTTTTCATCAATCTCTTTAATTGGCGTTCTTTTATATAACTCATGGCAACTATCTTTAGTCGCTTTAGGAGCTTTGGCTGTAATTTTTGTTCCTTTATTTGTTGTTAAAAGGGCCATTAAGAAAGTAATAGATCAAACTGTTACCGGGTCTTCTGCTTTGTATACTCATTACAACGAAACGGCGACAGGCGTTAGAGTTATTAAAGCTTTTGGTTTAAGACAATATATGGAAGATGATTTTGATTATAAAGCAAATAATCTTTTTGATCTTGGAATGCGTCTTATCCGAAACAGTAATTGGTTGTCACCTGCTTTACATTTAATTAGCGCTTGCGGCGTTGCCGGAGTTTTATATTTTGGTGTGAATTTAATTTTAGACGGAACGATTACATTAGGCGCGTTTGTTTCGTTTATCGCAGCTCTGATGATGCTTTACGCTCCGTTAAAATTTATCGGTAACAACTATATAAGCGTGCAGCAGTCTTTGTTGGCTCTTGATCGCATTTACAATATTCTAGATAGAAAATCTTTTGAAGAAGAAAGCGAAGAAGATAAATTAAAGTTAGAAACTATTAAAAATAACATTGAGTTTAAAAACGTTCATTTTTCATATGATAAAAAGCGTGAGATTTTAAAAGGAATTTCTTTAACAATTCCTGTAGGTAAAAAGATTGCTTTAGTCGGTAACTCGGGTGGGGGTAAAACAACTGTATGCTCACTTATCCCAAGACTTTACAATGTAACTAAAGGATCAATTTTAATTGACGGTAAAAATATCAAAGATTATTCGTTATCGTCACTTCGTTCTCAAATTGCAGTGGTTTTTCAGGATAATTTTTTATTTGAAGGAACGATTAGAGAAAATATCGTTTGTGCAAGGGAAAACGCAACCGAAGAAGAAATACAAACTGCAGTAAAAAGCGCTTGTCTTGATGAGTTTTTAAAGACTTTGCCAAATGGAATTGATACCAAGATTGGTGAAAGAGGCGTTACTTTATCCGGCGGTCAAAAGCAGCGTGTTGCAATTGCAAGAGCTATTATTAAAAATGCTTCTTTAGTAATCTTAGATGAAGCAACATCGGCACTTGATAACAAATCAGAGAAAATTGTGCAGCAGGCGCTTGATAATTTGATGAAAGGGAAAACCACAATTGTAATTGCTCATCGTTTATCAACGATTAGAGATGCCGATCAGATTGTGGTGTTAAATGACGGACAAATTGCAGAGCAGGGTACGCATGAAGAGCTTTTAGAGAAAAAGGGCGTTTATGCGAATTTGTATTTATCTCAGTTTAAGTAAAAACTCTAGTTTATTGTGTATAAACACAAAGATACTCCTATATGGAAACTGATCTGAGGTCAAGCGATAAAGGTAAATTTTTCAAGCCTCCATTCCTATTTATCCTGAATCAGTAATTATCGTTATATAACAATCTATTACCGTTCATTGCTGATTATCTGGTAAGCTTTATCAAGCACGTGTTTTTATTACATACCTTTATGTATGCAATCACGAATTTTTTGATCTTCTGTTTAATCCTGATTGTTTATCTCTTGCTTTTAGCCTTCATGCATTCTACCGTTAGTGAGTACATCTCACCTCGCGTTTTCATGCAAACATAGGGGGCGTCGTTACCAACAGCAAAATTCGGGCTGCGGAAAATTAAAGACATGCTTTTTACATCTTTTATTTCAAGTTGAATTTTCAACTCTATATCCTGCCTACATTCGGGTTTTTCGTAATACGATACCCGGCAACTTGAGCCTGTATGCTCTTGAAGAACAGCATACCTTCTTCTTTCGTGTGCTGCGTTATAATGCGCAATGTGTTTACAGTTTTCACTGTCCTGCATGTGTGTACCTTTAATTTCCCTTGTTCTTCAGTTTAACGGTTGTATTTATTGTCTTCAGCATCCTCACTTAAAGTGATGATGCTGTCGTACATATGTCGGGTGTGTATTTGCTTATTATTAATTGCCGTTATGCCGAAAGAACACTTTTCATCAGCATAACATTCTCCGTTATGCAACAGCGCTCAGGAAATACGGCAGATTTTATCGGCAGCAGCACAGACGGTCTTCTTTACCGGTTGACGTCGTGATAAGTGGGCAAGCCAAGCGTCTTCATTTTCTTCCGGTTGATACTTTAATCTTTTGTTTCTGCTGTACATGGCAGGACATGCCTAATACAGTACTTGTTTTAATACCGGATTACCTTTAAGTAGTATCCCGTCCATAACGACTTTGCATCCGGTTCCAGTAAGGGTCGGAGCAAATCCAGCATATGCGGTAAATTGCCTGGCGTTTTTAAAGTTATCAGGGTCAAACATGACCGCGTACATCGCTGCCGCTGTTACCGGACCTACGTAGGGAATTGTCATTAATTTGCGTCAAGACTCATTTTCCTGCGTATATTTTGCTATATATTCATCAATGGTCTGAAGTTGTTTTGCCTGACCTTTATGAGGCCGATTGCGCAATTACTAATCTTTGCAATCAACTCAGACCACTCCTTGTTTTCTTCGCGCAATTCTTTCACCAATCTTTCTGCTGTTTCAATTAAGCTTTCACTGCCACTGCCGCAAATGACACCCAACTCATAGAAACATCCGCGCAAATTATTCTGCATCTGTGTTTTCTGCTTGATAATTAAATCTCTTAATTTAAGTAGTGATATCAATGCCTGATTAGCTTCAATTACTGATTTTTACTGGATCTTACATAGAAAAGGATCTGCCTATCTGCAACAAAGGGGCCGTTGATATTTTCTTGGGATCTTTTGAATTTCAGCCCCTCAATCCGTGACCGTGATCCAGTCATCCAATACAAAGGATCTTTTACGCTCTTAAATGCAGGGTATTTCTGCTCTGTGATTTTAATTTAGGAGCTAATTATGATCCGCAAAGTAAATGTCAAATTAATCTTTGAACTTAGAGATAAAGGCTTATCACGCACCGAAATAGCCAATTCCCGGCATATTTCACGACGTCTGGTCAATGAAGTATGCAGAATAGCCAAAAGTTTAGGGCTTTCTTATCGCGATGTCATAACCAAAAGCGAAAATGAAGTTTATAAACTCGTTTATCCGCATAAGTATGAATATCTCAATGAGGATTTTTATGCTAAGCCTGATTATTGGGCAGTACATTCGGAGCTGCGCCGGGTCGGAGTTACGTTAAAGCTGTTATGGCAGGAATATGCTGCTAAAGCCCATACGGAAGATAAGGTTCCGGTCAAATATTCTAAATTCTGTGGTGACTACGGTAAGTATGTTGAAGAGCATGAGTTTACCAGTCATATTGTCCGTAAGCCCAGAGTAAGCTGCGAAGTCGATTGGGCGGGCAAAACCATGAGCCTTTACGCCATGGTAAGGAGTGTAAAGTTTATTTGTTCGTCGGAGTTTTGTCTTTTAGTCGCTATACCTATATCGAGCCAAGCTTGGACATGAAAAAGAACACGTGGCTCAGATGTAACGTCAATATGCTTAACTTCTTTAAAGGAGTACAGCTGCAGATAATCTGAAAACGGGAGTGACCAAACATCCGCGTGAAGGGAAAATCATACTCAACACCGAGTATGAACGTTTGGGAACTTATTATCATGTCGCAATTATGCTGGCACGAGTCAAAAAACCTAAAGATAAACTCAATGCCGAAAATACCGCCGGTGATTGCCGGACTTTCGTCATAGCGAGGCTTAGAAACCGTTCTTTTTCGTTTTTATATGAAAGCTATTGTTAGTCTATAGACAATAATTACCTCTTAGCATTTAAGCTAATTTTTAATCTTATCGTTCAATCTGCCGTTAACCGTTGAGTTTTCGTCTCAATTTAACTTTATGCTCAGACATCTCAATTAATCTTTCAGGTTTTTCGGTTACAGTATCAGTTAATATTATCGGATCGCGTACTTTCAAGTTTACTTCGCTCAAACTGCTTGCTGCTCTTGCCAAACGCTTGATGCGATGCTCTTTAAGTTGACCCGATGCCTGCTCTTTGTATGAGGTTTTATCCCGATATACGGCAAAAATGATTTTGGCTAATTTATGCGCAATAGCAACAATAGCGCGGTTATGTCCGCGACGTTCTTTTAACGTTTGAAACTGTTCGAATAAAGAGCCTTTTTTTACTTAAAGCAACACCCTGAGCGGCTTCAATCAATAAAGTTCGCAAATATTTGTTGCCTTTAGCGCATTTTCCCGAATAGCGTTTTCCTGCAGATTCACTATTGCCGGGACAAATTCCGAGCCAAGAGCAAAAATGCTTGACACTCGTAAACTTAGATAAATCATCGCCTAATTCACAAACCAATCCCATAGCCGTGGTTTGTTTGATTCCGGGAATGGTACCCAGCAACGCGGTTGTCTGCGCAAAAGGCTTGATTAAATCTTCGATTAATTCAAACAAAGCCTGATATTGCTCTAAAGTATGCCGATAATGCTCGGAGAAGATTTTTATGATATGCCACAAAGGTGAAGCTCTGTCTCCCTGCAGTGCGGCATAAATATCTTCAGCCGATGCTTTAAGCCTTGAACAATTGCTTCTAATCACTTTCATCAATTCCGCGCCTTGCACTCCGGCAATCACGGCGTTCATTATCACGGTCGCGGCTTTGCCCCTGATATCGCTGAACACTTGGGAAGCTCTAAGTCCCGAGCAGGTAAAAAGCTTGTGCAGTATATTGACCGTTCGCTGCTTTTCTTTCTTTAACGCGCTTAATGACCTGAACATAAAGCGCAGGTCACGTACCTGTTTGGATGGGATAAACGAGGCTTTAAAAGCTCCGTAACGTCCGATTTCCGTTAGTCTTTTGGCGTCAGCCCAATCCGTTTTCCTGCCGCGTACTGCTTTTACGTCCCGCCCGTTTAGTACGGCAACTTTATCAGGCGCCAATCCTGATTGTTCAAGCTTTTCATACAGCGAAACCCAATATACGCCGGTACTTTCAAATAAAATAATCTCAGGGTTTAAGTTTTTACACCATGCCGTCAATTCTTCAAGCTGCCGCTGCGTTGTTCCGAAATCACGATGCTCGGTCTTGAGCTCACCGTTGCCGAAACGGGAACTCTGGTAGCAGGCGACCATCTTTTTCTCATGAACGTCAATACCGACAGCCGTCTTATAAAGAGCTGAAAAAACTGCTTCCCCTGACCGTAATTTTGCTATATTGGTCATTGAAACCTCCTTGTTTCTCGGGAGTTTTATAGAGAGACAAAAGGAAGCATGCGAAAAGCATATTATGACTTGGTCATATATTCTTTTTTATATACGAAATCGCTTTAAGAGAGCAGAAAGCGTTTCAAGTCGTTGTCCGACTGCTTCCTTACTTTCTAATTTTTGTACGATAACCAAGTATCAAAAAAACGAACGGAATAGTATGTTTCTCTATTCTTATTATAGAAAGCACTTTTCAAACTTACTGTCAGCTCCGCTTTCATTCAGTCGCTTGTGATTGTCGGTCATTATTATTTTTGAATTATGCATGGCGGTGGCAATTAAAAACAAAGAATATAATGAACAATCCCTTCAGTAAGGCTGACGGGTCAAGATTTGAGATGTTCAATTGGGAACGGGAGTTTTGCCTTTGATGTAAGTCAGTGGTGGTATAAAGTTAAAGTTGCGCCCAACAGCCATATCTCGTATAAAAAGAACTTTTACTCCTGTCCGCATACTTACATCGGGCATGAAGTATCGGTTTATGAAAGCTTTAATGACAATATGGTACGGATTTACGACAATGATATCCTGCTGGCAAGTCATCCCTGATTTACCGAAACGGCATCCAACCGTTACAGTACCCATGACGAAGATTTATCCAAACAAACAAATTACGTTGAGTTTGATAAAGTGCGGATTGAAAAGTGGGCAAAAAGCATCGGAGAAAATACCGCAAAAGTAATTAAGCGGATTTTTGCCTCCTGTGAATTTGAGCAGCAGGGGGATAATCCGTGCCTTTCCGTTCTCAGACTCAGTACTAAATACGGGAAAAACGAGCTTGAACGGGCCTGCGAAATAGCACTCGGCAAGATTAGTACCCCCAGATACAAGCATATAAGCGCCATAATTTTAGAGCAACAGGGAAAAGCTTCTGTCGACTCAAGCGTTAATTTTGACGGTAAGTCTCTTCATCAGGGAGGTTATCTGCGCGGTGCCGATTATTATGCCAAACTTAAATAACGTAACGTAGGTAAAGCATAATGACTCCAGTTAACATCAAACACTATCTTCATGATGATGTCATCCGCAAATTTACCTAGCTTAAATTTGACGAGCTCTCCGACCACGTTGATGAGCTTTGTGCAGAACCCGAGTGCGTAAACCTCAATTTTATCGGTAAATTTGAAGTGATCACCAATCGCTTGTACCAAAACCGCATCAATGAGTTAATCAACAACTTGCTTAAAAACGCAACATTGAGGGAGCAGCAGGCTTCGATCGCCGGACTTTATTATGAAGCGGATCGCCTGTTGTCCCGAGAGCTGATGATAGAGCTCGGGAGCAGTGACTTTATGCGCAATAAGACCAATATCATCATCGAAGGACTTACCGGAGCCGGTAAGACCCATATTGTCTGCGCCATCGCTAAAGCGGCTATCGGCAAGTGTTTTAGAGTTAAATATATAAGACTTCCTGATTTGCAGCAGGAGCAGGAGGACTGTTATCACAATAACCGCTCTTTAAAAAATCTGCAGCAAAAATACATTAGTCCTGCTTTATTGGTGATTGACGAATGGATGCTTAGAGCCGCTTCCGATAGTTTGAGCACATTCCTGCTTGATATTATGGAAGGACGCTATACAACCAGTAACACCATATTCTGCACTTACAGCAAATAAGAGGACTTGCATGCGATGCTCGGCGGCAACACTTAGGCTGAAGCTATTATCGAACGCATCGTGCAGAACAGTCTTACCATTACTTTAGGCAATCTCAATATGAGAGCTTTAAGAAATCCGTTAATGAAGTATAAAAACGTAAAGGAATAAGGGGAGGAAACTGGGATGCGGGACCAAATTTGTAAACAAAATCAATACCCCAGCATTAAAGGCTTTCAGATCACGAAAGAAAATTGGGGAGGGGATAGATCACCCAAGCAGATTACATATGAAAAAAACGAGGATTGCCGGATCACTTTGCGCGGAATATCTAATTTTTACCGTTTTGATGTCCGACATATGCATGGCATGCTAGATACAATGTGTGTCATTATGGTTGTCTTTGTTGCCTCCCGACTTTAGAAGCATAAATCTCTAGTTTTCCCTGTTCTACTCTCATTTCCCG
>NZ_CAJKVK010000088.1 GCF_905203285.1 uncultured Succinatimonas sp.
ACTGGCTGGAGACGGGAGGAGCGAAGCCGTCGCTTTTAGTAAATTATTTAAATACTTTTATCAATAAGAAGATACAAAAGACCGAGCTTGTTGATTATTTAGATCTTGATTTTACTACTGCGACAAGCACAGCCGAATTGTCACCAAGCATCTCAAGTATTGAGGATAAAGATTTCCCGTTCTTTGCCATTTTGTATCAGGCAGGCTATTTCACGATTAAAGATACCGGTTTTAATTATCTTGAAGTGGGTCTGCCCAATCTTGAGGTTAAAAAGCCTTTGCCGAAATTATCTTAAATAAACTTACATCTAAAACCGCAGCGCAAATAAGTGCTTTTTATGGTAAAAAAGTAAAAGCGGCATTGGATGCAAATGACTTTAAAGTGCTTAAAGAAGAATTTAATAAAATCTTAAATGAATTTTCCTATGAAATTGTGAGTGCATTTAAAGAATACGCTTTTCGTGACGTATATAAGGTGATATTGCAGCTAATTGGCTACAACACCTATACTGAATATCAAACTGCGCTTGGCAGAAGCGATTTATGCTTTGAGGATGACGATAGGCTTTATATCTGCGAGTTTAAAGTTATCGGAAAAGCAGATGACGTCAAAGTAAAGATTGAAGAGGCCAAACAGCAAATTAAGAACAAGAAATACAGTACAAGACTAACTGTCAAGGAAGTAGTGACCTTAGTCGTAGTTATCGTCAATCAAAATAAAGACGATGAGCATGAACCGATGCGTGAAGTTGTCGCGATTGAAGAGTGCAGCTAGTTTTGTGCTCATTTAGTCATTTTTTACTGTTATTTATGGTTTTAACGGCAAAACAAAAAGACCTCAAAAAATTTTGAGGCCTTAAGGAAGAGAATTAAGCTAAAAATTAAATATCTTTAGCAAAGGTCTTGGCACGGCCAATGTAGGTTGCAGGAGTAAGCTCGCGCAATCTTGCTTTGGCTTCTTCGGGAATTTCCAAAGAATCAACGAATTTAAGCATGGTTTCTTTATTAACTGCATGACCGCGGGTTAATTCCTTTAATTTCTCATACGGATTGGCGATACCGTAGCGGCGCATTACGGTCTGATAAGGCTCTGCCAAAACTTCCCAGTTGTTGTTAAGTTCATCAGCGGTATGCTGAGGATTGGCCTGTAATTTGGCAATTCCCTTTAAGGTCGACTTCCAAGCCAGCAATGAATAACCGCAGGCAACGCCTAAGTTACGCAATACGGTGGAATCGGTAAGATCGCGCTGGAAGCGTGAAATAGGGAGTTTTGCAGCCAAATGGGCGAAAATCGCGTTGGCAAGGCCTAAATTGCCTTCTGAATTTTCAAAGTCAATCGGGTTGACTTTATGCGGCATGGTTGAAGAGCCGATTTCGCCTTTGACAGTTTTCTGGGTAAAGGTACCGTAAGAAATGTAGCCCCAAATGTCGCGATCAAAGTCAATAAGGATAGTGTTAAAACGCTGCAGTGCGTTAAAGAGCTCGGCAATGTAATCGTGAGGTTCGATTTGAGTGGTATAAGGATTGAAGGTAAGACCTAAGCTTTCTTCAAACTCTTTTGAAAATTGGAACCAGTCTACGTCAGGGTAAGCAGATAAGTGAGCGTTGTAATTGCCAACGGCTCCGTTTATCTTGCCCATGATTTCAACTGCGGCGATTTGATTGCGCTGACGACGCATTCTGTATACGACGTTGGCCATTTCCTTACCTAAGGTGGTAGGAGAGGCAGGCTGGCCGTGAGTGCGGGCTAAAAGAGGTAAATCCGCGTAATTGTGAGCAAGCTCGGTGATGGCGTCAATAACGGCATCAATTGTAGGAAGCAAAACTTCTTCACGAGCGGTTTTAAGCATCAATGCGTGAGAGTTATTGTTAATATCCTCTGAAGTGCAGGCAAAGTGAATGAATTCACGTGCTTTGGAAATTTCAGGATTGGATGCGGTTTTATCCTTAAGGAAGTATTCAACGGCTTTTACGTCATGATTGGTTACCGCTTCGCGATCCTTAATATTTTGAGCATCTTCTTCAGAGAAGTTTTTGATAATGTCGTCAATAAAGGCGATTGTTTCAGGAGAAAAAGGTTCAACTTCCTTTATTTGCGGGCAGGCGGCAAGTTTTTTCAGCCAAGTAAGTTCTACCTGTACGCGAAAACGCATCAGTCCGTATTCTGAGAATATAGGACGCAAAGCAGCGACTTTAGACTCATAGCGGCCGTCCAAAGGGGAGATTGCGCTTAATGGGGATAATTTCATAGATACCTCGATTAATTAATACCGTTTGACGATGCACCTTGACGGGCGTATTCGATGATTGCCTTGCGGCGGAAAATGAAAAAGCGTCTTCTGCCTCCGACCTGGCGCCATAAGACAATAGCGCGGATGGCGGCAAGCAGCAGCGCACGAATCAGTTCCTGATTATCAATACGCTGTAAATATTCTTCTTCGCCGAAAATAATAAGTTTAGGGAAATTAGGGCTTATTATTGAAGAGTAAAGATCGGCAAACATTTTAATGCATGCTTGATCCATGACAACTGACGGATCGGCGTTTTCATATTCTGGATGCAGTGTAAGCACTTGTGATCTTACTTCATCGATTTGACTGCCGAGACGATTGAAAATTTCGGCGTTTTTCTCGATCGCAAGTTCAAGGCTTATAAGTTTAAATGCGGTTTTGGTTATTTCCAGAGTTTGTGCTGATTTTTCTGCACCGTTACCGCCAAGAGAAGAAACGATTTGACGGAATCCGACCAATAATTTGGACGGATGATAAATATCTTCACAGGTTTGCGGATTGGTAACGATTATGCCGCGCAGCACTGCAGCTGCCGCGTGCTGATCAACGTATCCTGATCGGGCAACGCGCTGAATCTGCGTGCAAGACTGAAACAAAGCAGCAAGAGCAAGAGTTTCGTCTTTAATATTGGCCATGTTTACTCCTTAATTGCTGTGTTGATAATAGCGCCGCCTAAGCATTCAGAGCCTTGATAGAAAACAACGGACTGACCCGGAGCTACAGCTGCAACCTTGTTGTCAAAAAGTACTTTTAATTCATTACCTTCACGGTATACGGTACAGTTTACATCAGGCTGACGGTAACGGATTTTACAGGTGCACTTAAACGGCATTTGCGGCGCTTTAACAAGCCAGGTTTCGTTTTGTGCCATAAGTCCAGTTGAATAAAGAGCCGGATGGTTATGTCCCTGGGCAATGATAAGGGCATTGTTTTTGATGTCTTTATCGACTACATACCAAGGCTCTCCGGAGCCGTCTTTACTTCCGCCTATGTGCAGTCCTTTTCTTTGGCCTATAGTGGCAAACATCAATCCGTCATGTTCTCCGACTACTTGTCCGTCAACGGTAATGATAGGACCGCTATGGGCCGGCAGATAATGCTGTAAAAACTCATGAAAACGCTTTTCGCCGATAAAGCAAATTCCTGTAGAGTCTTTTTTCCTTGCCGTGACAAGTCCCCGCTCTTCTGCCATTAAACGCACCTGCGGCTTTTCTATGGCGCCGACGGGGAAAAGAACTTTATGCAGGACATTTGGTCCTATTGCATGCAAAAAGTAAGTTTGATCTTTATTTTTATCAACAGATCTTAATAAATGGGCCGCAAGAGGATCGTTAAAGCTTCTTTGCGCATAGTGACCCGTCGCGATAAAATCCGCATGCAGATCGGTTAAGGCATAATCGAAAAAGGCTTTAAATTTGATTTCCTTGTTGCATAAAATATCAGGATTAGGAGTACGTCCTGCCTGATATTCGCTTAAGAAGTTTTCAAAGACCCGATCCCAGTATTCGGCTGCAAAATTTATGGTTTTAAGCTCTATTCCGAGCTTGTCGCAGACTTTTTGGGCGTCTTCACGATCGGCTGCAGCCGCGCAGACGGTATCAGTGTCGTCCTCTTCCCAATTTTTCATGAATAAAGCGGTAACTTTCAGTCCGTTTTCTTTTAGTAAAGCGGCAGAAAGAGAAGAGTCAACGCCGCCTGACAGACCGATTACGACATGAGCGCCTTGCAGTTCTTTATAAGGAATAGTCGGATCAAATTCCATAAATTAAGGCACCACTTTTTCAATAAGAGATAAGGGGAATGCTTGATGATTGAGATAATCATTCATGCATAAGCCAACAAGACGGGTTCTCCATGCTTCTTTTTGATTGAATATTTCTTCTTTAGTATAAAAGCGTACGGCAAGGATCTCCCCATCAGGATCGTGAGGTTTAAAGGTTTCAGGCACTTGTTTTAATGTAGCTGAAAAACAGAAACGGTAAATGGTTTCATAATCTTTTACGTAATCATAAATACCGGTAAGTGCCTTAAGTTCAATTTCACATCCGGTTTCTTCATAGCCTTCGCGAAGAGCGGCTTCAATAATACCTTCCTTTGCGTCAATATGACCTGAAGGCATACCGAATACCGTAGCCCCGAATTCGTTTTTTTCTTCTACCATCAAAAAACGGCCTTCGTGTTCAATAATTAAAGCAACGGTTGTAAAAGGCTTAAAACGTTCTGACATCTTAAATTTTCTCCTAAACAAGCTATTTTAATATATCTTGGGGATAAATAGTAAAAAACATCTTTAGTCAGAGGAAAACGCTGCTATCAGGAGTACTACGGAATTTTTGCAATGATAAAACACGGATATGTTTGCAATTGAATCAATATGGCGTAAAAGCAAGATTTTCGTGCTCAATCTCTTTGCTTTTGTTAAAATTCCTCTAGTTTTTTGAGGAGTTTTTAATATGACCTTTAAGTCGCAAGTCGTTGTTCCTGCTGACGGAAAACAAATTACAGCAGATGCAAACGGAAAGCTTACCGTTCCTAATAATCCTATTATTCCTTTTATTCGCGGCGACGGTATCGGTGCCGACATTTCTCCGGTGATGCGTAAAGTAATAGATGCTGCAGTACAAAAAGCTTATTCCGGCCAGAAGAAAATTGCATGGATGGAGATTTTTGCCGGCGGAAGAAGTACTGAAGTTTATGGTGAAAATGTATGGCTGCCTGATGAAACTTTAGATTTTATTAAAGACTACCATGTTGCCATCAAAGGTCCTTTGACTACCCCGGTAGGCGGCGGGATCCGTTCTTTAAACGTAACTTTACGTCAGACCCTTGATTTATATATTTGTCTGCGTCCTGTTCGCTATTTTAAAGGCGTGCCCAGTCCCGTAAAGCATCCTGAGCTTACTGATACGGTAATTTTCCGTGAGAATGCCGAGGATATCTATGCCGGAATTGAGTGGGAAGCCGATTCAGAGGGAGCAAAGAAGCTGATAGATTTCCTGGAAAACGAAATGGGAATTAAGAAAATACGTTTTACCGAACATTGCGGTATCGGCGTAAAACCCATGTCAAAAGCAGGAACCGAGCGTTTGATCCGTGCTGCTATCGAGTACGCTATCGATCATGATCGTAAGAGCGTAACCATCGTTCATAAAGGCAATATCATGAAATTTACCGAAGGTGCCTTTAAGAAATGGGGTTATGAGTTAGCGGCAAAAGAGTTTGGTGCTGTAGCTGATGAAAAGGGCAAAGTTTCTTTCACCAACCCTAAGACCGGTAATAAGATTGTTGTAAAAGACGTTATTGCCGATGCTTTCTTACAGAATATTCTGTTATATCCGGCTGATTATGATGTAGTCGCAGCCATGAATTTAAACGGCGACTATATTTCCGATGCTCTTGCCGCTCAGGTTGGCGGTATCGGTATTGCACCGGGTGCAAACATCGGTACCGGCGTAGCTATTTTCGAGGCTACTCACGGTACTGCTCCTACTATTGCCGGAAAAGGTCTTGCAAACCCCGGATCTATAATATTGTCAGCTGAAATGATGCTGCGTTATTTAGGTTGGGATGAGGCTGCCGATCTGGTAATTAAGGGAATGGAAGAAGCCATCGCCGGTAAGAGGGTAACTGCAGATTTTGCTGCGCAGATGGAAGGCGCTGTTCAAGTTACCACTCAAGAATTCGGAGATGAAATAATTTCCAAGATGTAAATTATCCGATTAACTTTTAATTGAAAAATCCTCCAATCTTTTGATTATTTGAATGGAGGATTTTTTTTAGTTTTTGATTGCCAAAACTTTTTGCGTAAAAATAAAGCCGTTTCCGATATCAAAGTTCACGATACGAACTTCTTTCATGCCCATTTTTTCGTAAAATTTTAGACCTTGGTTATGATGATTGATATTAAGTTCTATATCACAAGGTTCGGGATGTTCATTTGAGATTTCTTGAAGCAATGCTTTAAAAAATGCAGAGCCCAGTCCTTTTTTCTGATCATCGGGATTTACGAAGATTTTCTGTAAATGGAATAAATCAGGACCTTCTTTGGTGAAAGAGCCGTATGCACAATCTTTTCCGTCAAGAGAAGCAATCAAAAATACTTGTTTACTTTGCTCACTGTCGGCTAAAGTTTGCTGAGCATATAAAAAATCTTCCAGATAATCGATTTGCTCTGTAGTTAAATTGTTTTGATAAGAAGTAGGGATAGTTACGGAGGCAAGGTCGCGAATTTTAAATATTTCACTAAAATCCGCTTTGCGTACGCTTATAGTCATATTCGTCTCCTTTAGTTCTTTGAAGGTAATACAGCATAGAACTAGAGGAAAAGCACCGATCTATGTCGCAAAAAAGAAAATTTTTTTTTGTAAAGAAATAGTGTTTTTGATTGATTCTAATTTTTGAACGGAAATTTCTGTACAGAGCATAATTAACTTGTCATCTAAACCTTGTTTTAGCATTTTTTGGTAATTTGGATTATTTTTCTTTTAGTTTCTCCATCATGAGCTATTTGTTTGTTTTCTTCTATTCCGTCACTTTTAAGTCAAGCACAATCCATCTCGTGAGGTTCATGGCCCTCAACTTTGAGCATTTCCTAACGATTGTGTACAAACATTTTTAGCACTTATTGACTTAATAAAATATAAAGTTTTTAGAATTATGTTCTAAGCCTATTAGGATAATGCTGTTGAGTTGAACAGCATTATAATAAACATATTTAATAACAATATATTAGTTATCTTTTAATCTTTGCTTTAAATCGGATAATTCAGTTTCAGAAATTTCTGTACAAAGCATAATTAACTTGTCATCTAAACCTTGTTTTAGCATTTTTTTTGCAACTTGGATTGTTTTACTTTTAGCTCCTTCTTCACGACCGATTTGTTTCCCTTCTTCTATTCCGTCACTTTTAAGTGAAGCACAATCCATCTCATAGCGCTCACGAGCTTCATATTTGAGCATTTCTTCACGATTACGCACAAACATCTTTTCTGCCTCTAGAATATCAGCGAAGATTTGATCTTCTTGGGCTATGGACATAACTTCCTCAGGAGAAGAATTAGTCAGATACTTAATCCATCTTATCAGATGGTTTTTATCAAAAAAAGCTCAGCGGCTAAAACCCCGTTTTTTAGTGCGGAGATCATCGTGAGGAGAAGCTTCTGTTTTTAATCCAGCGTTTTCTGCTGCTCAATATATTGCCGAATAATATCGGAGCACCTCTGCAGAATGAGGAAAAAAAGATAGCGTCCATAACGCATTACTCCTCAGTTTAGTTCTAACGGTAGGATACTTACGCTTACGGATGGTAATGGAAGATGTTCCCTTGATCCTGAAGACAATCTTAAAGATTGAAAATTTCGGCAGAACTAAAACTAATAAATGCACGTGCTCTTCTTCTCCGCCAAACTCAATAAGCTCAGCATTAAATT
>NZ_CAJKVK010000089.1 GCF_905203285.1 uncultured Succinatimonas sp.
CGGAGGAAAAAAGAAAGAGCTGCTATACTACATAAAAAATCAGGCGATCCGGGTTGTATCCATTACTTTACCGCTTTGGTTTTGAGCAAAGTATTCCTTTACGTCGCTCTTGCGTGAGTCACGAATGATAGTGGCATCTTTAGCGGCAAGCAAAGTGTCAAAAATCTTCTGTTCATTTTGGTTTAAAGCAACTTTATGCTGAACGCTTTCTACATCGGTAGGAATAGCAAGGTGCATGAAAATTGCTTCGCCCATTGATTCGGTCATACAGCCGGAAAGAAGAACGGAGAAAGCTACTGCTGATGCGATAAGTAATTTAGCTTTCATGGAAAAGTCCTTTAATTAAATAATAACGGCATGATTTTACATGACTTTTAATTAATTTTGGTAAGTTATTTTTACTTACAGAAAAATGAAAAAGCGCTGATGACGCAGCATCAACGCTTTAGAATAAAAAAATTTTTTTATCAGATTTTAAGTTTCATGCCTTTGGGGATTAAGCGCTTTTTAAATAAGTAAACGATCCTGAAAATATAGAAAATCGCAGCAGTGCTTAAGCCTGCGGTAAATCCTATCCAAAATCCCATTGCGGCAAACTCTTTACCGCCTATATAACCGTAGGCAAGACAGATGCCTAAGGGCATACCGACTATCCAGTATGCGATAAAGGTTACAATAAATATTGTTCGAGAATCTTTAAAACCGCGCAATATTCCTATAGAAATGGCCTGAACTGTATCAGGAAGCTGATAAATAAGAAGGAATGTCAAAAGCTTACTTGCTATGGCAGTAACTTCCAGATCCGATGTATAAAGAGAAATTATGTAATCGCCGAATATTAAAATTATTGAGATAAAGCAAAGTAAGACAAAAACGTCGATAGTATATACACCCACGGCGGTTCTTTGTGCGCGGTTCCAGTGTCTTGCTCCCATGGCTTCACCGGTTCTTATGGTTGCAGCAGAAGCGATGGACAGCGGAACGATAAATAAGATACCGGATACGTTAAGCGCAATAGAATGTCCTGCAACCATATTCGGTCCGAAAGGACTTAAAAGAAAAGAAACAAGAGAGAAGCAGGCTACCTCGATTGTGGTAGATATGGCAAGAGGAAAACCTAAACGCAGAAAATTGAAAATATCTTGTTTTTTTACATCATAAAATTGCCTGAAAATACGGAATCTTCTATAGTGGCGGCTTTTTTGTACATATATAAATAAAGCAATTGTTGCGATATAGATGGAAATTGTTGATGCAACGCCGCAGCCGATACCGCCTAATTCAGGCATTCCGAATTTACCGAAAATAAAGATATAGTTAAGCGGAATATGTGCCGCCAACATGACAAATCCGAAGATCAAAGTAGGCAGTGTTTTACCTAACCCTTCACAGTAGGCACGCATAACGTTATATAAAGCGATTGCCGGGAAACTGAACGCAAGTGCGTATAAATAGCCGGTAGCGACTCGTACCATTTCTTCATTGACATTGGGCATTAATTTATACAAGAAATGGGCAAAACATAGTATTACCGCCATCAATAATGAGACTAAAAGACAAATTATGGCAGCCAAATGTACTCGTGCCGGTATTTCATCTGCTTTTCCTGCACCGCGTAATTGGGCGACAATAGGCTGTAAGGCAAATGAAAGACCAACGATTGCCAAAATTGCCGGCCAATAAAAAGATCCTCCGATAGCGACACCGCTTAGCTGCTCTGTTCCAGCCGCACCGGCCATTACGGTATCAACGACCGTCATTGAGGTAGAAGCAAGCTGACCGAAAACAATCGGCCAGGCTAATTTAATAATTCTGTGTATTTCTTTAGGTAAGGTTGGGACTACTTCAGTACCGATACGAACTTCCGACATTAATTGGCTCTCAATGATTGGTTAAATACGCAAGATCGCAAACAATTAAAAAATTTTTACAGCTGCATTATACAAGAAGCGTGTAAATTTTTAATGAAGCCTTGTCTTATCTACAAAGAAAAGTACAAGGTTTCTTTAGGTAAAATTTTAAATGTTTTTTAAAAGATCTTGGCTTTATTGTGTTTTAGCTGACGCCAATGATATAGGATCCTTCTTCTGTAGAGAATAGATGCAAAAAACAGACCGCTGAAAATTCCTACCCAAAAGCCTTTAGGTCCGGTGAACGGTGTGTTGATATATTCATAACAGTTTATATATCCGATGGGAATTGCCAGGAAGAAAAAAGATAGTACGGTTGTAATGAAGATGATCTTGGTATCCTTAAATCCGCGCAGCAAATATGCCTGGATAGTCTGAAGGTTTTCACAAACCTGATTGCAAGCGGCAAAAATAAGTAAGGTTGAGCTTAGTTTTATAACCGCGGTATCTTCGGTGAAAAAGGCTGGCAATTCGTGTCTTAAGGAAAGCAAAATTGTTATACCGAATGCCATGCTGATAAATGCAATGCGGTAGGCTGCTTTTATTACACGTTTTAATTGTTCTAAGTCATTTTTACCTATAGCGTAGCCGGTCATGATGGATGACGCTATGCCAAGAGATAAGGGGAAATTGAAGATTAAGGTGGAAAGTGACATGGCAATACTGTTTGCCGATACGCTGACAGGTCCTAAAGGGCTTAACAGTAAAGCGATTACGGTAAAGCAAAAGCATTCAACAGAGCTAGAAAGGCCTAGCGGCAATGACAGCTTTAAGTAAGCGGTAAGATCTTTAAATTTGATTTTTGTTTTGTTAACAAAAAATGATGAAAGATAGAGTCTTTTATTACAGCGAATATAAAGTGCTATAAAAAGCGAGCTTAAAAGCATTGATATTAATGTGGCGACACCGCATCCCACGCCGCCTAAAGCCGGCATACCGAACTTTCCGAAAATGAATATGTAGTTTAATGGAATGTTGTAGCATAGAGCTAATAAACCGAAATATAACGTGACTTTGGTTCTTCCCATAGCCTCGCAGTAGGCGCGCATCGACGCAAAAATAGCACCTACGGGAACGCAAAAGGCGATTGCGGTAATATAACCTTTTGAAACCTCAAACATTCTTGCGTCTGATTCTATATTAAGAACAAAATGGGCTAAAAACAGAAGAATGAGCATTATAAAAAAGCCGAAGGTAAGACATACTAATAAAGCGCAAAGATGAGAATAAGGAATATCATCGTATTTTTCCGCACCCCTTAAGCGACTTACGATAGGATGAAGTGCCGTAATCATTCCGATGGGAAACATAAGACCTGGGAAGAAAAAAGATCCTCCGATTGATACTCCGGCTAAATCTGAAGTACCTGCCATTCCAGCCATGACTATATCGGAAATGCCTAAAAGCGCATAAGCAATATTACCGAAAATAATCGGCAGCGCCAGGCGAAAAAGAGAAAGAATTACGGAGCTTACGGATTGTTTTTTAGTCATCGTTCAATGCACAAAAAAATACAGGGCAATTTAAAAAAGCCCTGTATTATACAAATTTAATTAATTATGTTAAAGATGATGATTAATGTATACGATCGCCGTTTTTAGCGCCTTCATCAACGGATAATAAGAAAACTTCGGTTCCGCCGGGACCTGCTGCCGTTACCATGCCTTGTGAAAGACCGAATTTCATTTGGCGCGGTTTTAAGTTTGCGACAACAACGACTTTTCTGCCGATAAGTTTGCTTATGTCAGTGTAGGCATGTTTAATGCCGGCAAAGACCTGACGCTTTTCAAAGCCAAGATCTACTTCAAGGCGTAAAAGCTTGCGAGCTTCCGGAACTTCTTCAGCTTTAACGATAGTTGCGACGCGTAAATCGACTTTTGCAAAATCATCAATGGTGATTTCATCGGCTAAAGGTTCAAAATCATTTTTCTTTTCTTCAGCTTTAGGCTGCGGAGCGGCAGTTTTTGCTGCTGCAAGATCCTTTTTACTGTCCTCAATCATAGCTTCAATATCTTTAGGATCGATTCTTGTAAATAAAGGAGTGAATTTATTAATTTGATGACTTAATAACGGAGCTGCGGCATTATCAAATTCCAGCTTATCGTTAAGCAGTTCCTGTGCTTTCTGATAAACCTCAGGAAGAATCGGGCTTAAGTATGTAATTAAAGCTTTAAAGCAGTTGATTCCGTCAGTGCAGACAGCCTGAAGTTTTTCATCTTGGCCTTCTTGTTTGGCAATTACCCATGGAGCCATCGCATCAATATAGCGGTTAGCCTCATCGGCAAGCGACATTATGGCACGAACTGCATCAGAGTAGTTGCGGCTGTCATATGCTTGCTTGATTTCAGGCATTGCAGCAGCAAATTTTTCCATAAGCGCAGGATCGTTAGGTTTATCGGCAAGCATTCCGTTAAAGCGCTTATTGATAAATCCTGCGGTACGGGAAGCAAGGTTTACTACTTTACCTACGATGTCTGAATTGACTTTAGCGACAAAGTCATCAAGAGCAAGGTCTAAATCAACAGCCTGATTATTCATTTTGGAGGCAAAATAGTAACGCAGGCATTCAGGCTTTAAATGTTTTAAATAAGTGGAAGCTTTAATGAAGGTGCCTTTGGATTTAGACATCTTAGCGCCGTTAACCGTAACGTAGCCGTGAACAAAAATTCCGGTCGGTAAACGGTGATCGGAGCCTTCTAATGTAGCTGGCCAGAACAGAGAATGGAAATAAAGAATGTCTTTACCGATAAAGTGATAAAGTTCCTTGTCTGAATCCTTATTCCAGAATGAATTAAAATCTATTCCGTTTTTGTCGCAGAAATTCTTAAAAGAGGCCATGTAGCCTATCGGAGCATCCAGCCAAACATAGAAATATTTATTGTCGGCATCCGGAATTTCAAAACCGAAATAAGGGGCGTCTCGGGAGATATCCCAATCTTTAAGACCTTGAGCAAACCACTCTTCAAGTTTGTTTGCCATTTCCTTCGGTAATACGCCTGAATTTATGTACTCATGCAAAAAGTCTTTAAATTTAGGCAGATCAAAGAAGTAATGAAGAGATTCTTTTAATATCGGGGTTGCACCGGATATCGTGGAATAGGGATCTTTAAGATCGGTAGGATTATAAGTTGCAGAGCAAACTTCGCAGTTATCTCCGTATTGATCGGGAGCTCCGCACTTAGGACAGGTTCCTTTGACGAAACGATCGGGCAGGAACATGTTTTTCTCAGGATCGTAAAGCTGAGAAATAGTTTTAGTGGTAATAAAACCTTTGTCTCTTAATTTCTTATAGATAGTTTGAGAGAAAATACGGTTTTCTTCAGAGTGGGTACGATAGTAGTTGTCGTAATTGATTAAAAAACCGTCAAAGTCTTGTTTGTGTTCTTTTCCGACTTGGAGAATCAGCTCTTCGGGAGTGATACCCATTTGACCTGCTTTGATCATAACGGGAGTGCCGTGGCAGTCATCGGCACAGACATAGTATACGTTATTACCTACAGCTCTTTGAAAACGTACGAAAATATCGGATTGGATATGCTCTAGCATATGGCCTAAGTGAATAGGTCCATTGGCATATGGAAGTGCTGAGGTGACAAGCATTGAACGTTTGCTCATTTTTTCCTCTTTGTTATTAAAAATTATTACTAATCTGCGTAACTTGTAATTTTAACTTACTTTCGCTTTTTTAGGCGGAATTTGTGCGATGATCACTGCAGCAAGCATTAATGCGCAGCCCCAAAGTTCTCTTGAAGTCATAACTTCATGAAGGAAAATGCCTCCGAATACGACAGCCATTACCGATTCAAGCGAGAGAATTAAAGTTGCGATGGTAGGATTCATTCCGCGCTGTCCGACAATTTGTAAAGTATAGGCAACTCCGTTAGACATGATTCCAACCCACAGGATTGCAGGCAATGCTCCCATGAATCCTTCATAAGTAATAGTGTCGTGGATCAGCATTAAGAAAAAAGCGACGAAAGATCCTGCAAAAAACTGTCCGCAGGCAAGCTGTACTCCGTCAACTTTATTGACAAAATAAGCGATAACCAAAATGTGTACGGCAAAAATGATGGCACAGATAAAAATGAGAAAATCTCCTTTTTCTATGGAAAAGTCCATATCCGGTTTTATACATAGAAAATAAAGACCAAAGACGGATAAAACAACTCCTATCCATACCGATAATCCGACTTTTTTAGCTAAGAAGATAGATAAAATCGGAACGAAAATAATGTACATTGAGGTAATGAATCCTGCTTTACCGGCATCAGTGTACACGAGCCCGAATTGCTGGAATGATTCAGCGGCAACAAGACACATTCCGCAAAAAAAAGATCCTAGAATAAGATCTTTTTTGGATCCGTTATGAATAACTCGTCCGCCTCGCTGCTTTAATTTATTTAAAAACCAGATGACTGGAATGAGAACGACTCCTCCGATTGCGGTGCGGAAAAAAGTAAAAGTAAAAGGTTCGACATGATCCATGCCGATACTTTGAGCAACGAAACCTGATCCCCAAATGGATGCTGTAATAAATAAAAGAATTGATTGACGTAATTGAAACATTTTTTTGCTTTCCTTTGGAAAGCAGATATTTTAAAAGGTTGTGCCAATGCTCTCAAGTGAGCAAACACAATGTTTTTTAATAGTGCGTCAATATTGAGGATCTGAAATGTAAATTAATTCTATAGAACAATTAAATAATGATTTCTTCACATTTCCCCAGATAAAATATGGACTGTTGGCTATCAAGGTTAAATTTTCTGCGTGAATACTTACCTGGATTTTATTTTTATCTTTATCCTCAAAAGTATAGTTTCCTTCTCCGTCGTCCTCTCCGGTAAACACTCCTTGCAGTAAAACATGATCTCCGTCTTTAGCGTTATCTTTAACTCCTTTTATAGAGTTAGGCATAATATTTAAGTTAAATCCTTGTGGGGCGCTATTGGGTTTAGCCGCGCCGGAAAATCCTTGCGGTAAAGCAAAAGCATTTACGCTTATAAGCAAAAATAAAGCAACTATAAATCTTTTCATAAATGTAATTATCATGATCTTAAATATGCTCTTACTTTACCAAACAATAGATAGCGGCAAGATAGCAAGTAAAAATTATTTTACAATTTCTATTGCTGCTACTTCCCGCATCGGTTTTTGCGTGTCGCTTGCGTTTTCATTAACGATGACAACGGCAAGCGTAATTACTTCCTTATCGGTGATTCTTAAACCGTATCTCTTTTCCCTGATTTGTTCTTTAGCTTTTGCAAGTTTCTCTTGAATATTATCAGCCTTACTTATGACTTTAAACTCACAGATATAAAGCTTGTCATCATCTTCAAAGCATAAGTCGCTTCTGCCAAGTGCCGTCTGATACTCAGTATAGGTGTTATAGCCAAGTAGCTGCAGCATCACCTTATATACGTCACGAAATGCGTATTCTTTAAAACTTACTACGCTTTCATAAGAGAATTCATTTAAGATTTTGTTGAATTCATCTTTTAGCGTCTTAAAGTCTTTGCTGTTAAGTGCACGCCTTATCGCCTGCTTATAGCTCTCTCTTAAAGCCGTACCGTCCTTATTCGTTAGTTTCTCAAGCACGATATCGGCAAAAGCTTCCTTTACCTCAAGATTGGGAATGCCGACCATGAGGTCGGGAGCATCAGTGTCTTTAATCGTAAAATACCCTGCCTGATACAAAATGGCAAAGAAAGGAAAGTTCTCATCCTCAATACTGGTTATAGTGGGAGATAAGGCAGCGATGTTGGTCCTTTTT